>CAZCDC010000050.1:0-14293 GCA_964497195.1 uncultured Rhodobacterales bacterium | reverse complement strand
GTTCGTTGCAAAACAACAAATCAATATGATCGCGGATCAAAACGCGAAACGCATCCCGGTGGCGCTCAACACAAAACGGATCAGACAACGTCACCGAAACTTTGCCACCCGCCGCTTTGCACGCCTTTATCGCCTTGGCAAAAGCCGCAACACTGTCAGGCCCGTCAAAACGATAGCCTTCAAGGTAAATCCAGTCAGTATCACCCATCTGTTTTATATCAATATCATCCGGCCCCAAAAATTCCGACACGCCCAAATAGGTGTTCATCGTGCGCTCATGATCTGGGCTGACCATCACTGTGCAACGGCCGGTTTCGGCGGCGTGATCATTTGGTGCAAACGGAGTTTCAAATACCGCGCCTTGCGCACGCAAATCATGGGCGAAAATCTCTCCCAATTGGTCGTCTTTTACTTTGCCAACATAGGCTGTTGCCACGCCAAGGGCTGCCAAACCGGCAATTGTATTGGCCGCAGAGCCGCCGGATATTTCCATGCTTGGCCCGATATGTTCATACAAAACACGGGCGCGCTCACGGTCGATCAGGGTCATAATGCCTTTTTCAATGCCGTGAGTAGCCAGAAATTCATCCTCGACATGGGACAGGATATCCACCATGGCGTTGCCAATACCAACAACTTTCAGGGACTTATTCATAGATTTTTCTCCTCGGAATCGCAAAATTCGGCGATAATACAATTGGTGCAAACCGGTTTACGGGCTTTGCATACATAACGTCCGTGCAAAATCATCCAGTGATGCGCATGGTGTTGAAATTCCGCAGGAATGTGATCCTCAATGGCACGTTCAACCACGTCAACATTTTTACCCGGTGCAACGCCGGTGCGATTGCCAAACCGGAAAATATGGGTATCCACCGCCTGCGCTGGCATTTTGAACCACATGTTCAGCACCACATTGGCGGTTTTGCGCCCCACACCTGCCAGTGAAACCAGCGCCGCACGGCTGCTGGGAACCTCACCATTATAATCATCAACCAGCGTCTGGCTCATTTTGATGACATTTTTAGCTTTGTTGCGAAACAGGCCAATGGTTTTGATGTGCTCAATCAGCGCCGCCTCGCCGAGATCCAGCATTTTTTGTGGGGTGTCAGCGATTTCAAAAAGCGCTTTTGTTGCAAGATTAACACCCTTATCCGTAGCCTGCGCTGACAGCGCCACAGCCACAACCAGCGTATAAACATTCACATGATCCAGCTCACCTTTCGGCTCCGCCTCGCTGGCGCGAAACCGGCTAAAAATCTCGTGGATGGTATTATAATCGAGCTGTTTTTGCATCCGGCTAAATGGCATGACGCTACCCAATTAATCAAGTGAATAAGCAAGAAACGGGTGGTGATTAGGTGTCGTTGACGTATGGTTGGGTATGAACCAGCAATCCAGCAATGACCCATACCATTACGCGCTTATTGCCCGCGCGATTGAATTTATCGAAGCCCGCAGCACGAACCAGCCCAGCCTTGACGAGATCGCCGCAGCCGTTGGCCTGTCCCCCGCCCATTTTCAGCGCGTATTCAGCAAATGGACAGGCATCAGCCCAAAAAAATACCTGCAATACCTGACATTAGACATGGCGCGTGACCTGCTGAAAAACCGCTTTTCGCTGCTAGACACAGCCCATGAAACCGGTCTTTCCGGCCCGTCACGATTGCACGATCTATTTGTTAATTGGGAGGCCATGAGCCCCGGCGAATATGCGCGTCGCGGCGCAGGATTATGCATTTTTTACGGCTGGTTCGAAACCCCGTTTGGCCGCGTCTTGGCCACCGGAACAGCGCGCGGCATTTGCGGCTTGGCATTTTGCAATTCTGTTGGCGATGAAGCCGCACAAGCAGACCTGTTTGGCCGTTGGCCAAAAGCAGAATACAGCGAAGCCCCGGAAAAACTGGCCCCATGGGTTAATGCCGCCATTTCAGGAAAAGGCGAGGCAAAATTACTGATGAGCGGGTCCCCCTTACAAATAAAAGTATGGGAGGCATTGTTGCAAATCCCCTCGGGCCACGTATCCACCTATTCCGAAATCGCCCGCGTTATTGGTAACCCAAAGGCTAACCGCGCGGTTGGCACGGCTGTTGGGCGCAATCCGGTTAGCTGGCTGATTCCCTGCCACCGCGCCTTGCGAAAATCCGGCGCATTGGGGGGCTATCATTGGGGATTGCCCACCAAACGCGCGCTTTTGGCCCGCGAAGCCGCTGTTTTTGACGGTAAATCTCGTTAAATCGGCAGAACCTTGCCGTTTTAGGCATATGAAAATCCCGTGACCGACATTTGCTTGTGGGTCCGGAGCGGTTCGGGTCTAAGATAGCCACACCGCCAAATAATTCAAAGAAATGAGGTATTTCAATGGCTATATTAAAAACTTCCACCGCAGTGGTATTGATTGCAGGCCTTGGCTTGTCCGCCTGTACAAACCCGAACGGAACAACAAACAACACCGGAACCGGCGCATTGCTGGGCGCGGGGCTTGGCGCCACAATTGGTGCTGCAATCGCTGGCAATAACACCCGAGGTGCCGTAATTGGCGGCCTGATCGGCGCGGGCATTGGCGGCGCAATCGGTGATGATCTTGATCGCCAAGAAGCCGCGCTTCGCCAACAAATGGGTGGCAGCGGTGTATCGATTGTCAACACAGGCAGCCAGCTTATTGTTACCTTGCCAGAATCCATCACATTTCCGGTTGATAGCGCTCAGCTAAAATCGGGCTTTGTGTCGTCCTTGAATGCATTGGCGGCAAACTTGCAGCAATACCCAAATACTACGGTAGAGGTCGTTGGCCATACCGATTCAACGGGTGATGCGAATTACAACCAAGGCCTGTCAGAACGCCGTGCCGCATCGGTTCGCGGAGTGCTGCGTAACGCTGGTGTTTCGGGTGGACGCCTGCGCGCTTATGGCTTGGGTGAAACCCAACCCGTTGCGTCAAACGCAACACGCAATGGTCGTCAACAAAATCGTCGCGTAGAAATCTTCATCACGCCTAACCGGTAAATTTGTTGATTACCGCAATTTTTGAGGGCCGCTTTTTGCGGCCCTTTTTCATGCATCAATGGCCATCATTATGCAAATTTGTGAATATCGGTTAATGTCTGATAAACATTATGGAGAAAACCACGCGCTGTTGCCGGCGTTATTTGCCACCGGAAATTCCGATACGATGTATCTTGCAGCACTGATCGCGGATGAAAATGAAATTTCAAAAGACCAATTGGAAATATGGGTAAACGCCCTCTATTGGCCGTAGCTATGTGAATTTTCCGTGCCGTGGTTCGTAGGTGAAAGCCCGTATGGTTTTGATTTGGCAATCTTTGAAGCCCTTTGAAACGGGTTGAACAGCATATCACGATGACAAAATCGGGTCAGCCATATGACGAATGCGTTTGTGATTGCCGTTGGGCATTCCATTGTGGCGTTATCAAAACAGGCCGCGCCTGAAAACGAAAAAACCCGGCGCATTGGCCGGGTTTGGTCAAATAGTTTTGGCAAGGGTTAGTGCAGTTTTGCACCAACATCCTTGATCGCCCCGTCAATCAACGCATTGCCGTCTTTGGCAGCCATCTTGGACGCAATCACATCACCGGCTGCTGCAATAGCAATGGTTACGGCTTTGTCTTTGACTTCGCGCACCGCAGCGTCCTGAGCAGATTGTATCTGGTCAACAGCCGCTTGCAAACGACGCGCAATGGTCTCCTTTAGCGCATCTTTTGCGGCCACGGCGGCAAGTTCTGCTTCGGCTTTGGCGGATGCAATGATGCCCTCGGATTGCTCGGCAACTTCTTTGCGTTTGCGCTCATAAGACGCCAGAATAGTTTTGGCTTCTTCTTGTAACGCACGGGCTTCGTCGATTTCAGTCTTAATCGCCTCAGCGCGATCATCCAGCATTTTTCCCATCATTTTGGGTACTTTGAAATAAAGCAAAACGCCAACAAACAGCAAAAAAGATATTGTCACAACAAGGTTGGTGTTGTTCAGTGTAAAACCAGTGCTGGCAGCAAATACCGGTGACGATAGAACCGTCAAAGCAAGGGTTGATTTAATCAGGTTTTTCATGAATTCACCCTTTCATCCGGCTGGTTACAGCAGCTTTAAGCGCTTTGTCATCTGATGCGGATGGCATCAATGACGCAACAATCGCTGCGACGGTTTCGCTTGCGACCTCACGCACATTTTCAACTGCGCTATCGCGGATGGCTGAAATTGCGGCTTCGGATTCAGCGGCTTTTGCCCCAATTTCTGCGTCGGCTTTGGCGATGGCTTTGTCCAAATCTTTTTGGATATCAGCTTTGGTTTCCTCGGCAATTTTCATCGCCTCGGAACGCGCCTCTGTCAGTGCAGCTTCATAATCCGCTTCAGCTTGTTCAGCTTGCGATTTAAAATCAGCCGCCTGCGCAATATAACCGCTAATCGTGTCATGGCGTTCTTCTAGAACCCCGCCGATCCGCGGCAACGCGATTTTCGAGATGATGAAATAAATCATCACCAGCGCGATAACCATCCAGAAAATCTGGTTTGGAAATGTGCTAAATTCTAGTTGAGGCATGCCCTCAAAGCTGGACGGCAAATATGCCGCGCCTGCTTCAGCCACGTCGTGACCCGCATTGGCAGCTTGAGCCGCCTCGGCAACAGGTTCTGTTGCAGCTATTTCTTCATGGTTGGCCATGGGTAACTCCAAAAAGCTATCGGAGGGCTTGTCGCCCTCCACTCAATCCAGCGGCGGCCCCAAGCGGGCCACCAGATCAATCAGCCTATTGTGCGTACATCAACAGCAATGCAACGAGGAACGAGAAAATCCCGAGAGCCTCAGCAAACGCAATACCAATAAACATGGTTGCAGTCTGACCACCAGCGGCAGCAGGGTTGCGCAATGCGCCCGACAGATAGCTGCCCACAACATTGCCCACACCGATGGCCGCGCCACCCATGCCCATTGTCGCAAGACCCGCACCAATCAATGCACCCATTTGTGCGATATCACCTTCAATTGCCATTTTATTTCTCCTTGTAAGAATGGCTGGAATTATATTCTGATTTGCCTAATGTCCCGGATGCAGCGCATCTTTCAGGTAAACAACAGTCAGAACTGTAAATACATATGCCTGGATGGTAACCACCAGAACCTCAAGCCCGTAAACCGCGGTAATCGCAAGGATCGGCACAACCGCACCAACCCCAAGCGCCCCGGCAAAACCAGCAAAAACCTTGATAACCGCGTGGCCGGCCATCATGTTGCCTGCCAGCCGGATAGAATGGCTGACCGGACGAACAAAATACGAAATGATTTCGACAAATGCCAAAACAGGACGCAAAGCCAGCGGCGCTTCGGAAACCCAGAACAGCCCCAGAAAACCAATGCCGTTTCGGGCGAAACCAATCACCGTGACCGCAAGGAAAACCGCCATCGCCAACACGCCGGTTACAGCAATATGGGACGTTATAGTAAAGCTATAAGGTAGCAGCCCCAAAACATTTGCAAACAGGATAAACAAGAAAAGCGTCATGATATACGGGAAATATTTAAGCCCGTCTTCGCCCGCGATATCAACAATCATGCTGCGGATAAAGCTGTACATTATCTCCACAACGGATTGCGTGCGCGACGGTACAATTGCGCGCCCCCGGGTGCCCATAATAAACAGCAATGCAATCGCAAGCACCGTCAGACCTGCCCACAGCGTCACATTCGTTGGGGTGTACCACTGAACACCCGCCATAACTTCGTTAATATTGACATCAGAGCCGCCAAACAAAGGTTTGATGACAAACTGATCCATTGGATGAATATTGAAAGCTGACTCTTCTGACACGCGTCTTACCTTTTGTTTGGCGAACTACTCGCCGCTTTATTCCGTAAGGCTTTCGCCTCGTTTGCTGCTTGCTGGGCTTTGGCGGTTTGCATCATTACACGCACACCAGCCACAAAACCCAACAAAGAAAATATGACCAAGAACAAGGGTTGGAACCCCGTTACATAATCCAGACCAAACCCGATCGCCACGCCAATTCCCATGCCAACCGTTAATTCAATCACCATCTGCCAAGCCTGACCGGCACCGGTGTATTTATCGCCTTTTTGGGCTTTCCGTTCTTTCGGCTTTTGCGCTGCATCAATTTTATCAGCCAGCGCGGCCAGTTTTTTCGGGTCAAGATTATCGGACATTGGCCGTCTTCCCCCTAAAACACATCAAACGGAATCCCCTAGGAAACTCAAGCGCAACATATGGGGGGAATGAGGGGCTGTCAAGAATTTCAACACAACCCACTTATCGCATCAACTAATTGTTTTTACTGAATAAATATTACCTGAGGCGTGCTGGCACATGCCTGTTGCGAAATTAATTCCAAAAATAATCGCCCAGTCAATCAACCGATTGGTTGACTGTTTGGCGCCGCTGGTGATAGTCAACCGAATGGTTAAGAATACGAAAAGCCCGCTGGATGATGTATTTTCCGCGCTGTCAGATGCAACTCGGCGTGCCATTCTGGCCCAGCTTCTTGAGGGTGATCAAACCGTTAAACTGGTTGCAGAGCCGTTTGATATCAGCATGGCGATGATTTCAAAACATCTGCACATTCTTGAGCGCGTCGGATTAATCCGGCAAATCAAACAAGGCCGGGAAAAAATATGCCAGTTGGAACCGGATGCCATGTCCAACGCCAGTGAATGGATGCAAGGTTTCGGGCATTTCTCGGCCCAAAACTTTGATGATTTAGAGACCAACCTGCTGGAGCTTGGCCTGATTGACGAATAACTAAATTTCCTGACGCAGAATTTCTGTTATCAATACTTGTTGTACCACAGATGACCCCAAAACGTCGCGGGCTGCGGCATTCAGCGCCGATCTCAAATCATTCATCGCTTCGCTGGTGGTAAACATCCCGTCAAATCCGCCGGTATTGGCATGGCGGAAAAGCACCTGCAAAAATTCATCACGTAATTTGGGTTCGAGATCATAAATCAGCTCAATATTGCCGCCCACCGCCTCAATCGACAGGGACAATACAATCAATGCACCAACGCGATTACCATCAACCAGCGGCACAATAAGTTGTCGCCGCAAGGCCACATACTCAATGGCTGAGAGCGCGGGTCCATCACCATAGTCACCGCTTTTTGCCGCAGGTTCATCCTGGTCATCAGCAGGGTCCCCATAACCATCATCGGCTGGCTCACCAGAACCATCATCGCTCGGCATTTCCGCACCGCGCTCATCATCCATTGCCGCCATATCAGCATCTGCACTAGGCCGCAGCATGATGCCAGCCCCAATGCCGCCACCAACGCCAGCTAAAATTAGAATAATCGGAATGAGTTTACCCATGATACCCCCTAAAACGGTGCCAGAATTTCAATGATTTGCTGGCCATAACGTGGCTGTTGCACATCATTGATCTGCCCACGGCCACCATATAAAATCCGCGCTCCGGCCATTTTGTCATAGCTAATGGTGTTCTGGCGTGAGATATCCTCGGGCCGGATAATCCCCGCCACCTGCAAATCCCGTAGTTCATAATTCACCCGAACCTCTTGCGTGCCACGCACCACAAGATGCCCGTTTGGCAATACCTCAACTACGGTGGCAGCAATGCGCAGCATGACGGTTTCATTGCGCCGCACAGTGCCGGTGCCATCAGTGGTTGAGGATGAGGTGATACCAAGCGCCGGATCAAGATTTCCGTCGCCGACAATGTTTGATTCAATAAGGTGCGGAATGCCCAGCAATTCTGCAATCGCCAGATTCTCACCGCTGGAACGGGTGCGTGACGTGGTATTTTGTAACTGCGCCTCGTCATCAATATCAATAATCACGGTCAGAATATCACCACGGCGCGCCGCGCGGCGATCTCCAAACAAGGATGTCGGGCCGGATTGCCATAATGACCCCTGTTCATAAAATTCACGCCGCACCGCTGGCGGTTGGGCGGCCATTGCTGCACGTTGCGGCGATATCCCCGCCGTCATGCCCGCATCCATCGGGGTAAATGCAGGCGCACGCCCAACATCATTGAGCCGCTCCAAACAGCCGCTCAATGCAAAAGCCATGATCATCAACGCAATACTTTTCATTATGTTCCTACTTCAACTTTGCCGTCAGCTGTGACGGTCCCAAATACAATTGATTTTGACGCAAGATTCATTACGCGCACCCGCTCACCAATACCGGCACGATCCAGCACGCGCCCCTCAGATGTAATGCTAAGCCCGCCACTGACGAAAACCATCACCACCTGTTGATTACGTTCCAAAATCGCAGGGCGGCCCAGTTCATCGAGCATAATCGGGCGGCCGGGGTAAATATTCACCCGTGCTTCCATACCGATCACCGCTGCCAGCACACCATAAGCCCCGACGGTATCTGTGTCGCTAAGGCCCACAAGTTCAGCTGTGATAATGGTCTGACTGCGAATACCTTGTGTTGCCACAACAGTTTGCGCAGCCAGCGGCCCCGCCAAGCACCAAAATATGAAAACCAGCGCGCGCATCAACGGATCTGCGTGGTTGCGCCGAGCATCTGGTCAGCGGCGGTGATTACTTTGGCGTTCAGCTCATACCCGCGCTGCGCCTCGATCAGCTCGGTGATTTCGCGCACCGCATCCACGGATGATCCCTCAAGATAGCCTTGGCGAAACGTGCCGCGCCCATCAACGCCCGGGGCGCCAACTTGTGCTGCGCCCGATGCAGCGGTTTCAAGATAAACATTGCTGCCCGTGGCCTCCAGCCCGGCCTCATTGGTGAATGTTGCCAAGGTAATCTGGCCCAGCAATTCGGCCTCAACCTGATCATTGAAATAGGCGTAAACCTCGCCTTCGCCATTAATCGAAATTGACCGCGTGCCGTCAGGAATGGTAATATCAGGCACAATCGGAAACCCTTCAGCGGTCACAATTTGCCCATCACCGGTTAGCTTCAACGCACCATCTCGGGTATATCCCGAAACACCCGAGGGCAGCGCGATTTCGATATATCCCTTGCCTTCAATCGCGACATCCATGTCATTGCCGGTTTGCGACAGCGCGCCTTGTTCCACGCTCATCATTACCGCCGCAGGCCGCACGCCCATGCCAAGCTGCACGCCGACCGGCAGCATCGCGCCGGTTGAGGCACTGATCGTGCCCGCCTGCTGCACCTGCTGATAATGCAAATCGGCAAATTCGGCCCGCCGCGCATTATACGCGGTGGTGTTCATATTCGCGAGGTTATTGGCGATCACCTCAACCCGCATTTGCTGGGCATCCATACCCGTTGCCGCAATTTTTAGAGCGTTCATAATATTCTCCTTTTATGCACGTTGGCCAAGAGTGCGGCTAACGTTGCGCATACGTTCATGTTCATTTTCAAGAAATTTCTGCCCGAGTTCATAGGTACGTTGCACCTCGATCATCCGCGCAATTTCACGCACAGGGTTCACATTTGATCCCTCAACAAACCCTTGCAACACCATCGGATCATCCACAGGAATGGGTTCCTCGCCGGGGTCAAAAATTGTGCCCGACTGGCGCAACATCGCGTTTGGATCCTCAACATCAAAAATCCCGATTTGCGCCAAAGGGCGGCCATTGGTCGAAACGGTCCCATCCTGCGCCACGGCAATTTGCGCGGCATCCGGCGGAATGAATATCGGCGCGCCGCCAAGGTCCAGCACCCGTAACCCATCAGGGTTTACCAATTCACCAGCGGTATTTTTCACAAACGCCCCGGCACGGGTCAAACGATTGCCCTCGGCTGTTTCGACCATAAAATATCCGCGCCCCTGAATCGCCAGATCAAACGGGTTTTTCGTATGGGTCAGTCCGCCCTGCGAGGGGTCAGAAAACCGAGCCCGCGCGGCGGTCATGGCCACGCTGCCGCCTTCGGTTGGCAGGGCCTGAATCATTTCGGCAAAAACCACACCTTCGCGACGATATCCTGTTGTCGACATATTGGCGATATTATTCGCCACGGTTTGCATTTCTTTCCACAGGCCCACTTGGCGGGTCAGGCTTACATATCCGGCGGTATCCATTTTTAACCTCCTGCAATTCTTGCAACAATTTGAGTTTCAAAAAATCCGACCAAAAGCTGGCCTGAATAATCCATCGTCAACCAAAACGTGATCAATATGGCGCCAAGTTTTGGTACAAATGTCAGAGTCATTTCTTGAATGGAGGTCAACGCCTGAAACAAGCCAATCGCCAGGCCAACCAGCAGCGCCACCGACAGAACCGGCATCGCCACCACCAGCGCCAGCCAAAGCCCTTCGCGCAGGACATCCATAAGAACGGCCTCGGTCATACAGGCATCCGCAATATTTCTTGATAGGCCTCAACCACGCGGTCGCGCACGGAAACTGCCGTTTGAATGGCAATTTCACTGGCCGCCAGTGCTTCAACCACCGAGGCGGCATCCGCTTTGCCGGTCAAACCCGCAATCGCGGCGTTTTCACCGGCCTTCATAGTGGCCATAAAATCGCTGGCCATATCGGCAAACAGGGATGAACCACCGCCAGAATC
Source organism: uncultured Rhodobacterales bacterium (assembly GCA_964497195.1). Taxonomy (GTDB): domain Bacteria; phylum Pseudomonadota; class Alphaproteobacteria; order Rhodobacterales; family Rhodobacteraceae; genus UBA3077. The sequence goes on along the minus strand of CAZCDC010000050.1, from coordinate 3,790 downwards.
TGCGCTCGGTTTAGCGATATTCTGGGCGTTGGTATATAATTGCGAGGCAATAAACGGGTTGGTTTCCATGGGTCAGCCTTTCTAGCGTCTCAGGAGTTCAAGGGTAGAGGAGGCCATTTGGCGGGCTTGGTCAAACATCCGCAAATTGGCCTCATAACTGCGCTGCGCTTCGCGCGCATCCGCAATTTCGATCATGATTTCGATATTGGAACCATCATAATAACCATTGCCATCCGCCAGCGGGTGGCCCGGGTCAAAAACCCGGTTTAGCGGCGCTTGGGAAAGCTGCATATTGCCGGCTTTTACCCCCTGCGCATCAGTCATCATTGAATTCATCGCCTCAAACGAGACCATTTTGCGCCGAAATCCCGGCGTATCAATATTAGCCATGTTTTCCGACACCAGCCGCAGGCGCGCGGCTTGCGCTGCCATGCCGCTGGCTGAGGCCGTCATGATACTTGATAAATCAGACATTAGGGTTCTCCCTTACTTGCGCCCCATACTGGTGCGTAAAATTTGCAGTGATTTCTGGTAAATTCCGATGGCCAGATCATGTTGATGACGCACCTCAGCGGCCCGCACCATCTGGTCTTCGATCGAAACAGAATTACCATTTGGTGATTCTGCGCTAAAAATCGAATCAATAATAACTTCAGCGCGGTTGGCATTGCTTGACGGGCTTAAATGCCCTGCCCGCGTCGCCCGCAGCGCCATTCCACCGCCTTGATTAAACGAATCAGCAAACGGCGTTAAATCCTTTGCTTTATACCCCGGCGTATCCGCATTAGCGGTATTTTGGGCGATAAGGCCCTGTCGCCGGGTTGCATGCGCTATCAATTGGCTCGCAAGTTGAAAAATATTCATATTTTCGGTCATTCGGGGCTTCTCCCTCGATTTCTTTCAGTCAGAATTAACTAATCATGGTGAATAAAAGGTAATCAAACACGGAGATGGATACAGTTTTATGTTTATTGATTTTGCGCCGCTCACCGGAAAGATCCAAAGCCTTAGCGCCGTTCAAACCCACGGGGTGGTTGCGGGGGTTGATTCAGGGTCAATCAAAATCGCGGGGCTGGCGCATCACGCGCGGGTTGGCGATCAGGTTACTATAGTATCGCGCGGCGATCCGCGCGGCGGCGAGATTGTCTCGTTAGCCCCTGACCACATTCGCGCCATGGCCTATGACCCGATGGAGGGTATTGCGATTGGTGATCAAGTCACGCTTGGCGCCGCCAATTCCGCCGCACCGGATGCCAGCTGGATTGGCCGTATCATTGATGCATTTGGCAAACCGCTCGACAAGGGCGCGCTTTTTCAAGGGAGCAATATTGCCGAACTTCGCCGCCGCCCGCCCGCAGCCGCCCAGCGCAAAGCCATGGGCGCGCGGCTGAACACGCGTTTGGCGATGTTCAATACCATGCTGCCGATTGCGCGCGGCCAGCGGCTGGGCATTTTTGCGGGGTCTGGCGTGGGCAAAACCACCCTGCTGGCCCAATTGGCAAGGGGGCTGGAGGCCGATGTTGTGGTCATCGGCCTGATTGGCGAGCGTGGCCGTGAATTACGGGACTTTATCGAAAACGCTCTGGGGCCTGAGGGCATGAAACGCGCCGTTGTTATTGTGGCCACCTCGGATCAATCGCCGCTTATCAAACGCCGTGCCGCATGGATGGCCATGGCCACAGCTGAGACATTCCGCGATCAAGGGAAACATGTGTTGCTGTTGATGGATTCGGTCACCCGCTTTGCTGAGGCCCACCGCGAAATCGCGTTAACGGCGGGTGAGGCCCCAAGCCTGCGCGCCTATCCGCCCTCTACCGCCAATTTAATCGCCCAATTGGCCGAGCGCGCCGGACCGGGACCGGAGGGTTCGGGCGATATCACCGCCGTATTCACCGTGCTGGTCGCAGGATCAGACATGGAAGAACCCGTGGCGGACATCACGCGCGGGGTCCTTGATGGCCATATCGTGCTAGACCGCGAAATCGCCGAACGCGGACGTTTTCCGGCAGCCGATGTGCGCCGGTCGGTGTCACGCTGCCTGCCCGGCGTGGCCAATGATGGCGAAAATGCATTAATCAACCGTACCCGCAGCATCATTGCCGCCTATGAAAAAGCCGAACCGATGATCCAAACCGGATTATATGTCAAAGGTTCCGACCCGCTGATCGATGAGGCAATCACCTATTGGCCCAAGCTCGACAGTTTTTTTACCACCGATAATTACGATAATACCGATGAAAGTTTCAGCCAACTGGCCAGTCTGCTGGGCCAGCCTGACCCGAACATAGAATCTGATCCGGAATCCGTGCTTTTTGCTGAAAAACACCGTTCAGAATTCCCCAGCGCTGTGCGTGATCTTTCCCCGCCAGAGGCGGAAACCCATCAAATGGACGTGCGCATAAACGCTGACAGTTAAAGGGCAGGTTGTTTCCATTGGATCCGTGATTATATTCATAATCCAGAGGGGATAACTATGAATTACAGGGCGCTTTTAACTGCCGTTTTGACTGTGTTTGGCACAGGTTCTTTCAGCCAGCAAAACATGCTGCTGCAAATTGTTGCCGCTGACCTGCTTGCTTATACACATCTTGAAATCCTGTCTCCGGCCAGTATTTCACTGCTAAATGAAAATGCTGACCCCTATCTGGGGCTGGCGGTTTTTCCATTCCAAGCCAAGGTAAACGGCGGTATTCGGGCCGAGATTTCAGTTGATTTCCCCCACCCAGCCGATGCATCTGTGACCTATTTTTGGCGTTTTCGTATACCGGAAAATTCGCAAGCTGATCCTAAAAACCGTTGGTGGATTGTGGCGCAATGGCACGATCAACCCGACCTTGATATCGGTGAAACATGGGAAGCCAAACCCATAACTAGCCCCGCCGTCGCGCTAAGCTATGGCGTAATTGATGGTGTTGCCCATTTTGGATTTTCATACGGCGCGCCAGAACCCAGCCATATTATGGTGATTCCTTTTTCACGCGGGCAATGGCACGATATGAAAATGGTGATCGACTGGTCGCAAGGCGCGGATGGCTCTGCAACCTTTTATCTGGATAACATGGAAAACCCGGTTGCAGAGGCCAATGGCCGCAATATGTATAATGCCTATCGCAATTATTTTAAGCTTGGCATTTATCGCCACCCGGATATTCAAGTGAATGCTCAGGTCCATATTGATGCTGTGTCGATCACAGTTAACTAGGTTTGTTGCTTAAAATCAGCAACTCAACCCGCTTTAGCTCTCGCAGCACCCGGTCTGCCTGGATTTGTGGCATCAAACTAAGCTTTATCGTCAAGGCACCAAGCAGCATTACCATTGACGAAAGCCCCCATTGCAGTGCTGGCAACATGTCAATTGCCTGAAAAAACTGCCACGCCATATACGCCCCGGCAACAAACATTGTTGATTGCACAATCATCAGAACCCAGCTTACCCAACCCAGTTTACCGCGAAACAAATTGGTGCCAAGGCTAAACCAGCCCAGCTCCTCGGTGCCTTGCAGCACTTCTTTTTCCACCTCCGACAGAGCCTCAACAATTAGATCATCAAGTTTAGACATCGTGTTCTCCTTCCAATATTTGTTTAAGGGTTTTTCGTGCATACATAAGGCGGGTTTTGACGGTGCCAACGGGAATATTCAACGCCGCCGCAACTTCGCGCACGCTGAAATCTTCCAGATAAAACAACCGGATGGCCGCCGCCTGCGTATTTGGCAAATTATCAATTGCACCACGAATGGCAATAGCAGCACTGGCATCAGCCTGTTCAACAGGCAAATCAGGTTGGCGG
>CAZCDC010000049.1:0-17130 GCA_964497195.1 uncultured Rhodobacterales bacterium | reverse complement strand
GGCGATACGGTTGATATCCATTGCGGCTCAAACCAAGTTGAGCGCATCCGCATATTGGGCTATGACACGCCCGAAACCTATTATGCAGAATGCCCTGCCGAGAAAAAACTGGGCAATGCGGCAACGGAATTTTTGCGCCAACTGGTGGCAAACCAACCTGAAATCGAGGTTCTGCGTCAGGGGTCTGATCGTTATCAACGCACGCTTGCGCAAATTTGGATTATGGGCGAAGATATTTCAGATATCATGATCAACGCAAATCTGGCAGTGGCATATGCCGGCAGCCAGCGCATTAGCTGGTGTGAGCGGATTCAAAACGCAAGGGATAACGGATGAAAAATCCAAACGACAACCCTGCGGATCCGTTCAAAAAAGCCTTGGCTGAAGCGACCAAAACCCTTGCCAACACACCAGATATGAACGTGACCTATACGGTTGATCCATCCGGCATCAGCGGCGATACGCTGCGTTTGCCCCAAATCACACGGCGCATGACCACGGCTGAAATCCTGCTGGCACGGGGCACAGCGGATGCTTATGCGATGAAATTACGGTTTCATAATGACGCCACCAATACCAAATACTCGCCGCAGGGCGAAACAGCAGCTGGGTTGTTTGAGGCATTGGAAACTGCACGTTGTGAGGCTTTAGGGGCGCGCGCCCTGCCCGGCACCGCCAAAAATATAGATGCCAAAATCAGCACTGAAGCATTAAAAGCCGGTTTTGACAAAGTGACCAACAAAGGCGACGCACCTTTATCTGTCGCGGCGGGTTATTTGATGCGGCAGCTTGCGACGGGCAATGATTTGCCAGCCGCTGCGCAAAAGGTGTTGGATTTACACCGCAATCAATTGATGGCGCAGGCTGGCGATACGTTTAATGATATTCTTGAGAACCTCGATAATCAGGCGGATTTTGCACGGCTGGCGCGGCAAGTCATCGCTGATCTTGGCTATGGTGAGCAATTGGGCGACGACCCCGATTTGGAAGACCCGGACCAAGAGGACGAAGCCACCGAGGAAGACGGCGACGAGCAAGAGGATCAGGAAGGCGGCGACGAGGATGAAAATTCCGACGATCAAGACCAGCCGCCCCAAGACCAAGACGAGAGCATGGACCAGCAACAGGCGCAGGCCTCGCTGGAGGATAGCCCCGATGCCGATGTGTCGGACGAAACCGATATGGCCGACGGCAACCCGCCGGACGAACAACTGCTACCGCCTCCATTTTCGGATGCTGACCCGAATTACACCGTATTTACCAGTGATTTTGATGAGGAAATCAACGCCACCGAACTGGCGGACCCTGCTGAACTGGAACGCTTGCGGGCGTATCTTGACCAACAGCTTGAACCGCTAAAAGCTGCCGTTGGGCGTTTGGCCAATAAATTACAGCGCCGCTTGCAAGCCCAGCAAAACCGCCATTGGGAGTTTGATCTTGAGGAAGGCATTCTGGATGCCGCCCGCCTGGCGCGCGTAGTCGCCAACCCTACCACACCGCTATCGTTCAAACAGGAATCCGATACGGAATTTCGCGATACGGTGGTGACGTTGCTGATTGATAATTCCGGTTCCATGCGGGGGCGTCCGATTTCGATTGCCGCGATTTGCGCTGATGTTTTGGCGCGCACATTGGAACGCTGTCAGGTTAAGGTCGAAATTCTCGGATTTACAACCCGCGCCTGGAAAGGCGGCAAAAGCCGTGAGCAATGGCTGGGGGCCGAACGTCCCGCCACCCCGGGCCGCCTGAATGATTTACGCCATATCATCTATAAATCCGCCGACACCCCTTGGCGACGGGCACGGCCCAATCTGGGCCTGATGATGAAAGAAGGATTGCTAAAAGAAAACATCGATGGCGAGGCGCTGGAATGGGCCTATCGGCGGATGTTGCGGCGCAGTGAGGCGCGCAAAATCATGATGGTAATTTCGGATGGCGCACCGGTGGATGACAGCACCCTGTCAGTGAACCCCGCGTCATTTCTGGAAAAACACCTGCGTGATGTAATTCATATGGTAGAAACACGCAAAGCAGTAGAGCTGATTGCGATTGGTATCGGCCATGATGTGACCCGTTATTACGAACGCGCGGTAACCATTACCGATGTTGAACAACTGGCGGGGGCCATGACCGAACAGCTTGCTGGGCTGTTTGAGCAAGACCAACGAAAACGTAACCGCGCCACCTAACGGCTTGATCCACCGAGGCGCAGCCGAGGCCATGACCGCCATAAATTGGTCATCCCGCTGGGATGACCAATTTATGGCGGTGGCCCCTCATATTGAACCACAGGCCGACCTATTTGCATTCGCAAGATAGTCGGGTTGCCGCCGGCGGTGGCCTCGCTTCGCTCGGCTTTGGCTTAGCGGTTGCGGCGAACCGTGCCACTTTGTTCCTCAGAATCTGTTTCTGTTTTGACAGTAGGAAGACGCGGCTTACGCCGGCGGATAACCCAAAACAAAACCGAAAGAGCAAATGCCACCGGCGCAGCAGGCCACAAAAGCACCGGCAATACGCCGTATTCCCAGATATCAGGCGATAAATACCGCTCAATTGCTGGCTGTGCGACCTGTAAGCTGCCAAAATGAATTTCGGACCAGATTTTTCCAATCGGCGAAAACTCAAATTCCGCGCCTAAAAAACCCTGTGTCGCCATCCAATCACGATAGGCAAGCACCCCTGCCCCAACCAGAAAACCAAAAGATAAAAATCGTGCCATTAGCAAGCCTCACGTCGTTTTAAGTGTTCATTACTGATTGTTTTATGCAAACTATGCCAAAGGTGCAAATCCTGATCCATAAACCTGTTGTGAGAAATCGAAACAATGTTCCAGAATTTTGACGTTACGTCCTCTCCCGAAACCGGCGCGACGCGGCTTTTGGCTTTGCGAGATGCCCTGAAATCCCGTGGTTTTGCCGGTTTTCTGGTGCCGCGCGCCGATGCCCATCAAGGCGAGAACGTGGCCCCGAGAGATGAGAGGCTGGCGTGGCTAACAGGGTTCACCGGATCTGCGGGCAGCTGCGCCGCACTCATGGACAAGGCCGGGGTGTTTATTGATGGACGTTATCGTATTCAGGTTAAATCCCAAATTGATTTAGCAGTTTTTACACCAGTAAATTGGCCCGAAACCAGAGAGGCTGAATGGTTGGCTGAAAATCTGAACAAAGGCGATGTTCTTGGATATGATCCAATGTTGCATGGGTTTGATGAAATTGAAAAGATGCGTAAAACGCTCTTGCCAGTGGGGGTGATTTTACAAGAAACCCAAAACCTGGTAGACGAGATTTGGCACGATCAACCCTTGCCACCGCAAGGCAAAATAGTGCCACACCCAAGTGAGTTTTCCGGTGTGGAAAGCAATGTTAAACGCGCCAATATTGCAAAAAACCTTATTGAAAAAAACCTGAGTGCCATGGTGCTAACTCAACCAGATTCCATTGCTTGGCTTTTAAATATTCGCGGTAGCGATGTTGCAAACACCCCTGTCCCGCTTTGTTTTGCAGTGTTGAAATCTGATACAACGCTGGACCTGTTCGCAGATTCAGCCAAGATCAACCAAACGGTTTTGGATCATTTTGGCGCAGATATCAGCGTGCATAGCCCCGACCAACTTGGTGCATACTTGCAGGGAATTTCAGGAAATATTGGCGTTGATAAAGAAACCGCACCAATTTGGATTAATACGCAGCTAACAATAACTGAGAATAATTCAAAATGTGTCTGGACCAAAGACCCTTGCGCCTTGCCCAAAGCGCGGAAAAATCCGGCAGAGCTGGCAGGGGCTCGCAGCGCTCATCTGCGCGATGCCGCTGCTATGGTGGAATTTTTGCACTGGGTTGATGAAACAGTGCCAAATGGCAAAACCAGCGAAATCGACGTAGCCAAAAAGCTGGAAAACTTCCGTTTAAACACCAACGCGCTAACCGATATTTCCTTTGAAACCATTTCGGCGGCTGGCCCGAATGGCGCGATTTGTCATTACCGTGTGGATACCGACAGCAACCGAATTATCAATAACCCCGATCTTTTGCTGGTCGATAGTGGCGGCCAATATCTGGATGGCACCACCGATATTACCCGCACGATTGCCATCGGAAAGCCTCAAGATGATATGGCAAAAATGTTCACGCTGGTTCTAAAAGGCATGATTTCCGTGTCGCGGCTGCGCTGGCCAGCAGGCCGTGCGGGCCGAGATCTGGAAACATTTGCCCGCCATGCGCTTTGGCAACAAGGCCTTGATTATGACCACGGTACCGGCCACGGGGTTGGCAGTTATCTGGGTGTACATGAAGGCCCCGCGCATCTGTCCAGCAAAGGCGAAGTGCCGCTTGAACCCGGCATGATTCTGTCAAACGAGCCGGGATATTACCGTGAAGGCGCGTGGGGGATTCGTATTGAGAACCTGCTTATTGTCAACGAACCCAGTATTCCTATGGGCGGCGATCGCAAAATGCTTAGCTTTGAAACCATCACCTGGGTGCCCATTGATCTGCGTTTGATCGATCCAACCATGTTAAGCCCTGAGGAACTAAACTGGGTAAATCAATACCATCAGGACGTGCTGGAAAAAATCGGTCCGCTGGTTCAGGGTAAAACACTGGATTGGCTGCACCAAGCGTGCGCCCCTGTCACATTGTGAATTTTGACCCATTGGTCTAAACAATCCCAAATCGATAGGAGCACATCATGACCGGACCAAAAATTACAATCACCGCTGCAACTGGCAAATGGGTTGTTCGCGCTGCTGGCGCAATTCTTGGCGAATCCAGCAATGCCTTGGCCCTGCATGAGGGCGATTATCCGGCGGTGATCTATTTTCCACTGGATGATATCGCGATGGATTTTATGGATCACAGCCACCTGAAAACCACCTGCCCCCACAAAGGCCAAGCCAGCTATTTCTCAATTGCCGGCAAAAGCAGCGTATTGGAAAATGCAGCATGGTCTTATGAAGAGCCGATTGAAAATGTCAGCCGTATCAAGGGAATGCTGGCCTTTGACCCAAACAAAGCAACTATTGAACAGGTATAGGCAAGTGCAATATTTCAGCGCGGCGCGGGTGGGATGCCGCAACACGCGCCAGCGCTAAACGCGCCGCTCCCTCAGGAATGTTCTTCACGCGCGGTTTCGGCCAATGCGCGATTATACGCCTTTAGGGCATCAATATGAAACAGCGCCCCCAGAATTTCCGGTGTTTCGCCTTCTTCAACAATCGGAATCATCTCAACGCCGGTTTCAAACATCGGCATAGCTTGTTCCAGATTGGCGTCTGAGCCCAAAAACACGCCCTGATCAATCAGTTCCTGACACTGCATCCCCGACGCACCGTTTTCTGCCCCCATAACGCGCATCAACCGTCCTGTTGAAATTGTTGCCAGTAAATACGCTTGCGGTCCATCCGCCAAATGCACCCCGCGCCGTTCCAGCAAAGTCAGGAAAAACGACCTGTCAACCAATCGGCTGGTCAGGGCTGATGCCAGCGAAACACTGACCATCACCGCAATCCCCGCCTGCCAATCCCCCGTTAGTTCAAACACAATCAACGTGGTTGAAATTGGCGCGCCCAGCACCGCCGCCGCCACCGCGCCCATTCCTGCCAAGGCATATAATGTCTCAACCCCTGAAACCCCCGGCGCAATCGCCGTGGCCACATAGCCAAATGCCAATCCTGTCAATGCGCCAACCATCAACGAGGGTGAAAATATCCCGCCGCCCATGCGCCCCGCAAAAGTAATCGCCACCGCAATGACTTTAACAACCACATAACTTACCGTCAGCCAAAGCCCGATTTGCCCGGTTAACGCCTTAGAGGTTGTCTCATAGCCAACGCCAATAATATGCGGAAACCAAATCGCGATTAACCCCAGCATTGCCCCCGCCACCGCAGGGCGCAGCCAAATCGGCATATGGGTGGCGCGCTGCAAGGTATCTCCCAGATCCTCAGCCACAAAAATCGCGCGGATTAATGCATAGGCCACCAGCCCGCACAAAAGACCCAGCATCAGGAATGCCGGTAGTTCTTGGTAGAATGTCAAATTGGATGCAGGCAAAATAAATTCGGTCACATTGCCCATTTGCCACCGGCTGACAACGGTTCCGGCCACCGAGGCAATGACAATCGGTGCAAATGCATGCACAGCAAAATGCCGCAAAACCACCTCCAGCGCAAAAATTGTCCCGGCAATTGGCGCGTTGAATGATGCCGAAACCGCTGCGGCGGCGGCGCAGCCCATCAGGTCTCGTGCGGTAATGCCATCAGCGCGAATAAGGTTGGAAACCCAGCTGGATATTACAGCGCCAAAATGCACCACCGGCCCCTCACGCCCGGTTGATCCGCCGGTAGATAGGGTAATCAGCGCAATAAATGTCGCCAGCAAACCTTTGCGTTTATCAACACGGCCTTCGCGCAGGGCTGCGCCCTCAATCACGTTGGCCAATGATTGGATACGCCCGTCTTTGGTGAATATTTTGAGCAAAATACCAACAGCCAAGCCGCCCAGGATAGGCACGGATAAAACCCATGCCCAGTGCAATTCAGCCAATCTTGAATGCAGGTCTTTGTCGCTGGCGCCGTAAATATTTTCCTGCAAGAAATCGATTGCCACACGGAATCCAACAGCGGCAAACCCTGCCGCGATGCCGATCACCAGCGCAATCAGCCAGAATTGCACTTGGCTGGGGCCTTTGACCCGCATGGCGTTCCAGCCGCGTTTTGCCTCGCGTTGAAACGACAAATATAATTGCCTGAAAAATCCGACCAGTTCTGACACAAATCTAACCTTTTCGTCGAATGCCCAATGGGGCCGCCAATTGTTTTGGCTGCGCCAGTTTATCATGGCTGACTTTAAGCATTGCCAATCGTTCCATTATCCAATCGGGATATTGTGCAGCGCGCCGTGTGGTCAAGTCCACATTAATCAATAATTGCTCGCTGCACGCGGCCACTTGGCCTTTGGCATTAATCAATTCCAAAAATAAGTGCAATCGTTTGGCATCGTGGTCAATCAATTGAAAACGCACATGAAATTCCGCGTTCTCTAGCATTTCATCAATATAATGCAGATTGTTTTGCAAAACATACGGGCCATGCTGGCTGGTTTTGGTATGGGTCTCGCCAATACCCAACACCTGCTCAAACACCTCGTCAATCGCTTGATCAAACGCCATGCCATAATAGGAAACATTCATATGACCGTTATAATCGATCCACTCCGCCGGAACCTTACGGGTTCTGGTCATAATCGGCGCGGCATATTCATCGGGTTTTTGCATTTAATTCTTTCCTTCAAACCGCGCGGGGCATAGTTTCTGCGCAAAAGCGAGGCCATATGACCATTGAAACAGCCATTTCCCAATTGCGCAACCTGTTGGATGACCGCTTAAGCACCTCAAGCGCAATTCTGGACCAACACGGCCAAAACGAAGCATATTTTGCAGTGACTCCGCCCGATGCAGTGGCTTTTCCAAATTCCACCCTTGAGGTATCGGAGATCATGAAAATCTGTGCCGCGCAAGATTGTCCTATCGTGGCCTATGGCACTGGCACATCACTGGAAGGGCACCAACTGGCCATTCGCGGCGGCATCGCGCTGAATATGCAGCAAATGAACGCAGTTTTGGCCATTCATCCCGAGGACATGGACGCCGTGGTACAACCCGGCGTAACCCGCAAACAGCTCAATACCGAATTGCGCGCCACAGGCTTGTTTTTCCCCGTTGATCCCGGCGCGGATGCGTCATTGGGCGGCATGGCGGCCACGCGGGCCTCTGGCACCACCGCCGTGCGCTATGGCACCATGAAGGAAAATGTTATGGCGCTGGAGGTGGTGATGGCCGATGGGCGTATTATCCGCACAGGAACGCGAGCGCGCAAATCCTCGGCCGGATATGATTTGACCAAGCTTTTTGTCGGGTCTGAGGGAACATTGGGGATTATCACCGAAATCACCCTAAAACTGCAAGGCCAGCCCGAAGCTATTTCAGCAGCTACTTGTGTGTTTGAGGATGTGGATTCAGCGGTAAACACCGTGATCGCCACCATCCAAAGCGGCATTCCGATGGCGCGCATTGAGTTGATCGACGAAATTATGGTGCGCGGGTTTAATGCCTATAACGACACTGATTTACCTGAAAAACCGCATTTGTTTGTAGAATTCCACGGCTCGGAAACCGGCGTTGCGGAACAGGCAAAATCATTTGGCGAAATCGTTCAGGATTTCAGTGGCACTGGTTTCAAATGGTCTGCAAACGCTGAGGAACGTAATAAATTATGGGATATGCGCCACAATGCCTATTATGCGCAAAAATCCGTTCGGCCCGGGTCTCGTGTGCAAAATACCGATATTTGTGTCCCCATTTCGCAACTGGCAATCGTAATATCGGAAACAAAAGCGGAGGGAGAGCAATTAGGCCTGACCTTTACCGTTGTCGGCCATGTCGGTGACGGCAATTTCCATTGCGGTATTTGCGTTGATGAAAACGATGCAGATGAGATGGCGCGGGTAAAAACATTTACCGATAATCTGGCCAAACGCGCATTAAAATACGCCGGAACAGTCACAGGCGAACACGGCGTTGGCATGGGAAAAATGAAATATATGGCAGCAGAACATGGTGAAGCGCTGTCAGTCATGATCGATATCAAGAAAACTTTTGACCCGCAAAACATTCTAAACCCGGGTAAATTGCTGCCAATGAATTAGGCCAGCAACGCATCCGCAGCGGCGCGCGCTGCATCTGTTACGGTATCTCCGGCCAGCATACGGGCGATTTCATCGCGGCGCTGCGAGGATGTTAATGCCACAACATCGGTTGTTGTAACCCCGGCCTCAACCGATTTGGATACCACAAAATGCGTGGCGCCAATCGCGGCAACCTGCGGCGAATGGGTGACCACAAGCACCTGTGTATCCTTTGCCACAGCCTCCAGTCGACGGCCAACCGCATCGGCTGTTGCTCCGCCAACACCTCGGTCAATCTCATCAAAAATCAACGTCAAACCATCGCTTCGGGTGGTCAAACACACCTTTAACGCCAGCAAAAACCGCGATAATTCACCGCCCGAGGCAATTTTATCAATCGGCCCCGAAGGGGCGCCGGGATTGGTGGCGACAGTAAAGCCAACGGTATCTTGGCCAGATGGGCTGGGCGCTGTATTTTGGTTTGGCATAACATTGGTAAAAAACTCAGCTCGCTCCATTTTCAGGGGGGCAAGCTCTGCCAACATCGCTTTATCCAGTTTTTCAGCAGCTTTTTGACGACGGGTAGAAAGGGTTTTCGCCGCTGTCTCATAAGCGGTTGACGCGTTGGACAAATCAACTTCCAAGGCTTTCAGATGGGTAGAGCCAAGGTCGATTTGTTCCAGCTTGGTACGATACTCCTGCATCAATTCCGGCAAGCTGTCAGGCTGCACCTCAAATTTACGGGCAATGGCGCGAATGGCAAACAGCCGTTCCTCAATCTGTTCCAGATCATAGGGGCTAAATTCAAGGTTGTGCAAGCTGCTATCGACACTGCTTATGGCCTCGCCCAGCTCTATCATGGCTCGTGAAATGGCATCAATCCCGGAATCCAAACTGCCATCCGCAGCCGTGGCCACATCCTCCAGCCAGCGTTGACCCTCAATCATCCGATCATCCGCCTGCCCCAATGCCGCGCGGCCCTTTTCAACGTCATTGCGAATGCGTTCTGCCGATTGCATACGGCGACGCTCACCATCCAGCGTGGCATCTTCGCCAATTTGAGGTGCTAATTCTTCCAGCTCATTCAGCGCGTGTTGCATGAATTCCTGATCCGCCGAGGCCAGCTCAAGTGCTTGTTTTGCATCAGATAATTGTTTCTGCGCCGCGCGAAATATCTTACAGGTTTTTCCGGTAATTTCCAACGCGCTGGTATTTTCAGCATAAGAATCCAGAAGATCCCGATGGCCTTTTGGGTCCAGTAATCCCCGGTCATCATGCTGGCCGTGGATCTCTACCAAACTGCTGGAGAGGCTACGTAATACATCCGCCGAACAAGGCCGATCATTCAAAAAAGCGCGTTTGCGGCCATCAGGATTATTGATACGGCGCAGGATCAGCTCTCCCTCAAATGGCAGGCCCGCCTGTTCCAAAATTTTAGTCGCGGGGTGGTTTTCTGCCAGCTCAAACTGCGCGATCACTTCGCCAAATTCGGCGCCTTTTCGCACCAGTTCTGCACGCCCGCGCCAGCCCAGAACAAACCCCAGCGAATCCAGCAAAATCGATTTACCCGCACCGGTTTCGCCTGTCAAAACATTCAGACCCGGCCCAAAAGCCAAATCCACTTGTTCAATCAGCAGGATATTGCGAACGGAAAGATGTAGGAGCATAAAACCCCGCCCTTAACGCTGAAAAATCAGCCCAAAAAGGCCTTCGCCGGAATTGGCTTGTTGCCCGGTTGAAACCAATGATTGGCTGGCAGCATTCCAGCTACTGTCAGGGAAACGCTCATTCAAAAGGGCTGCGTTACGCGCCGCTTCATTGCCAAGCCCAAGGGACAAATAAGCCTCAACCAAACGGTGATAGGCTTCTGGCAAATGGGGGTTTTCGCCATATTCATTCACAACCGCATCAAATCTGCCAATCGCAGCTGAATACTGGCGTCGTTTTAAATAATAACGGCCGATATCCATCTCTTTGCCCGCCAATTGGTTCAACGCTATCGTGAATTTTGGCAGGGCTAATTCTGCGTATTCCGAGCCGGGGAATTGCTCAATTACGATCCGTAATTCCTGGAGCGCACGGAAAGTGTTTTGTTGATCCCGTTGAATATCAACGATTTTATCGTAATATGACAGTGCAATCAAATATTGTGCTAAGGGGGCAAACTGGCTGGCAGGATAAAAGCTAAGGTAGCGATTTGCCGCGGCACGGCTTTCAATCAGGATGCCCGCGTCATGGTATGCTTTAGCAGCTTCGATGAGCGCAAATTCGGCCTCAACTGTATAAGGATGAAGCCGCTCTACCTCCAGATACAAATCTGCAGCGTCGTCAAAATCGCGCTGATCCACCTCAGCCTGCGCCAGTGCCAATATTTCTTGAGCCGAAGTATTATCGTTGACCGTAACTTGACGTCCATCACGGTTACACGCGGCTAATACCAGCAGTAATGAAACAGCAAGCGCCCGCTTTGACAGCTGAAAATAACCCATAAACCCAAACCTTTTGACAATTCTTAAGTGTTGCTAACACAATTTCCAGCAAGGAAAAACGGTAATTTACGATATATCAGCTATCCGGCGCGCAACAGGTCCATTTCCCGCTTATTAATGCCGGGCAATACCGGCACAATCGCATCATCGACAGGAATTTTTACCGCAGCACCCGGGGTTTCAAACAGCTTGCGCAACAAAAGGTTGGTCATGCGATGGCCCGCGCGTATACCGCGATATTTCGCCAACATCGGTGCGCCCGCCAAGGCCAGATCACCCATCACATCCAGCATTTTATGGCGTACACATTCATCAATCCGGCGCGGCCCTTCGGGGTTAAGATACGTATCCCCATCAATAACCAAAGCATTATCGTAAGAACCACCAAGCGCCAGACCAGCATTTTTCATGGTTGAGATATCTGATTGGCGGCAAAATGTTCTGCAATCTGCCAGTTCTTTAACAAAGGTTTCTCCGCGCATGTCCAGTATTGCTGATTGCGTGCCAATTATAGTATTTTCGAAATCGATCAAAAACTCGATTTCAAAACGATCTGATGGTAATAGTTCAACAAAAGCCGATCCATCGCGCACAGACACAGGTTTTCGGATTTGCCAAACAAACCCAGCAGATTGCGCAACAATTCCGGTTTGAAGGATTTTAGCCGTAAACTGTTTGCTGCTGCCATCCATAATGGGGATTTCAGGGCCATCAATATCGATCAGCGCATTGGTTACGCCGCAACCGGCAAGGCTCGCCATGATATGCTCAACTGTGGCAACAGTTACGCCAGCGCTATTGCGGATATTTGTGGATAATTTTGTATCGAACACATGATCCCAAAGGGCAGGCACAAAATTATCAGAATCCTGAACATCGGTGCGTCGAAATTTAATGCCATATCCCTCAGTTGCCGGCCGCAAAACCAAACGTGCCGGACGGCCCGAGTGCAGGCCGACGCCAACAAAATTAATACTATTTTTCAGGGTTTTTTGCACAAAATTATCCAGATATTTTCAACACCTGATCTTTAGCGTAATTTTTAGGTGCTTAACATAGCTTAGACAGGCGGGGACGGTCACTCTTTGTGACGAATTAATTCATTTTGCCATAGAAAAAGGGCGCCTGACCAGCAAGCGCCCCAAAAGGTGGGAGGAAATTCTAGTTGGCTTGACGCCGCAAAAACGCTGGAATATCAACACGTTCCTGTTCTTCTTGATAAAGATCAGGTTGCTGAACCACTGGCGCTGCTTGCAATGTTGGTTGCGCACGGAGCGTTGGCCTTTCTTCCTTGGCTTGTCCGCCAGTCATGCGATTAATCAAACTGTTTATCGCAAAACGGCCGTGTTTTTCTTCTTCTACTGCGGCTGGTTCTTCTTCAACTTCAGGCGTTTGGGTTACTGCTGCACGCAAACGCAATGTTGTTTCTATTTCTGCCGTTACAGCGACTGGTTCTTCAACTGCTGTTTGCTGGTCGATAAAGCTATCGGCCTCGGCAACAGCTTCAACGGCAACAACTTCAGCTGCGATTTCTTCAACTTCTGGCGCTTTGATAGCGGCAACCGGCTCCGCGACACGGCGCGGTAATGGCGCGGCTTGGGCGCCTTCAACTGCATCAATACCTGTGGCAACAACCGATACCCGAATAGTGCCGTCCATATCAGGATCAAGCGTTGATCCAACAATGATATTGGCCTCTGGGTCGACTTCGTCACGAATGCGGTTTGCTGCTTCGTCCAGCTCAAACAAGGTCATATCCTCAGAACCAGTGATGTTAATCAACACACCTTTGGCACCTTTAAGCGAGATTTCATCCAGCAACGGATTGGCAATAGCTTTTTCAGCAGCTTGAATGGCGCGGTCTTCGCCCGTTGCCTCACCCGTGCCCATCATGGCTTTGCCCATTTCGTTCATCACCGAACAAACATCCGCAAAATCGAGATTGATGATACCGGGACGAACCATAAGATCGGTTACACCCTTAACCCCTTGATATAACACATCATCCGCAAGGCTGAACGCATCAGTAACTGTGGTGTTTTCATTGGCCAAACGGAACAGATTCTGGTTGGGAATGATGATCAGAGTATCAACATGTTTTTGCAATTCCTCAACGCCGGCTTCGGCCTGACGCATACGTTTTGCGCCCTCAAACTGGAACGGTTTGGTCACAACACCAACGGTCAAAACACCAAGCTCACGTGCGGTTTTTGCAATTACAGGTGCCGCGCCAGTGCCCGTGCCCCCGCCCATACCGGCGGTGATAAAACACATATGGCTGCCAGCAAGATGGTCAACGATTGCCTCATAGCTTTCGGCAGCGGCAGATGCACCAATTTCCGGTTTTGCCCCGGCGCCCAAACCGCCAGTGACTTTTTCACCCAGTTGAATGCGCATGGTTGCTTTGGATTGGCTCAGCGCTTGTGCGTCTGTGTTGGCGACAACAAATTCAGCGCCATCCAGATTTTTGTCGATCATATTATCAACGGCATTGCCGCCAGCCCCGCCAACACCAAAAACGGTTATCTTTGGTTTAAGGTCATTCGTTTTGGGCATACTGAGATTCAAAGCCATTTTGCTGTCCGCCTGTTAAATTTGCTCTGCCCATTTTCGGGCTTTTATATAATTCCTGCTGATTCGTTATGCTAACTTAAGAAAGAGTTACGGTCACCACTTATTCGCGATAATAACCACAATATGATGTGTATTACCCCAATATAGGCTAATATTTACCGATACACACGCAACAAATGCGTTAACCATTCGGAAATGGCCATAATTCTACCAATTTTCGCGAAACCAACGCATGGCCCGCCTGATGCGACGTGTGCCCAAACGATCCGAGGGTACTTCAAAATCCCAGCATTCATCTTGGGGCTGGCTGGCATGTAATGCCATGCCGACAGCCGCCGAAAACGCCGGGCCAGTGGCGGCCTGCGGCAAGCCTTGCACACGCAACGGTTTGCCGATGCGGGTCTGGCGACCCAAAATCCGGCTGGCCATATCTTCCAAGCCCGGAATAAGGCTGCTGCCACCCGTCAACACAATACGTTGCGTTGGCAAATGCTCAAAACCTGATGCATCAAGGCGTGCGCGCACTTCTTCCAGAATCTCCTCGACCCTTGGGCGCATAACGCCAATCAGTTCCGCGCGCGTTACTGTGCGACGGTCAGTTTCCCATTGCGCCATCGGGTTTGGTACCTCGATCAAATCGCGGTCATCCGCGCTGGTGGCCAACAGACCGCCATGCAAGGTTTTGATGCGTTCGGCCACATCCATCGGCACCCGCAGACCTTGGCAAATATCGTTGGTTATGTGGTCGCCACCCATGCGGACAGCATCGCCGTAAATCATGTGTTTGCGGATAAACACAGCAATCGATGTCGCACCGCCGCCAAAATCAACCACGGCTGCGCCCAGCTTTTGCTCATCCTCCATCAGGGCCGAAACACCACTGACAAAACCAGAAAATGACAGTCCTGCGACTTCAAGATCGCAGCGCTGCAAACATTCAAGCAGGTTTTCAACCGGCGTTGCCGCAACGGTTAACATATGCATATCAACCGCCAGTTTCACGCCGATCTGCCCGCGCGGGTCATTCAGGCCTGATTTGTGATCAAGTGTAAAATTGACCGGCAATGCGTGCAAGGCTTCGCGATCCGAGCCAAACGGCGGCACTTCGCAACTGGCCAAAACATTGCCAATATCGCGCTCCGTCACCTCGCCATGTTCTACATCGACGATTCCCTCCAGCCCGTATGAACGAGGCCGCCCCCCGGCAAAGCTGACAATAACATGGTCAACGCGGGTTTTCGCCATATTTTGTGCGCCCTGCACAACGGTACGCACGGCGCGTTCGGTCTCGTTCATGTCGGTGATTTCACCAAATTGCACACCGCGCGACCGTGTGGTCGCAACGCCCGTAACGCGAAAGCTGCCCATGGTCGGGATGGTAACATCCGCGCTGCTACTGGTCGTTTCGGGTACAAATTGCAGCACAAGACAGGCAATTTTACTAGAACCAATATCCAGAACCGCAACCGTGCCACGCTTTACAGCAGCCTCGCGGCGGTGGCGCATGTCGCGCTGGATTTCAAAAAGATCAATCATACTGGTTCTCCAAGAGCGGCTTCGCGCAATTGGCGCAGCGCATTTAAGGCATCATCATTAAGGCGGATAAGCGGGCGGGTTGGGTCTCGCATGTCAACAATTGACAGGTTCCAATCCATGAGTTTTTCGGCGGTTTGCAATTCAATTACGCGGCGCAACGCGTCTTCGGCGCCGATTTCTGGCAGCATAATGGTTTGATCATTGTCCAAAACAATATTCCAGCGGCGCTCGCCCACCCGCACCAAGGCCCGAATGCGTTCGGTTAGCGGTGCGGCCATCGCCAGCAAAGCCTGAGCCTCGAGAATCGCCGTATCTGCGCCAGTGCCTATAATCAATGGCAGATCAAACCGCGTTGCGCGTCGAGGAATTTCAGCCACACGAATTCCCGTATTATCCAGCAAAAACACACGGTTTCCATTGCGCCACACCAGTTCCGGTGTGCGCTCAACAATCGTAATTTCAAGCTGTCCGGCGCCAGTAAGCCTGACAATAGCAGTCTTTACAGCACTTAAACCCTGCACCATTTGGCGCAAGGCTTCTAGGTCCACATCCAAGGCGCTAATTGGCAAAGGCAAATCAATAATGCCGTCAATCTGGTCCACCAGATCAACGGACCCAACCGGAATGTTGATACTCTCAATCATCAATTCGGGGCGCGCCGCGATACTGCTGCGGATATTGTCATATTTTTGTGCCGCAAAATCGCGCAACGCCCCATTGCCTGAGGCCAACCACAAAACCAGCCCAAGCACACCCAAAGGCAACCAAACTTGCACCAAAGGTTGTACATATTTACGTAGCCAAAGCCGTTGTAGCCGGTAGGATATTTTACTTGGGGCAGGATCCCTGCGCGGGGCTGTCACCGTTGGCATCGGGGCGGAATCGCGTGTGGCAACTAACGCATGCATGATGCATCCTCCACTAACCAATGGCATAATTCAGTAAAATCCATGCCGCAATGGCCGGCCTGTTCATTGGCCAATGATGTTACAGTCATGCCGGGTTGTGTGTTGGTTTCCAGCAAAAACAACCCCGCCAGACCACGGCTTTCATCCCAACGAAAATCAGTACGCGACAGGCCACGGCAGCCCAGCGCATCATGCGCCCGTTTGGCATAATCAAGACAGGCCTCAAAGATTTCAGCCGGAATATCAGCGGGTAAAACATGGGTTGAGCCGCCGATAGAATATTTGGCGTGATAGTCATACCACCCCTCGGACAGGATATCGGTGACCGACAAAGCACGATCACCCAGAACCGCAACTGTCATTTCACGGCCCGGAATAAATTCTTCGACCATGACTGTTTCGGGCATATCATCGGATAATTGCGCAGGGCCATTTGCATTTTTATCAACAATGTAAATACCAACAGACGAGCCTTCATTATTGGGCTTAACCACATAAGGCGGCTGCATCGGATGTGCAGCCCTTGCCGCCTTTGCGCTGGTCAAAAGACTGGGAACAATAGGCAAACCTGCCACACGATACGTTTCTTTAGTGCGCTCTTTGTCCATCGCAAGCGCAGATGCCAGCACGCCAGAATGTGTATAAGGAATGCGCAGCCATTCAAGTAAGCCCTGAACGCAGCCATCCTCGCCCCAACGACCATGCAAGGCATTAAAAACAACATCGGGCTTTTGCGCAAGCAAACGCGCGGCGAGATCGACATCCGCGTCGATTTCCACCACGTCATAGCCATATTCCCGCAACGCCTGCGCACATGCCGCCCCGGAATCAATCGAAACATCCCGTTCCGCTGAAGGGCCACCAAATATCACTGCGATGCGGTTTGCTGTCCTGCTCGACATCATTACCGCCTCAATATTTTAGCCCCGTGCCTTATGGCTT
>CAZCDC010000048.1:4721-17171 GCA_964497195.1 uncultured Rhodobacterales bacterium | reverse complement strand
ACCAAAAAGCATTGCCTTACCACTTGGCTACACCCCAACACATGGGCCTTTTAGTGCGGACAGATTGGCACCGCAAGGGGAAATTTCTTTTGTTTGTTGGCTTGTTGTGTGATTGAAGGTTGCGGGGTGCTGTTGCCTTTTGAAAAGAAAATTATGAACCAGAATTACGATGCGATTATTGTTGGCGGTGGCGCCGCTGGCATGATGTGCGCCGCTGTTGCCGGACAGCGCGGACGGCGGGTTTTGGTGTTGGATCATGCCAAAAAAATTGGCGAAAAAATCAGGATATCGGGTGGTGGGCGCTGTAACTTTACCAATGTTGATACGTCGTCCGATAATTTTATCTCAAAAAATCCACATTTTGCAAAATCAGCCCTTGGTCGATATTCGCCCCGTGATTTTATTGAATTGGTCGAATCTTACCGCATTGATTGGCATGAAAAAGCCAAAGGGCAGCTTTTTTGTGATGGATCTGCGCAGCAAATTGTTGAAATGCTTATGACCGAAATGCGCAACGCCAATGTTGATATCCGGACCAATACCGAAGTTCTGTCTATCGAACATCACAATGATGGCTTTATGGTCAGCACCCCAGCCGGGGTATATAAATCTGAAAATTTGGTTATTGCGTGCGGGGGAAAATCCATTCCTAAAATTGGCGCCACGGGTTTTGGGTTCAAAATAGCAGAGCAATTCGGGTTGGAGCTGGTTGAAACCGCGCCAGCATTGGTGCCGCTGACATTCTCCAATGAAGATCTTTTACGGTTCAAGAACCTTGCAGGAGTAGCAATTCCGGTGCGGGTGTTGTGTAATGGTGGCAGCTTTGACGAGGATCTTCTTTTCACCCATCGCGGCTTATCCGGTCCGGCGATTTTGCAGATCAGCACATTTTGGCGGCTTGGCGACCCTGTGACGATTCATATTCTGCCTGAACTAGATTTTCGGGCCTTTTTGCGGGCAGAAAAACAATCAAAGGGGCGGCAGGCGGTGCAAACAGCGTTGGCGCATCATTTGCCAAAACGCCTTGCTCAAGACATTGCCGCGCGGTTTGATTTTACCGGAAACCTTGCGGATATGAACAATGCAAAAATTGATTCCCTGTGTGAAATGCTGGAAAACTGGCAGGTAAAACCCACAGGTTCCGAAGGCTACCGAACCGCAGAGGTGACGCGCGGCGGGGTGGATACCAATGCGTTGAATGCCAAAACAATGGAGGCCAAAAACACCCCGGGCCTTTATTTTATTGGTGAGGTTGTGGATGTTACCGGCTGGTTGGGGGGGTATAATTTCCAATGGGCATGGGCATCAGGGCAGGCGGCCGGGCAGGTCGTTTGACCTGCGCCGGATTTATGCGCTTAACTGCTCCCGCAGGATCGATATTGTTAGGGAAATAAAGATATATAACCCTAAAAATATAAAAAATGCCAAGGCGGTGTTTTCCAGTTTTTTCGGGTGGGTTGGCACATCGGGTGCAATTGGAGCGACGCCAAGGCTTAGGTATCTGGTTTGGCGGTTGGCCTCTATGCGCGCAGTTTCCAGTTGTGTCAGGGCTTGTTGTAACATGAGCTGGCGCGTTGCCAGATCCGATTCTGCAATGCGTAATTCACCACTGATTTGGGCCAATGAGGCAGTAGAATCATCGCCGCCGATTAGATTGGTGCGAAGTTCCAATATGCGGTTTGCCAGCCGGCCAATTTCTGCTGATAGCGCGTTGGCGCGGGTGGAATTTGGTTGTGCATTTGCATTGATTTCAGCAAGCGCCAGCCGCTTTTGTTCAAGCTGAACCTCTAGGCTGGAAATGATATTCATTTGTGTGGAAATTTCTGCATCAGCACTAAGAACGCCGCGGCGGCGCTGTAGATCAAGCACGGTTTGTTGGGCGTCCAACATGCTTTGCTCGGTCGCGGCATAGTTCTCAATAGCGCCTTTCATCTGGTCTTGGCGCACAGGTGCGGCAAGTTTATCAACCCGTTCTTCGGCAAAACGAATGAGGGCGCTTGAAAAATCTGTTCCGGTTTGGCGGTCAATGGAAATGACCGACATATGGATGACACCTTCGGTGGGATCAAAACCGATTTTTACAAATTTCTTATATTTCCGATATGCGTCTTCAAGTGAGGAATCCATCGGAAGCCGCTGGATTTCATCAATTGATTCTTGTTGAAAATGCGCAATAAAGCCTAGTTCTTCGTCAAGCCTCAGCATTGCCTCGCGAGAGTTGAGGAAGCCTTGAACAATGGTTGAATCCTCCGAATTGGCCAAACCTGTACCTGCCAAAAGGCCACCAAGCCCGCCGCCGCCGCCGCCGCCATCGGCCTTTTGAATGACCATCTGGGTTTCGATTTCATACATTGGCGTGGCATAATTATAAAAATAATTACCTGCCAAAAATGTCGGAAATGCCACGAAAAATGCCAACCGCATCGCGACCAGAACAAATTTGCGCCGCCGTCGTTGCGCCATGCCTTTTTGGATGGCTTTGATTTCAGTCAGACGTTCCTCGTCGGTGATCATTCCCGGAGGCGGCGCGCCGCCACCACCAGTATTTGCCACCGCACTGCCAGCGATTTTGGCAGGTAAATTCGCAGATGCCCCTGCAGTATCAAGCGCGGTTACACGATCTGCAACAACGTCAAAACCGCGTTCCTCCAGCATTTTTACCGCTTCTTCACCGCTGGTCGGGGCCAGTCCCATGCGCACAGCTTTGCGGCGCGCCATGCGTTTATAGGCGGGCGTGCCGGGTTTTGGCGGTTCAGCCTGATTAGGTTTTTTGGTTTGCAAAGGATTGGTGGGATCACTGTTCGTCATAATCGTAAAGCTGTTTAGCTTCCTCCAACGTGTCAAAATTATAGAGCGTTCCATTGCGTAAAACCGCCGCAGTCGAACAATACTTTTCCAGTATGTGAGGGCTATGCGAAACGATGATCACGGTTGATTTCATAAGGCGTTCATGCAGCACATTCCCTGCTTTTCGGTTAAAATCGGCATCGGTGCTGCTCGGCATGCCCTCATCGATCAAATAGATGTCAAATTCCAGCGCCAAAAGCAGGGCAAAAGATACCCGTGCGCGCATTCCAGAGGAATAGGTGTTAATCGGTTGGTCAAAATATTCTTCGATATCAACAAGGTAGCGGCAAAATGCTTCAACATAATCCGGATCCAACCCGTATAGCCGCGCGATATAGCGAGAATTTTCTGCGGCACTGTGGGCATTCACAACGCCGCCCATATATCCCAGTGGAAAAGAGATTTTCGAGGTACGGGTTACTGTGCCCTCATCGGGTTTTTCCAACCCAGCCATCATATTAACCAGCGTGGTTTTTCCAGTGCCGTTTTTAGCCAGAATCCCCATGGATTGCCCAAGTTCTACCTTGAAACTGGCGCGGTCAAGAATGACTTTGCGCTGGGTGCCTGTCCAAAAAGACTTGCTGACATTATTAAATTCGATCATCGGTTAGGTCTGGCCTTTGGTTACACAGATAAATTACACATATACCAAGCAAATTAACAGATTGAAAATGCACGCAAAGCTAGGCGTAATTATGACGCAAGCGGAAAGTTTATAAATGGTTAATAACCTCGAAACCAGCCTTGATAAAGCCCATATCGCCAAGGAGGCTGATGAAAGCCAAACATTTCAATATTTTGAACGGCTGATGGAAGCCGAATTATTCATGATATTGGAACAGGAGGCTGAGGATGATGCCGCGCGGCCGCTTATCCTTGATACCTCGGATTGTTCGGTGGCGCTGGTTTTTGACCGAGAGGAAAGGCTGGCGCAATTTGCAGAAGACGCGGTGCCATATCTGGCGATGTCTGGACGTAAAATTGCGGCGATGCTGGCGGGCGAAAATATCGGGTTGGCTGTGAATATGGGCAGTGTTTCCGAAACCATTCTGCCGGTTGAGGTGATTGACTGGCTGGCAGAAACCTTGGGCAGCAATGACAGCATTACCCATGAAAAGCCTGTTGAAATTACCGCGCCTTTGGGGGTGCCCGAGGCGCTGATCACTGCGCTGGATACCAAACTGGCCAATATGTCGGGTGTGGTGGCTGCGGCGTATTTGGTGGGGGTAAAGTATGACAGTGGCGCGCAGGGGCATATGCTGGCGCTGATTGATGTGACGCCGGACGCGCAAAACGGTGTAGCAGAGGCGATGTCGGAAGCTTTGTTATTCAGCGGAATCGAGGCCGGTGGCCTCGATATTACATTTCTATTGGCGCGTGATGCCAGTGTTGCGCGATTCGCCAAAATCGGGTTGGCTTTTGAGATTCCGGAATTGATCTTGCCCAAAATGCAGGAAATGACCGCGCCGGGGATGGACCCGGCTAAGCCACCAAAATTGCGTTAATAACTAAGGCTGCGATCTACTTGGAAAAGCAATTCCTGACCATTTTCGCAACGCTCCACATTGGTGGCGATCACATCGGCCGCTGTGATTGTTCGGGTATCCGAGGCAATATGCGGGGTAACGGTGACATTTGGATGTGCCCAATAAGGATGATCTTCCGGCAGGGGTTCGGTGGTGAAAACATCCAGTGTGGCGTGGGCTATTTGGCCAGAATTCAGGCTGTTAAGTAGGGCCTTATCATCGATCAACGGGCCTCGACCGGGGTTTAGGATGATTGCGCCGCGCGGTAATTTTGCCAGATTTTTTGCATTCAGCACATGATGGGTTTCAGGTGTTTGGGGCAATAACAGCACCAGAATCTCGGATTTTTTCAGGATATTATTGAGACCGGACTTTCCAGAAAAACAGGTAACCTCATTGATTTTTTTCAGGGTACGGCTCCAGCCCATTACGTTGAAATTCATAAATTTTAGAGATTCTGCGCAAGCTTGGCCCAATTCCCCCAGCCCCAAAATACCGATATTACGTTGGCGCGCCAATGGGGGCGGATTATGATTCCATGTTTTTTCAGGATTAACAATATGGCCGTCCATGCCCAAATGATGGCGTAATACGTGGCCGGTTACCCATTCCGACATGCCCTCGCGCAGGCCCGCGTCAACCATACGGCACAGCGGAACTTTCAAGGTTTTATTGCCGGTAATTCTTTCGACACCGGCCCATAGCGACAGCACGGCCTTTAGTTTGGTAAACGATGTGAAATCCTGTACTGTGCTGGCGGGGCTATAAACGATATAGTCTACATCTTTGGCATCGCAATCTTGGGTGATTTTAACGTCGATACCTTTGGCTTTTAGGGCGGCGGGAATATAGCGTTGATACTCCGACCAATTTTCGGGTTTACCCGCATAAAGCAATGTAATCATTGAATTCCTCTTGGTCGATGAATATGCGCGGATTGAATAAGACCAAAACCGCCAAGCAGCACCAACATGGCAGAACCACCATATGAAACCAGCGGTAAAGGCACGCCTACTACAGGGATTAACCCCATGACCATTGCCATATTTACGGCAAAGAAAAAGAAAAATGTGGCGGCGATCCCCCCGGTTAAAAGTGCCGCAAAACGGTTGCGGTTTTTGACCGCCGAGGAGATGCAGAAAATGATGATAAGCGCGTATAAAACAAGCAGGATTGTGGTGCCGACATAGCCGAATTCCTCCGCCAAGGTGGTGAAAATGAAATCCGTGTGTTTTTCGGGCAAAAAGCCTAGGCGTGATTGGGTGCCTTGCATAAACCCGCGCCCGGAAATACCGCCGGAACCCAGCGCAATGGTTGCCTGTGTAATGTGATATCCTGCGCCCAATGGCTCCAATGAGGGGTCAAGAAATGTGTCAATCCGGCGATACTGGTAATTGTTCAACAATTGCCAACCAGTGTCGCGCGATTGAAAAACCGCAACCACAGCACCAATGCCCAGCATCAAAGCGCTACCAAAATACCACAGGCTGACCCCTGCCAAAAACATCACCACGCCGCCGCTTAGCACGATCAGAATTGCGGTGCCAAGATCGGGTTGCACAAACACCATTGCGGTAGGCAGCAGGATTAATAACAGGGGCAAAGCCACCCAAAAAGGCCGTGAGACTTTTTCCGGTTCCAGCCAGTCATAATAAAGCGCCAGCATCATCACTACTGCGATTTTCATCACCTCTGAGGGTTGCAAATTGATAAAACCAAGATCAATCCAGCGCTGTGCGCCTTTGCTTGAATCACCAGCAACAATGACAATGATCAGCAATAAAATCCCCATGCCATAGGTAAAAACAGTGACCGACCGCCAAAACCCGATGGGAATAAAGGCCACGATAAACATGATAATCATGCCTGCGATAAACCGTTCCAATTGCGGTTGTGCCCAAGGCGTCATAGACCCGCCAGCCACCGAATACAGCATCAAAAACCCAAAACCGGCCACCGCAGTAATCAACAAAACCAGCGGCCAGTTGACGTGAAAAATTTTACGTAAACCGGTGGGGATGAGGTTTGCTGTCGGGTCCATAAAGCTCATGCGCGGTCGCTCCTCGGGATGGGGGCCGAGACGTTTGGCGGTGGTTCGTTCAGGCGTTGTTCGCGCATTTCATTGCGCATTTCGCGCGGGAAAGCGCTGATGGGGGGTTGGGTTTCGTATAGGGCGCGCAGCATGATATCGCGGGCAATTGGCGCTGCGATAGCAGAACCGGAACCGCCATGTTCGACCACCACCGATATTGCAAAACGTGGATTATCATAGGGTGCAAACCCGACATAAAGCGCGTGGTCACGGCGTTCCCACGGGAGATCTTCGTTTTTGGTGACACCCGCCGCGCGTTCCTCAATGGTGATATTTCGCACTTGGCTGGTGCCGGTTTTTCCGGCCATCACCATTGAGGCCTCAGCAATACGAGCCGCATAAGCCGTGCCGCGATCTTCGTTACCGACCCGAAACATACCATTTCTTACATGGTTTAGATGTGCCTCTGGTATCCCTAATTTCTCTGCGCGTTCAAGGGGTTGCGGCACGCCGTTGATGCGTTGAATTAACCGGGGTTTCACCGCACGACCAGAGCCAATTCGCGCGGCCATTACCGCCAGTTGAATGGGGGATGCCAGCACAAAACCCTGCCCGATCGAGGAATTCAGTGTGTCACCAATGCGCCATGCTTCGTCAAATTTATCCTGTTTCCATTGTTTGGTGGGCGTCAGGCCGGATGTGATTGCCGGCAATGGCATCGGAGGCTTGCTGCCAAAACCAAATTTTCGCGCCATCGCGGTGATTTTTTCAATACCAACCCGTTGGGAAATATCATAATAAAACACATCACAGGAATATTTCAGGCTGTCCGACAAGTTCATTTTCCCATGCCCGCCACGTCGCCAACAATGGAACCGCCGATTGCCCAGATCATAATAGCCAGGGCAGTGGATTTCCTCCTCCGGGTCAATCAGGCCTTCCTCCAGCGCGGCAAGTGCCACCACCATTTTAAAGGTTGACCCGGGCGGATAGGCACCAGAAATGGTCTTGTCTGCGAGTGGGCGGTATTCATTGTTTAGCAATGCGTTCCAATCCGTGGTGGAAATACCAAAGATAAATTTATTAGGATCAAAGCTGGGCGCCGAGGTCAGTGCGCGGATATCGCCGGAATGGATATCCATCACCACCGCCGCGGCGCTTTGCTCACCCAGACGGTATTTGGCGTAATGTTGCAAATCGCTGTCGATGGATAGCTGTAAATCAGCGCCATTATTACCAGCATTACGGCTAAGCTCGCGAATTACGCGGCCAGACGAATTCACCTCAACCTGACTGGTGCCAGCGGTGCCGCGCAGCATGTTTTCTACCTTCAATTCCAAGCCGGTTTTGCCGATTTGAAAGCCGGGGAATTGCAGCACCGGGGCCGGATTATCAATGCGCGCCAGATCACGCTCGCTGACCGGACCAACATAGCCAACGATATGGGTGTAATCCTCGGCCTGTGGATAAAACCGGTTCAGGCCGACCTCTGGAATAATGCCGGGCAGGGCGGGGGCATTGGCGGAAATGCGGGCAAAATCAGACCATTCCAGATTTTCCACCACGGGGATTTTGACAAAGGCGCTGTGCTGGCCCATCTTTTTCAGAATATCAGCCTGTTTTTCAGCAGGCAAATCAATCAGCTTTGCCAGCTCTTGCAAAACCTGCGCTGCGTCGCCTGCCTGTTCGCGGATCATCACGATACGATAATTGGGTTTGTTTTCAGCGACAGGTTTTCCCAGCCGGTCAAATATTAGGCCTCGTTCTGGCGGAATAAGCTGTACATTGATGCGGTTTTCCTCAGCCAACAGGCGATATTGATCGCTTTGGGCCACTTGTAATTGCCGCATGCGCGCACCCAAAACCCCAACCACAGCCAGTTGAATACCGCCCAGCATTAAGCCGCGCCGCGTAATGCGCCGGTTTTTCTCTTTGGCGGTTTTTGAAGGTATAATCATCCAACTTTCCCCAAACGGTCCGGCAGGTTTCTCGAAACCGGTCCGCGTACCCGCAAGATATAATGCAAAAATCCAGCAATGAAAGGATACCAGAACATACTGAGCATCACAATCTGGACAAGTCGGTTAAAGGGATAAGCGCCAGCGAAGGTCAGAAACAGCACGGTGTTTTGCAAAATTACCATGATGGTCAGGATAGCACCAAAATACAGCCATTCAGCAATAAAACCGGTATCGCGGATCAAACGGTCATTCATGCGGGTGAGTTCGGACAGAATTAGAATTAGCAACGCCCACAAGCCAACTGGCCGTGACAAAACCGCATCTGCCAGAATTGCCAGCAGCGCCACCAAAACCAATGGTGCGGTTTTGGGGCTGCGTACCACCCATGCAATGGTCAGCGCAAAAAACAAATCGGGCATGGCAAGCCGAGACGCGAGAAAACCAAGTGGTAGTAGCGGAATGGCAATGGCCAGCAAGGCAAATGCTGCAAAAAGCAGGCGGTAAAACCAAAGTGGTACGCCGGTCATTCTGTTTCACTTTCGGTGTCGTCAACACCAACCAGCCCGCCATGACCGTCAATTTGATCAAGCGGTGAGTTACGCAAAATCCGCACAAATTCCAGCGCTTCAAAATCAGCCGCCAAAGCGATGCGTAAATTACCATCCGTGCCAAAAACCACTTGGCCAATCAGCAAATCTGCGGGAAAGACCCCGCCATCACCCGACGTAACCACCCGCATTCCGGGCAGGATATCCTCAATGGTTTCAATGAATTGCAGGCGAGGGCTGATTGTGTTATCACCGCGCACCATGGCGCGACTACCGCTTGGGCGGATGATTACCGGCACTTGGCTAGACACATCCGTCAGAAAAATAATGCGTGCGGTTTGTTCAGCCACGCCAGAAATTCGGCCCACAAGCCCCAGCCCGTCAACAGTGGCTTGCCCATCCAGAATGCCATCCAGTCGCCCGACATTCAGCAAGCCGGATTGGCTAAAGGGGCTGCCGCTATCGGTGATAACCTCGCCGGTAACAAAGCCAAGACCGGGGCTGAGCTGCACATTATTTAGCGCGCGAAGCTGGGCGTTGGTTTGCTCCAGTTGCAAAGCGGCCTCCTGCCAGCCGCGCATGCGCTGTAATTCTTGACGCAATTCCTGATTACGTTCATAAATTTGCGTATAGGATTGATAATCCGTAATAATCCGGGTGAATCTGGTAACGGGGGCCAGCACCCACTCCATATTGGGTACAAACCTGTCAACCAGCGCCATGCGGAATCGATCAACACGCGGGCTATCGATGCGCCACAGCACAAAAAACGCCAGAAAAACCGCGATAATCAGGCCAAGAATCAGCCGCCGAATAGCGCGCCATGATCCGTTAACCTGATGAGCCGCGGCCATCGCGGCCTAGCTGCCATAATCAAGAATATGTTGCAGTTGGTTTTCGTATTCCAGTGCTTTTCCTGTGCCAAGTGCCACGCAATTCAGGGCCTCGTCCGCCACCGAAACTGCCAATCCGGTTTGTTCGCGCAGGGCCAGATCAAGGTCGCCCAGCAGCGCGCCGCCGCCGGTTAACATCACACCGCGATCAACAATATCAGCGGCCAAATCTGGTGGCGTGCTTTCCAGTGCTTCCATCACCGCATCGCAAATTTGCTGTACAGGTTCGGCCAAAGCTTCGGCGATTTGGGCTTGGGTGATTTCGGCTTCTTTGGGGACACCGTTTAGCAAATCGCGGCCACGAATTTCCATGCTGGCGCCGCGCCCGTCATCGGGCATACGGGCTGACCCGATGGAGGTTTTGATGCGCTCGGCTGTAGCCTCGCCTACCAGAATATTATGCTGGCGGCGCAGGTATGAAATGATGGCCTCGTCCATGCGGTCACCGCCCACCCGAACCGAGCGCGCATAGACGATATCACCCAGTGACAAAACCGCAACCTCGGTGGTGCCACCACCGATATCAACCACCATGGATCCGGTCGGATCGGTGATCGGCATACCGGCACCAATGGCCGCAGCAATAGGTTCGGCAATCAGCCCTACCTTGCCAGCGCCGGCCTGCATAACCGAGCTTTGAATTGCGCGTTTTTCCACCGGTGTTGCACCGTGGGGAACACACACAATAATGCGCGGTTTGGTGAACCAGCTGCGTTTGTGAATCTTCTTGATAAAGTACTTTATCATTTCTTCGGCAACGTCAAAATCGGCGATCACGCCGTCGCGCATGGGGCGGATGGCTTCGATGCTGCCGGGGGTGCGGCCCAGCATTAATTTGGCTTCCTCGCCAACAGCCAGAACCTGTTTTTTGCCATCGCGAATGTGATACGCAACCACCGAGGGTTCATTCAGGATAATGCCTTTGCCTTTGACATAAACCAGCGTGTTTGCTGTGCCCAGATCAATCGCCATATCCGCCGAAAAAAAACTGCCAAATAAACTCGCCATAAGTGCATGCCCTTGCTGCGTTGCGTGCAACCCACACGCCATGTTTTTGATGTGTTATGGATATACTGTGTTTAAACAGGTTTTGAAAGGGCAAGAACCAAGCAAAGCCCTTATTTTGCTGAATGCGGCTGATAATGGCGTATCAAAAAATGAAATACTCCATTTTGGATTTATTCATAAAGTTGATTTAATGGTATTATTCTGGTAAATTTACAGGAAAATGTAGAAAAAACACAATTAATTACACACCCAGAGTCAACATTCCGGAACATTAACTGCCAACCCCCCAAGGGAGGTTTCTTTGTATTTTGTGTCCATATCGCGGCCAGTTTGGCGCATGGTTTCAACACAAGCATCCAGTGAAACCAGATGAACACCATCGCCGCGAAGCGCCAGAGATGCGGCTGAAACGGCTTTGATTGCCCCCAAGCCATTGCGCTCAATACAGGGGGCTTGCACCAATCCCTTGACGGGATCGCAGGTCATTCCAAGATGATGTTCAAGGGCAATTTCAGCAGCATTTTCGACCTGCTCGGGTGATCCGCCCAACACAGCACAAAGCCCCGCAGCAGCCATGGCGGCGGCTGATCCAACCTCGCCCTGACAGCCAACTTCGGCACCGGAAATTGAGGCGTTGACCTTGATCAAACCGCCAATGGCGGCGGAGGTCAAAAGGAACTCCTCAATCTTGTCGCGGGAGGCCCCCGGCACGTGGTCAAGGTAATATCGCAGTGTCGCTGGAAGCACCCCGGCAGCGCCGTTTGTCGGGGCGGTAACAACTTGCCCGCCGGCCGCATTTTCTTCGTTTACGGCGATGGCATAAACTGCAATCCAGTCATTGATTGTGTGCGGCGCGGTCAGGTTCAGACCGCGCTCATTCAGCAAGGCCTCATGAATGGATTTGGCGCGACGGCGCACAAATAATCCGCCCTCCAGAATGCCGTCGGTACACAACCCGCGTTCGATACAATTATCCATAACCGACCACACTTTGGCCAAGCCGTCAGACAGGGCTTTTGGGGTCATGTGATGGGTTTCGTTATCCAGTTTCATTTGTGCGATTGTCTTGCCGCTTTTCTTTGCCATTGCCAGCATTTCGTCGGCAGATTTAAACGGATACGGCGCGGTTGGTTCTTCTGCCAGAACATCTTCGCCAGCCATTTCGCGCGCTGTCATCACAAACCCGCCGCCGGTGGAATAATAGGTTTCCTGAGTGTGCAAATTTCCATTTTTATCATAAGCGGACAGGATCATGCCATTGGCATGCAGGGGCAACGTGTTGTCATAATCAAATTTCAAATCACGCGATTGCAGGTATTTCAAATCGCCAAGGCCCTCGGGGCTTACCGTTCCGGTTTCTTTGATTTTGGCTTCAGCCGCTGCGGCTTTGTCCACGTCGAAGCTGGCGGGGACAAAGCCGGCAAACCCCAATGTCACCGCGCGGTCAGTTGCGTGGCCTTTTCCGGTAAACGCCAAAGATCCGTGCAAGGAACAGCCAAGCGACGCCAATGGCCCCGCCCCGGGAATAACGCCGCGACCAGCGCGCAATTCATCCAGAAATCGCGCCGCTGCGACCATTGGCCCGACAGTGTGTGAAGATGACGGCCCGACGCCGATTTTAAAGACATCAAAAAT
>CAZCDC010000048.1:1967-4621 GCA_964497195.1 uncultured Rhodobacterales bacterium | reverse complement strand
GCCCGACAGTGTGTGAAGATGACGGCCCGACGCCGATTTTAAAGACATCAAAAATACTAAGATACATAGAATTCCCCCAAGATTGGCCACTCTAACGCTAATATTTTCGATTTGACGCGAATTCCCGACATTCGCAAGCCCTCTAGCGATAAATTTTGTCTTTGCCCCTCGCATGGCGGCGCGGAAATGTTATATATCGCGCTGAACGGATTCTTGCTCAAACTCAGGTGACCCATGCCAGACAAAATTTCCAGCGCTAATCGCGCGAAATATGCCGCTGCAAAAGCCGCGCTTGCATTTGTAAAACCTGGCATGCGGGTTGGCTTGGGCACAGGCAGTACGGCCGCGTGGTTTGTGCAATTGTTGGGCGGTTTGGTGAATAATGAGGGCCTGAAAATTGTTGGGGTGCCAACCTCCAGCCGCACGCGGGACTTGGCCGAGAGCCTGAACATTCCCTTAACCACGCTGGATGCCGCTGGCTGGCTGGACGTGACAATTGATGGCGCGGATGAATTTGACGCAAGGCTGAACCTGATCAAAGGTGGCGGCGGGGCGTTATTGCAAGAAAAAATTGTGGCCAGCGCGTCGGACCAGATGGTGGTGATTTCGGATGCTTCCAAACAAGTAGATGCGCTGGGCGCGTTTCCTTTGCCGGTCGAGGTTGTGCGGTTTGGCTGGAAAACCACCCAGAAAACGGTGGCGGATTTGCTGACGGCGGCAGATGTCTCGGCCCGCGATATTACTATTCGCGCAGATGACGGCGTGGCGTATGTCACTGATGAGGGCCATTATATATTGGACCTCCATTTAAATCGTATCGGCGCGCCGCACGCATTGGCCCAAGCGCTCAATCAAATCCCCGGCGTTGTTGAAAGCGGCCTGTTTACCGATATGGCTGATACGGTTTTGGTTGGCTATGAGGATGGTACGGTTCAAACCTATGACCGTGATCAGGGGGATATGGGCAAATCGACGGTGCATATGCCCAGCCATAATAACCTTTTTGTACCGGGAGCCTGAAATATGGATTATGATCTTTTTGTTATTGGTGGCGGCTCTGGCGGCGTGCGTTCTGCGCGGGTTGCGGCGCAAGGCGGCGCAAAAGTTGCGCTGGCGGAGGAATACCGCATGGGCGGCACCTGCGTTATTCGCGGCTGTGTCCCCAAAAAGCTGATGGTTTATGCGTCGGGTTTTTCTGAAATGATGAATGACGCCGAAGGATTCGGCTGGACCATCGGCGAGCGCTCATTTGATTGGGCTAAGCTGATTGCCAAACAAGATGCCGAACTTGACCGGCTTGAGGGCCTGTATCGCAGCGGTCTGTCGGGCAATGATGTAACTATTTTTGATACGCGCGCCACCATCAAGGATGCAAATACTGTGGAGCTGGCCAGCGGCGAGACCATCACCGCCAAAACCATTCTGATTGCCACGGGCGGTTATCCGTTTGTGCCCGAGGTTCAGGGGGCAGAACATATTCTGACCTCGAACGATATGTTCTTGCTAAAATCTCAGCCCAAACGGATTTTGATTGTTGGCGGGGGCTATATTGCCTGTGAATTTGCCGGCATTTTTAACGGGCTTGGCAGCGCAGTGACGCAATTCTATCGCGGTGCGCAGATTTTGCGCGGCTTTGACGACGAAGTGCGTGGCCATGTTTCGGATGAAATGATCGTTAAAGGCGTTAATCTGCATCTTGGCACCGATGTGACCAGTATTGAGAAAACTGATGACGGACTGCGGGTGACCTGCACCAACGGGTCAATAACCGAAGTGGACGCGGTGATGTATGCCACGGGCCGCGTTGCCAACACGGCTAATCTGGGGCTTGAAAACGCAGGTGTTGAACTGGGTCGCAAGGGAGAGATCGCCGTGGATCAATATTCCAAAACCAGTTGTGACAGCATTTATGCGGTGGGCGATGTGACCGATCGTATGGCGCTAACGCCGGTGGCCATCCGCGAAGGCATGGCGTTTGTTGAGACGGTCTTTAACAATAACCCAACCTCGCCTGACCATGAACTGATCGCCACGGCGGTATTTACCCAGCCGGAAATCGGCACCGTGGGCCTGTCTGAGGAAGATGCTCGCGCGCAAACTGAAATCGAGGTTTACCGCGCCGCATTCCGCCCGATGTCAAATATCATGGCAGGGCGCGCTGAACGTATGTTGATGAAACTGATTGTTGAAAAATCCAGCCGTAAGGTTTTGGGCTGTCATATTGTTGGCCCTGCGGCCGGCGAAATGATTCAGCTGGCGGGGGTGGCTGTTAAGATGGGCGCCACCAAAGAAGACTTTGACAGGACAGTGGCCGTGCATCCAACAGCGGCCGAAGAACTGGTAACCATGAAAGAACCGGTGCGTTAAACCTTGACATTCAGCTCCGGAATGAACAATTCCACACATAATAGATTTTAGCAAAGGACTTGCATATGCCAAGCAACAACAATTCCGGCGGCCCTTGGGGCGGTGGCGGTAATAATGGCGGCGATGATGATGATCGCCGCGGCCAACGACCACCCCCAAACGGTCAGCAACAAGTGCCCGATATTGATGAACTGATCCGCAAAGGCCAGGACAAACTAAAAGTCCTGCTCGGCGGCGGTTCTGGCGATGGTGCGGGCGGCATTGGCAAAGGCGGCATACTGTTGATC
>CAZCDC010000048.1:0-1867 GCA_964497195.1 uncultured Rhodobacterales bacterium | reverse complement strand
CGGCGGTTCTGGCGATGGTGCGGGCGGCATTGGCAAAGGCGGCATACTGTTGATCGCATTGGCAGCCGTGGGTCTTTGGGCGTTTAACTCGTTCTATAAGGTTGACCAAGGCGAACAATCGGTTGAGCTGTTTTTAGGCGAATTTTACAAAACCGGCGAATCCGGTTTGAACTTTGCGCCTTGGCCTTTGGTCAAAGCTGAAATCGTTCAGGTTTCGCTGGAACGCACAGAAGATATCGGCGTTGGCGGCGGTGGCCGTGCCTCGCAGGGCTTGATGCTAACGGGCGATGAAAACATCGTAGACATTGATTTTCAGGTTGTGTGGAATATTACTGACCCGTCGAAATTCCTGTTTAACCTCGCTGATCCACAGATTTCGATTGTGGCCGTGGCTGAATCAGCCATGCGCGAAGTTGTCGGGCGTTCTGATCTGGCGACCATTCGTAACACCAACCGTGCTGCGATTTCGCAAGAGGTTGAGGACATCATCCAAGCCACGCTCGATTCATACGATAGTGGCCTGCAAGTCATCCGGTTGAACCTGTCCAAGGCTGAAGCCCCGCGCGAAGTTATTGACGCTTTCCGCGATGTGCAAGCCGCAGAACAAGAACGCGACACCCGCGAAAAAGAAGCTGACGCGGTTGCAAACCGTCTGTTGGCTGAAGCGCGTGGTCAATCGGCGCAGCTTGAACAAGAAGCCGAAGGGTATCGTGCCCAAGTGGTAAACATTTCCCAAGGTGAAGCCAGCCGTTTTGTTGCGGTTTATGGCGAATATGTGCTTGCGCCCGAAGTAACCCGCAAACGTCTTTATCTGGAAACGATGGAACGGGTGCTGGGTGACATTAACAAAATCATCATTGACGAAAGCGCAGACGGCTCCGGTACCGGCGTTGTCCCGTATTTGCCCTTAAATGAACTTATCCGTGGAGGGTCAAACTAATGAAAAAGTTACCCATTCTCGTTGGCGCCACTGTCGCTGCTGTTTTCTTGTTTCTTGCCTCGGTTTATATCGTGGATGAACGTGAACAGGTTCTTGTTCTGCAATTTGGTGATATAAAAGCTGAACGGTCAGATCCCGGTCTATATTTCAAAATCCCGTTCATTCAGGAAGTAGCGCGTTATGATAGCCGTATTCTATCGGTTGAGATTGACGCCAGAGAAATCACACCCTCGGATGACCGCCGGCTTATCGTTGACGCATTTGTGCGGTATCGTATTGCCGATATGAGACAATTCCGCAAAGCGGTTGGCGCTGGCGGTGTTCTTTTGGCCAACACCCGCGTTGAGCGTTTCGTTGAAACGGCGTTGCGCGATGTTCTGGGTGGGGTTAACTCAGCCGCGATCCTTTCCGGTGAGCGGGCTGTGTTGATGGTTCAAATTCGCGACGCAGCGATTATCGAAGCCCGCAAACTGGGCCTTCAGGTGATCGATGTGCGGATCAAACGCGCTGACTTGCCTGAGCAAAACCTTGCAGCGACCTTTGATCGTATGCGGGCGGAACGTGTGCGCGAAGCAACCGATCTTCGGGCGCGTGGTGCAGAAGCGGCCCAACGGGTTATCGCAAATGCAGAACGTGGAGCGATTGAACTGGTTTCAGCCGCTGAACGTGACGCAAACATTGTTCGCGGTGAAGCAGATGCGCAAAGCAACAGGATTTTTGCTGAGGCCTATAGCCGTGACCCTGAATTCTTTGAATTCTATCGCTCATTGGCGGCCTATGAAATCGCGCTTCAAGGCAGAAATTCATCGATGATCCTGTCACCTGACGGCGAATTCTTTGATTATTTCGCCTCGCCTAATGGTCGGCCTGCTGCTGAATGATTGATGACATTATCTATGGCCTCGGGTTCGTGGCCGTGATTGAGGG
>CAZCDC010000047.1:8809-17266 GCA_964497195.1 uncultured Rhodobacterales bacterium | reverse complement strand
CATAATCTGAGGCCTTAAGCGGCGGATGAAAAGTCACCACCACTTTGGCCCCTCGTGACAATCCAAAAACCACCTTTGCATGGGCAAAAAACTCCATATCGCCCCACCAGCCAAAAAATGCCCGAGATCGGCTTTTGGGGGCAAAATAGGTTATGCTAACCGGTTGAACCCAAACGGAATCGCGTAATTCTTTGGTATGAAAAACACTGAACATAGATGATTTAAACGGCAAAACCCGCAACCCGTCGCTGCTGGTACCTTCGGGAAAAAAGCAAAGTTTATCACCAGATTTTATGCGCTCGGCCATCACGATTTGTTGGCGTTTGGCTTCGGTGGGTTTGCGCACAATAAATACCGTACCCGAGGCCTTGGCGATAAACCCGATTCCAGGCCAGCCAGCCACCTCGGACTTGGAAACAAAATGAATATGGGCTGCATTATGCATCACAAAAATATCGACCCAGCTGGAATGATTGGCAACAATCGCGCCGCCATGTTTCATTTCCTGGCCTTGGATTTCCAGCGTCAATCCACAACACATTCGCCCAATTCCGCCCCAGATACGCGCAATTTTGCTACTGATTATCTGCCCATTATAAAGACGTTCTACTGCGTAAGCTAAAATTTGAAGACTTACAAAAATAAGCGTTGAAATAGCAAAAATCGTGGCCCGAACCGCAAACCGTAACCAGCCAGACAGCCCTAAACGCGGGTATGGGGGCGGTGTTTCCGCATTCCATGTCATGTTTACGCCCGCTTTCTCGCATAAAAATCACGGTATTTTGACACCATGCGCTTAGTGTCCATCAACAGGCAAACATCGACTGTATTAAAATCATGGTCAACAAATGCACCATCGCCAACACACCCGCCCAATCGCAAATACGCCTTTATCAAGGACGGAATGTCGCGCAACGCCTCGGCCCGGTTTACGATGTTTTTTGGCATCTGGTTCAGGGACACAAATTGTTTGTCCTGCGCACGTACGCGCAAATCTTTTGGGGCCAGATAATTATGGTGTAAAAACGCCAGAGCATTCTTTAAGGGAGCAATATCCACCCCATGAAAAGACGCAACGCCAAACATAATTTCGATATTGTTCGAGATCACGTAATCCCCCAAACCATCCCACAAAAGATGCATGCCAACCCCGCCGCGATATTCTTTTGCAATACATGAGCGCCCCAATTCCACAGCTTTGCGGCCGCTTTTGTTAAGGATCGATAAATCATATTCACCGGCACCGTAATACCCGATGCCGTTTCGGGCTGCTTCATCTTGCATCAAGCGATAAACGCCAACAACCTGTTCTCCGAATTGGCCAGCACGGATGGTGTGGTCAATTAACAGAAGATGGTCAAAATAGGGGTCAAAACGATCTTGCTCAAGTTTGGCTGCATGGTCAGAATCACTAACAGTTGCACCCATTTCCTCTACAAATACGCGGTATCGTAAATGTTGGGCTGCGCGGATATCATCGGCGTTTTGGGCCAGTCTTACCTCAAAACGAGCCGCATCAGTTTTCATAAGATTAGCCCGACTTTCCATTGACCAGCAGGCCAAATACCCCAAAGAACCTAGCGGCAAAAAATCAAAAATACAAGCTTCGCAAAAATTCATTTCCCGTTAACCAAAATGGTGCAATAGTCACAATATTAATTAGTTGATTACCATTTCCAGTGTGATCTCAGCCCCGTTAATCAGAATCTTACCCATATGCTCAAAATTCACCGTAATGCGATGTCCAACCACCGATTGCACCTGCCCCAGCCCCCAATCGGGCTGCGACGGGTGGCGCACCAACATGCCGGGCTCCAAAATCGCGTTCATTTTATCCCCTTTTTGCAGGAGCAATAGATGCACCCTAAACAACTCGCTGATATGATTAGTTCCCGGATTTGTCATGATCTTATAAGCCCAGTGGGTGCGATCAGCAACGGGGTGGAATTGATGACAAGCATAAGTGGCCCCTCACCCGAGATGGAGCTGATCAGCCAAAGCGCCAATAATGCCAAGGCAAAACTGATGTTTTTTCGTGTGGCTTTTGGCGCTAACAGCCATGGCGCCATGCAAGGCCATGCCGCAGCCGTGTCGATTGTTACCGATATGTTTTGCAGCGGTCGGGTCACTGTTGATTTTCCTGAAAGCTGGGGAGACCGATCAAAATCGCTTATCAAGTTATTGTATTTGCTTATTTTATGTGTTGAATCCAGCTTGCCACGTGGCGGGGTGATCACCTGCTTGCCGACTGATTCCGGCTGGCAAATTTCAGTAAAAAATTGCAAGATCGATGCGAATATGGCTTTGTGGTCTCCGGTTTTGAATGGTGACCCTTTTGGAGATCTCGGCTCAAACCAAATTCAATTTCAATTGGCACGGGATGCAGCGGAAAATATTGATATCCGGATCACCGGCACGTTTTCCGATAATGAGCTATCCCTCATTTTTTAAGGGTTAACCCATCGCGAAACCGCCGCATGTTTTCTTGGTAATGCACAGCAGACGCGCGTAAACTGGCAATGCCAGCCGCATCCAGCTGCCGGATAATTTTGCCCGGAACACCCATCACCAATGATCCATCTGGAATTTCTTTGCCCTCGGTGATCAATGCACCCGCGCCAATCAGGCAGTTTTTGCCAATTCGCGCCCCGTTCAGCACAGTTGCCCCCATGCCAATCAGAGAGTTTTCGCCAATAAAACAGCCATGCAACATGGCTTTGTGGCCAATAGTACAGCCCGCGCCAATGCGCAGTGGGAATCCCATATCGGTATGTAATACACAATTTTCCTGAATATTACTGCCCTGCCCGACAAAAATCTGTTCATTATCACCGCGCAAAACCGCGCCAAACCAAACCGACGCAGCGCCTTCCAAAACAACATTGCCGATTAACACCGCTGTGTCTGCCACCCAGCTATCTTTCGCCAAATTTGGCGAAACACCCGAAAGATCATAGATCAAGACATTGCCTCGAATTCCGCATTAAGCTGCTGCACAAAGCCGCTCAAACCTGATTGGCGCGACCGGCGTAAACGCTCAGCGGCCACAATGCTTCGCAATTCCTGCGCCGCACGATCCAGATCATCATTGACAATAACATAGTCATATTCCGCCCAATGGCTAATTTCATCTCGTGATTGCGCCATCCGGTTTGCAATAATATCCGCACTGTCTTGCCCCCGATCCGTTAAGCGTTGGTGCAGCGTTGCAATGGAGGGCGGTAAAACAAATATAGACACAACGGAATCCTGCAAAGCAGAATTCCGGATTTGTTGCCCACCCTGCCAATCCACATCAAAAAGCACGTCTTTGCCTGCATCAATCGCGGCCTCAACCGGCGCGCGGGGTGAGCCATAAAAATTGCCGAACACTTCAGCATGTTCCAGCATACCTTTGTTTTCAATCAGGTTTTTAAATTCGTCTCTGCTGTGGAAATAGTATTCCCTGCCGTTTTCCTCACCCTCTCGCGGGGCGCGCGTGGTTGCGGAAACTGAAAATACCACCTCATCGTCATCCATTAACACCCGCTTGGACAAGGTTGATTTCCCTGCGCCGCTGGGCGAGGATAGTATGATCAATAAACCTTTTCTTGCAGCTGTCATGCCTACTCCAAATTCTGAACTTGTTCGCGCATTTGATCGATTACGGTTTTCAGGTCAAGCCCAATTGCGGTTAATTCAGTTGATCCTGATTTTGAACAAAGCGTATTTGCCTCCCGGTTAAATTCCTGCATCAGAAAATCAAATTTACGCCCGATCGGGTTTGGATCAGCCAATAGCACACGGGCCGCGGCAATATGGGCGTTCAAGCGGTCAATTTCTTCTGTCACATCGGATTTCACGGCCAATAGCGCCAGTTCCTGTTGCAACCGCGCTTCGTCAGCCAGCTCAGTGGTTTTAATCAAAGCCTGCACCTTTTTACGCAAATTTTCGCCGGTTTTTGCCAGCCGTGCTTCGGCTGATTTACGTGCCTGAGATGTTAATTTTTCCACTCTGTCAATTTGGCTGGTTAAGATGGCCAGCAAGGCTGTGCCTTCATCTTGCCGGGCCTGTTGAAATGCCTCGAATAATTGAGGTATCTGGGCCAATACTTCGCTCAAAATTTCTGGAGATATGGTTTCTTCTGCGGAATATTCCAGCACGCCGCGCAGGCCAAGCAAATCTGCGGCACTGGTCGGATAAGTATCAATTCCCTGACTTTCGGCCGCGATATTCACACGGCGAACGGCCTGCAATATTGCACTCAACACCGGTTCATTCAGATGCGGCACATGCTGGCCCTCAAGGCGTTTGAGTTTAAGGCTAAGCGACACGTTCCCCCGCGAGACATACTGTGGCGCAACAGTACGAATTGTCTTTTCAAGGGCTTCAAACCCGTCAGCCAACCGTAACCGCAGGTCCAATCCTTTGCCATTAACCGAGCGAATTTCCCATTGCCAGCTTAGTAAACCCTGCGCACCGTCCAAATTGGCATAGCCAGTCATTGATTGTCGCACCCCATTAAACCCCTTATAATCCTGATCATAATACCTATATTCCCACTGACCATCGGTCAACCGCAGCACGGGCGTTAACGATAGTTAAACATCGTTCGTTACATGCGTGTAAAATTGTAATAGTGTTATCGGTGAAATTGCAACAACTCTGCCGCAACCGGCTTTTCGAAACGAGATTTTTATGATAAATTCAAATTTCCATAACTTGATTTCCCATTGGGAAAGCCTGCGCGTTGATGGTGAAACCCCGTTTCGCTCAGAAATTGACCCACGTCTTTTTCCCGAATTGCTTGAAAATATTTTTATTCTTGAAAATACCGCACCAGAACAATTCCGTATTCGTCATTCTGGCATGATGCTGTGCGAAATGATGGGTTTTGAGGTGCGCGGCCAGCAAGCAACTTCCATGATGCAAAACATA
The DNA here is from genome assembly GCA_964497195.1 of uncultured Rhodobacterales bacterium. Taxonomy (GTDB): domain Bacteria; phylum Pseudomonadota; class Alphaproteobacteria; order Rhodobacterales; family Rhodobacteraceae; genus UBA3077. The sequence continues at coordinate 12,349 of CAZCDC010000047.1, read as the reverse complement.
TATCGTGAAAAGCTTATCCTGCTTTTGGGGCAGGTTCTGGCGCGCCCGGGAATTGCGGAAATCACCCTTGTTGCGCAAGATTTGCACGACAATACGATTTCATTGAAAATGATTTTACTGCCGCTGCGTGATGATTTCGGTGATATTTCACGGGTGTTGGGCTGCATTTCTACACCGGTTGTGCCCTATGTTGCGCCGCTACGTTTTGGCATTGCCGGGCAGAAATTTTCAACCTTGGATACAGATGCTAAAGCCGCGCAAGGTTTTGCTGAAACCCAAGCTGCGTTTGGCACAGATGGCATTCGTGCGGTTACAAATAATGACGCTCCCAACACTGATACTGCTCCGAAACGTGGTCATCTGCGTCTGGTTTCCGATAACGATCAGGATTGATATTCGGCTTCGGAAATACCTTGCAGCGCCAGTAATGCCGTTAAGTCCGAATGGTCCAGCACCGCATCCGCACTGGCCTTAAGCGTTTCTTTGGCACGGTAAGCTACACCTAAACCAGCCGCCTCGATCATTCTTAGATCATTGGCGCCGTCACCAACAGCGATCACATCTTGGGCGGTAATTCCGCGCATAACGCAAATTTCGTTTAGCGCGGTTTGTTTGGATTCGCGGCCCAATATCGGCATTTTAACTTTGCCCGTCAGAACCCCGTTCTCAAGGTTTAATACATTGGCACGGTTCATTTGAAACCCGGAATCAGTGGCAACTTTTTCAGTAAAATACGTAAATCCACCAGAAACTAACGCGGTCATTGCATCCAAATTATTCATTGTTTGAACCAATATCCGCGCCCCCGGGTTTAATGAAATCCGTTCAATATAACACCGTTCCAACGCGCTTTCGTCCAGTCCAGCCAACAAGGCCACACGTTGGATTAGGGATTGCTCAAACCCCATTTCACCGCGCATGGCAATTTCGGTAATGGCAGACACTTCTGGTAAAACACCCGCAAAATCCGCGAGTTCATCAATGCATTCCACCGGAATAATGGTGCTGTCCATATCTGCAATCAGCAGTTTTTTTCGGCGGTTATCCACAGGCACAAAATTTGCGTCAATGCCTGCCACAGGCGCAAAGTCTGGCCGCGCACCGCGAAAACGAATATCAACCGCGCAAGCTGACAGTCGACGCGGTGCTTCTGGCGCTGGCAATTGGGCCATGGCGGCGGCAACGATATCTTCGCTGATCCCCGCCGCTGCTGTTAGAACCAGAAACACTAAATCGCGACGCGGCGCGCTTCGGTTTGGGCGCCCAATTCTCGTGCCACCAAAAATGCCAGCTCCAGTGACTGCGAAGCATTCAGGCGCGGATCACAGGCTGTGTGATAGCGCGATGATAAATCCTCGTCCGTCACGGCACGCAAACCGCCAATACACTCGGTTACGTCTTTGCCGGTCATTTCAAAATGCACGCCACCCGCATGGGTGCCCTCAGAATTGTGAATCTGGAAAAATTCCTGCACCTCAGCCAGCACACGATCGAATGGGCGGGTTTTATAACCGCTCGCGGATTTGATGGTATTGCCGTGCATGGGGTCACAACACCAAACAACCTTGCGGCCCTCGGCCTCAACTGCGCGAATAAGCGCCGGAAGATGGTCGCCAACTTTGCCGGCACCAAACCGGGCGATCAGGGTCAGACGCCCTGCCTCATTTTCGGGATTAAGGGTGTCAATCAAGCGTAACAAATCATCTGTGCTGATCGTTGGCCCACATTTCAGCCCAACAGGGTTGATAACCCCGCGACAAAATTCAACATGCGCGCCGTCTGGCTGGCGGGTGCGATCCCCGATCCAGATCATGTGGCCAGAACCAGCCACCCATTGGCCTGTCAGTGAATCTTGTCGGCATAATGCTTCTTCATATTCCAGCAACAACGCTTCGTGGCTGGTATAAAAATCCACCCGTTTCATGGCATCCACGGTTTTACCGGAAATTCCAGCTGCCTCCATGAATTCCAACGATTCAGAGATTTTGCTGGCCAAAGCACGATACTCGTCATACCCCTCAGCACCTTTGGTGCTTTCCAATGTCCAGTTATGCACACGTTTGATATCTGCATATCCACCTTGCGAAAAGGCGCGCAGCAGGTTCAATGACGCCGCCGCTTGGGTGTAAGCGCGCAACATGCGATCAGGGTCCGGAATGCGCGATTTGGCGGTAAAAGCAAAATCATTGATGATATCGCCGCGATAGCTGGGTAATTCCACACCATCTACTGTTTCAGAATCAGCCGAGCGAGGCTTGGCGAATTGCCCGGCCATACGGCCAATTTTGACAACCGGCGTTTTGCCGCCAAATGTCAGCACCACAGCCATTTGCAGCATTACCTTAAACGTATCGCGGATCATGTCGGCTGAGAACTCTGCGAAACTTTCGGCGCAATCACCGCCCTGCAACAAGAACGCATTGCCATTGGCAACCTCGCCAAGCTGACGGGTTAAGCGCCGTGCCTCGCCGGCAAAAACCAAAGGGGGATAACTGGCCAACCGGTCTGTTGCCGCATTTAATGCGGTTGCATCCGGATACTCGGGCATCTGGATCCGGGGCTTGTTGCGCCAGTCAGATTTGTTCCAAGTGTTAGCCATGTTCATACTCCTTAAAGTCAGCAAAAATTCCTTAACGGCTTATAAAGTAGTCAATATTAATTGACCAGAGGGCACTGTGGTGGAATGTCGCAAAAATTTCAATTTTAGGCTGTGCTGAATTGCCTTGACGCGTGGCCTAGGCTCCAACAGAGTGGTGAAAAGCGCTGTTAAAAGGTGTGACAATGTCTGATCCCACAAATTTTGAGAATTCGACTGTATCGCGGTATGTATTTTTGTTATTGCCCAACTATTCCATGACGGCATTTGCCAGCGCTGTGGAGCCGTTGCGCATTGCAAATCGTTCTGCTGAACGCACTATTTATGAATGGCGGATTATCTCTGAAACTGGCGAAAATGTGCGGTGTTCTAACGGCGCGACATTGTTGGTCGAGGCGGGTTTTTCGGAATTGAATCGCGATCAAACAATTATTGTTTGTGGTGGTTTGGATATCAAATCTGCCGCCACCAAAACCGTTATGGGCTGGCTGCGCCGCGAATCCCGCAAAGGTATGGCGATTGGCGCGCTTTGCACTGCGACTTATGTGCTGGCAAAAGCCGGGTTGCTGGAGGGGCGGCGTTCAACCATTCATTGGGAAAATCGAGCTTCATTTCTTGAGGAATTCCCGGATTTGGAACTCAGCACCTCCATTTTTACAATTGATCGCAATCGGTATTCTTCTGCTGGCGGGGCGGCCAGCCTTGATTTGATGCTTAAAATTATTGCCCATGACCATGGTGCAGATCTGGCAAATTCGGTGGCGGATCAGATGATTCATACAGCCATAAGAACCGATAAAGACGATCAGCGCTTGTCGATTCCAACCCGCATTGGCGTGCGGCATCCCAAATTGGCCAAGGTCATTCATATGATGGGTGATAATCTCGAGGAACCAATTTCACCATCAAACCTTGCCGCAGAAGTGGGCATGTCTACCCGCCAG
>CAZCDC010000047.1:0-8709 GCA_964497195.1 uncultured Rhodobacterales bacterium | reverse complement strand
TAGGCGCCGCCCGCACCCCCATGGGTGGATTTCAGGGCGCATTAAGCGGCGCGTCAGCAGCAGCGCTTGGCGGAGCAGCAATAGAGGCTGCACTTGCCAAAGCAGGGATAGATGCAACCAAGGTGGATGAATTGCTGATGGGGTGTGTACTGCCGGCTGGTCAAGGTCAGGCCCCCGCTCGCCAAGCTGGTTTTGCGGCTGGTTTGGCTGAAAACATTCCCGCCACGACGGTCAACAAAATGTGTGGTTCGGGTATGAAAACCACAATGATGGCACATGATCAATTACTGGCTGGCAATGGCAAAATTGTCGTGGCCGGGGGGATGGAAAGCATGTCCAACGCGCCGTATTTATTGCCAAAAATGCGCGATGGTGCGCGGATTGGTCATAATCAGGTTATTGATCATATGTTTCTGGACGGTCTGGAAGATGCCTATGACAAGGGCCGCCTTATGGGCAGTTTTGCTGAGGATTGTGCGGAAAAATACCAGTTTACCCGCAAAGATCAGGATGAATACGCGCTTAAGTCTCTGTCAAACGCAGTCAGAGCGATTGAAAGCGGGGGTTTTGATGCGGAGGTTGCGCCGGTAACCCTAAAGACCCGCAAGGGCGAAATTGTGATTTCGATTGATGAACAACCCGGAAACGCCCGTCCAGACAAAATCCCGAACCTGCGGCCAGCGTTTAAGCCAGATGGCACGGTAACAGCAGCCAATGCATCCTCTATTTCTGATGGCGCAGCCGCGCTTGTGCTTATGCGTGAAACAGATGCCAAGGCAGCAGATATTCCCATGCGAGCCAAAATTTGCGGCCATGCCAGCCATGCTCAGGCGCCGGGCTGGTTTACCACGGCGCCCGTTCCAGCAGTTAAAAGCCTGTTAAAACGGTTAGCGTGGGATGTGGCAGACGTGGATTTATGGGAAGTTAACGAGGCCTTTGCCGTGGTTCCCATGGCCTTTATGGCCGAAATGAATGTTCCGCGTGAAAAAATAAATGTTAACGGTGGCGCCTGTGCGCTTGGCCATCCTATCGGTGCGTCTGGGGCGCGGATCATTGTAACATTGCTGCACGCGTTGGAGCGGCGAGGCCTGAAAAAAGGTATTGCCGCAATTTGCATTGGCGGCGGCGAAGGTACTGCAATAGCGATTGAGATAATGTGATGAAAATTGAAAACCAAGCAGCGATTGTTACGGGCGGGGCTTCTGGCCTAGGCGAAGCCACGGCACGAATGCTGGCTCAAAACGGCGCAAAAGTTACAATTTTTGATATGGATGAGGCGCGCGGCGCGAAAGTTGCCAATAAGATCAATGGTTTGTTCATTAAAACGGATGTCAGCGATGCGCAATCCGTAAGCGCTGCAATCCGGTTTGCCAGCCAAAAACACGGAATTGCACGGATTTGCGTTAATTGCGCAGGCATTGCAACGGGTGGCAAAACCGTTGACCGCGATGGAAACGCACATGATGCTGCGGCCTTTACCCGTGTTGTCCAGATTAACCTGATAGGCACATTTAATGTCGCCAGCCAATGCGCTGCGGGTATGGTTGGGGCTGATACGCTGGATGATGATGGATCACGCGGCGTTATTATTAATACCGCATCTGTCGCCGCGTTTGAAGGACAAGTCGGACAAATCGCATATGGCGCATCAAAGGGTGCTGTCGCCGCCATGACTTTGCCCATGGCGCGTGATCTTTCACGCAACGGCATTCGGGTGATGGCGATTGCGCCGGGCCTGTTCAAAACCCCGATGCTGGCGGGCCTGCCTGATGATATTCAAGATAGCCTTGCCCAGCAGGTTCCATTTCCGCAACGACTGGGTGATCCTTCAGAATATGCAGCGCTTGTGCAACACATCATTGAAAATCAACAGTTAAACGGCGAAGTTATTCGTCTTGATGGCGCTATTCGAATGGCGGCGCGCTGAATGAATGCTCTTGTTTTGCCAATTTTTGATCTGAATAAACTTGGCAAAACATGGGTTTTTTAAAGGTTCCCCATTCGGTCCATCGCAGCGGTTATGTTGATGCCGTTTTGCGGGGCCGCAGCTTGCTGGCGGCGCGCCTGCCTGAGCGGCAAGAATGTCTGGATGAAACTGCGCGATGAGGTCAAAGCCGCCGAATCTGTCATTCTTGGAACAGCTGGCGCAATTAGCCTCCAACCCAGTGGCTTCTTCCAGATACGTTCGGATGGATCGCAGGCGGCTTTATAACAAGCAAGGCATTGCTTGATAAAATCAAAATAATCCAAAAGGTTAACTCTCCAACTCCGCATCCCAATACAGAAAATCCAGCCAGCTATCATGCAGGAAATTCGGTGGGAATTTGCGCCCTGCCCGCATTAATTGTTCCGCCGTTGGCTGGCGTGGCGGGTGCCGTAAATGCATCCTTGCCTGTTTCACAGTTTTGGAGCCTTTGAACAAATTGCAAGGACTGCACGCCGCCACTACATTTTCCCAAGTTGTACGCCCACCACGGGCGCGCGGGATTACATGATCAAACGTCATTTCCCCCATTGTGCCACAATATTGACATTGAAATTCATCACGCAAAAACAGATTAAACCGTGTAAAGGCAGTCTTTGGTTGAGGTTTTACAAAATCTTTTAACACCACCACGGAGGGAATACGCAAAGTGGTGGAGGGCGAATGCACGCATTCATCATAAGACGCAATCACCACCACACGGTTCAGATAAACCGCCTTCACCGCTTCCTCCCACGGCCACAAGGACAGCGGAAAATACGACAAAGGCCGGAAATCAGCGTTCAACACAAGTGCAGGAAACCGTTTAAGCGCGGCTGGTTGCCAGATGAATTTGTTGGTCTCCGCCGGTTGCATTTTGCGGCCTTGGGCTGATGAACAGATAGAGCCGACTATATCTAGTAAGAATGTTTGTTCAACCCCCTAGATTGTGTTGTTACAATTCCAGTTGTTGCTTGGCGAATTGCAACGTAGCGGTTAACCCATCTTGCGCAATGCCATGCGCAGTCCCCTTGGAAACCAGCGTAAAAACCTCAAACCCGGCTTTGCTAAGCGCGCTTGCTGCTTCGGGCAGGGATTCCGGTGGCACAACGGGATCTTGATCACCATGTACAAGCAAAACAGGTGGTTTGCTGACAATTTCATCAATCAATTCGGGCGCTAACAGCCGCCCAGAAAATCCGACAATACCAGCCAGTTTTTCAGACCGTCTCGGGCCAACATGGAGCGCCATCATCGTCCCTTGGGAAAACCCGAAAATGATGGTGTTTTCGGCGGCAATACCTTCGGCCTTCAACGTTTCATCCAGCCAATCATTTAGCTGTTCACAGGCATCAAGCATGCCAGCTTTGGAAGCTTCTTCGCTTGATCCATCGATCCACGGAATAGGAAACCACTGAAATCCCATAGGGTTACCTGTGCATTTTTGGGGGGCATTCGGCGCGACAAAAACCGTATCGGGCAAATGCGCACCCAACGGATCGGCCAGCCCCAACAGGTCGTTTGCATCAGCCCCATAGCCGTGCAGAAAAACCATCATGCTTTCCGCATTGCCCGATTTTGCATCGCGGCGAAAACTTTCCAAAGCCATTTACGTAATCCCTTCACGATCTTTGATCACATGATAATAAGCAAAAAGAACCCGCGCTGCAACCGCACGCCACGGGGACCATTGCAATGACATTTCTCGCAGTATTTTTTCTTTGGGCCGCTCTGGCAAATCGAATAAAACCCGTGCAGCTTCTTGCAGCGCCAAATCACCGGGTGCAAACACGTCAGCCCGGCCAAGACTGAACATCAAGTAAATTTCTGCGGTCCATACCCCTATCCCTTTTACGGCGGTTAATACTTGCACCACCTCCTCGGTGCGCTGGCTGCGCAATGCTGCAAAATCAATGCGATGTTGCGCCAGCGCTTTTGCATATGTTGCCTTTTGGTTTGATAGTCCAAGGCCGCGCAATTCATCATGTTCCAATGCCAAGACTGCATCCTCGGTGGTTGCCCCGGCTGTTTGTAACCGCGCCCAAATGCCGCGCGCCGCTGCGACAGAAATCTGTTGGGAAACAATCGCCGAAAGCAATGATTCAAACCCGTCATCGCGCCGCCGCAACGGAGGTTGGCCAATCAGATCTATCGCATGGGCAAATCGCGGCTGATGCGCGGCTAGCCAAGATGTGCCTTCCGCGACATCCGCGTCGGTTTTAATTATCCGGCCAATCATAATTTCCCCTTTTGATCAACTTTGCAGGCATAGCTACAAATAGCAATTGCACATCCCATACAGCCCGATACAAACACAGCATGACTGATGTTTCCATGACAGATTCCAACCGCAGCGCCAAACGCAATGTTATTGTACTGGTTGCTGCCCAAGCCATTCTTGGCGCGCAAATGTCGCTACATTTTGTGCTGGGCGGGCTGGCGGGCCAACAGCTGGCGGATAACCCTTGCTTTGCGACATTGCCCATTACCATGACGGTGCTTGGCTCAATGCTGACCGCACCTGTTTTGTCATCCATCATGCAAAAATATGGCCGCAGAATCGGGTTTTTTATTGGCGCAGCCGGGGGTGCTGGCGGGGCTAGCGTGGCTACGGTTGGCCTGTGGTATAACTCGTTTTTGCTGTTTTGCATCGGGTCGTTTATGATTGGTATTTATATGTCGGCACAAGCGTTTTACCGTTTTGCCGCAACGGACACCGCCAGCCCGGATTTCGCCCCCAAGGCCATTTCATGGGTAATGGCAGGCGGATTGCTGGCTGCAATTATCGGCCCTGAATTAGTGAAATACACCAATGAAATTTTTGCGGTTCGTTATCTTGGCGCCTATCTGGCCATCATCGCACTTAACGCAGTTGGCGTTTTTCTGTTCTTCTTTCTGGATATCCCGACCCCGAAAAAACGTGATAAAAATGCCCCCCAAGGCCGCAGTCGCTGGCAAATGATCCGCACCCCAAAAATCGCGGTTGCGATGATTTGTGCGATGGTCACATATTCCTTGATGAATTTGGTGATGACCTCAACACCGCTGGCTGTGGTTGGGTGTGGCTTTGGCACTGACAATGCAGCTGATGTGGTTCGGGCGCATGTTTTGGCGATGTTTGTGCCATCGTTCTTTACCGGCCATTTGATAGCCCGTTTCGGCGCGGAAAAAATTGTGACCATCGGGTTGGTTATTCTGACCGGCGCAGGCATTGTTGCGCTCAACGGGGTTGATCTGGGGAATTTCTATATCGCCCTCATCCTGCTGGGTATCGGCTGGAACTTTGGCTTTATCGGCGCCACATCAATGCTGTCCACCGCCCACACACCAGAAGAACGCGGGCGGGTTCAAGGCTTAAATGATTTTGCAGTATTTGGCATGGTGACATTGGCGTCGTTTGCCTCAGGCGGCCTTATGAACTGTTCTGGCGGCACCCCCCAAGAGGGCTGGACAGCAGTAAACCTTGCGATGATCCCGTTTTTAACATTGGCGGGTGGCGCGTTGATTTGGTTAACATTGAACCAAAAAGCAAACAGACAAACCATATAGAGTGGGGGTTTACCCCACCACTATATCCGTCGCAAAAAGCGAGCTTTTTCAAAGCTAAAGCGCCGCCATGCTGGCGATTCCCCTAACAACCCCGTGGGAATTCTGTCTGGGAATTTCTGTGCCGTTTTCAAGGTAGCCCTTGCCCTCCAGCCTGATAACACAGCTGGAAAAACTGCTTTGCCAAATTTTTGGTCAAGACCGTTCAGGGCGACCTCGATATGTTTCGAAATATCTGACGGCAAAGGCTTTCGACCTCGTGACATCAGCTCCGGCGCGGCGCGCAACAGATTGGCAAGACCAATGCCAAAGCCTGCCTTGCAAGCGTCCAGCCGCTCAGCATTTGAAACATCCAAAACACGCGAAACCAGATCAATTAACCCGGTTGTGGTTGCGTTGATATACGCCACAAATTCGGTGTTATTAGCATGTTCATCATTATAAATATCAAACCGTCTTGCCGTGATCATTTTATCAATAATCGTGCGCGGCAGGCCGTGTTGATTAATTGCGTTGGCAAGTGGAGCTAATAATTCATGCCCGCGCAACGGCCGGTCGCCGTAAATATCCGCTACCGCATCCAGCCACCATTGCAGACGCATTTCTGCAATCATTGGCTCTGAGCTGGCCCAAGGTGCGCGTGCGATTTCCAGATTAAACCTATACAAAACCATCAGCTTTTCGCGCACAGCCAGCGGCGATTTACTCGCGGCCAGAAACCTGTCCGGATCAGCTTGTTTTAGGGTGTCAAAACTCAAATCGCCGTTGTAATCAATATTATCAGGCATCCGCCGCCCCATCACGGATCAATTTCCAGCGGATAGCATCCAGCAAGGCCTGAAAAGATGCATCAATAATATTGGGCGAAACCCCAACCGTAGACCACCGCCTGCCCTTGCTATCCTCGCTATCAATCAACACCCTTGTTACCGCATCAACCCCGCCATTGAGGATCCGCACCTTAAAATCCACCAGCCGCATATCATCAATATATTGCTGATATGGTCCCAGATCTTTGCCCAATGCTTTGGCCAAGGCGTTCACCGGCCCGCTATCTTTGCCAAGCTCGTCCAGACTGTCCGACACCGACAAAACCTTTTTACCAGCAACTTTTACCGCAACCACAGCCTCCGACAAGGTCACTACAGTGTTGGCTTTGTTTTTGCGCCGCTCAACAGTTACACGATACCGTTTGACCTCAAAAAAGCTGGGCAACTGGCCCAGAACATCACGGGCCAACAGCTCAAAACTGGCTTGCGCGGAATCGTAGGCATAGCCTTTGTCTTCGCGCTCCTTAACCATGTTCAGAATATCATTTAGCGCCGGATCACCTTTTTCAACGGAAATCCCGGCATCAACCAGCCGTGCGCGCAGATTGCTTTGCCCTGCTTGGTTGGACATCGGCACAAGCCGTGCATTGCCTACGGATTCGGGCGGAATATGCTCATAGGTGGTCGGGTCTTTTAAAATGGCGGAAGCGTGCAAACCCGCCTTGTGAACAAAGGCTGACGCCCCGACATAAGCGGCGCTGGCATCGGGAATACGGTTCAAAATATCATCCAGCATCCGCGAAAGTTTGGTAAGGCCAGAAATGTCAGAAACACCTATATCGAATTGGCTGGCATAGGGTTCTTTTAAACGCAAAGTCGGGATCAGTGCCACCAAATTGGCATTGCCGCACCGCTCACCCAAACCATTCAACGTGCCCTGAATTTGCCGCACGCCTGCATCCACAGCTGCCAGAGAATTGGCAACAGCATGTTCGGTGTCATTATGGGTATGAATGCCCAAATGATCGCCCGGAATGCCCGCATCAATTGCGGCCCTGACACCCGTTGAAATATCATTGGGCAGCGCGCCGCCATTTGTATCACATAACACAACCCAACGGGCGCCCGCATCATAGGCGGCTTTGATACATTCCAGCGCATAATCCGGGTTGGCTTTGAAGCCGTCGAAAAAATGTTCGGCGTCAAATAATGCTTCGCGGCCAAGGCTGACCAGATGAGCAATAGATTCATGAATGGCAGCGACATTATCCGCCAGCGGTATATTCAGCGCGGTTTTGACATGGAAATCATGGGTTTTGCCCACCAGACAAACCGCAGGCGTGCCTGCATTCACCACCCCCGCCAAAACATCACAATTTGCGGCCGAGCGCCCTGCCCGTTTGGTCATGCCAAAGGCAGTGAAAATGGCCGATTTCAGATTTGGTGCGGCGTTGAAAAATTCGCTATCGGTTGGGTTTGCCCCCGGCCAACCGCCCTCGACATAATCAATGCCAAAGTCATCCAGCGCATGGGCAATACGGGTTTTATCCTCGGCTGAGAAATCCACGCCTTGGGTTTGTTGGCCATCGCGCAATGTGGTGTCATAAAGATAAAGACGTTCAGTCATGGCAATACCCGTAGGGTGCGTGGTTTCCACGCACCGTTGGCCAAACACAGGAACGGTGCGTGGAAACCACGCACCCTACAATGGTTCGACGGCCCTGTGTTGGGGATGGGGTCATTTTAGGGCCTCCAGTTTGGAGGGGTCAAAGCTTGCTCCCGCGATCAGCTCGATCGATTGTTTTGACATTCTCACCTCGACGCCTGCATCAGTAAGTGCTGACTTCAATGCATCCATTTCTGAAAAGTTTCCTGATTTCATCGCTTCCTTGCGTATTTCCTGTAAGCGACTTCCAAGACCATTCAAGAAATTCATGTCAATTTTAAGCTCATCGCCCTGCGTCTGAATGCTAACTCCAGAACCGAAACCGTTGTCTGTAGCACTGAGGCGTAGCGCTGCAAAAGTTTGAACTAACGCCTGGGGCTCGAAGCCCAACAGTCGCAATGCGCCAACGAGTTCAAATTCCTGATTGTTCTTCAAATACTTACGGATAAGGGTTAGCGCTAACGAAGTATTCAAATCATTTGCAAGTGCGTCAACGAATTCCTGCGGTGGAGTTGCATGTCCCCAGCTGACCCACGGTTTAAGCAGAGGATCGAGGCCTAATAGTTCAGCTATTTTCCTGAGTGTTTTCTCCGCCTCCGTCACCTTCCTCTCCGTCCAATCCATCGGCGAGCGATAATGCGTGCTCAACAACACAAACCGAATAACTTCGCCGGGCACACCCTGCTCCAGCAAATCCCGCACCGTAAAAAAATTGCCCAGACTTTTAGACATCTTCTTGCCCTCAACCTGCAACATCTCATTAT
>CAZCDC010000046.1:3869-17455 GCA_964497195.1 uncultured Rhodobacterales bacterium | reverse complement strand
AAAACCAAAAGGCCAGTGATGTGCGTACCCATATTTTCATTGTTGACGGCACCCTAAGCCGGATTGCGCCGGGCCAAGAAACCAATGCGGGGTTGTTTTATAAACTGTTGGCAGGCATGCCGGCGCGGCGCGATGTGACGCTTGGTTATGATCCCGGCGTGCAGGGCAAAGGGTTTTGGAAATGGGTTACTGTGGCCTCGGGGCTTGGCATAAATAATTCAATTTTGGCAGGGTATAAACAGCTTAGCCAACGGTATCGCCCCGGTGACAAGATCGTTTTACTGGGGTTTTCGCGGGGCGCTTATGCGGTGCGTTCCATTGCGGGAATGATCGCCAAAATGGGGCTACTGCGCCCGGATATCGTGACCACACAACGGGCTAATCGCGCATTAAAGCTCTATCAAGATACGGGGTTATCTCCGCAAGGCGCTGAATTCAAACATAAATATGGCCACAGGCAGCCCGTGCGCATTGAAATGATAGGTGTGTGGGAGACCGTTAAAATGCTGGGCCTGCCTTACCCGATTATTGGCCGTCTGGCGCCGATGGCCACCGAATTTCATAATCATAACCTGTCACCAAACATCAAAAACGCCTTTCAAGCGCTGGCTTGCGATGAAAACCGCGTGGCGTTTGAGGCTATCCCCTGGACCTACCGCACCGCCTGGCAGGGCCGTCTTGAACAAGTGTGGTTTCCCGGGGCGCATAGCGATATTGGCGGCCATAATCTGAGTACGCCCGATGCGCGGCCCTTGTCCAATATCCCGCTGGTCTGGATGCTGGAGCGTGCCGAAGAATGTGGCATGATGTTGCCCGAAAACTGGCGCGCCCGTTTTCCAACAAACCCCGCCGCGCCCGCGCAGGGCTGTTATTCTGGCATCAGCCGATATTTCATGACCCGCGCGCCGCGCAATTTTGGCCCCGAGATCACCGATACTGTTCATCCCAGCGTTAATGAGCGGCGTTTGCAGATGCTTGGCTATGAACCACGGGTGCAAAACATTCCGGTCGATGCGCTGCCAGTGCAAAATGTGGTGGACATTTAGCAGCCCAAGCGCTGCAATACCGAAAAAGGAACACCCGATGACTAAAAACTGGCAAACCATGACAGCCGCCGACTTGGGCTGCGGCATTAACGCGGGCGAAATTGATCCGGTTGACCTGTGTGACGTTTTTTTGGCCGCAATTGATTCCCATCACTACAGTACAAAAATATATGCTCGCACCACAGCCGATCGTGCGCGCGCTGAGGCCATTGCCGCCCAAGCGCGCGCCAAAGCCGGCACAAGGCGCGGCGCGTTGGACGGTGTGCCGATCAGCTGGAAAGACCTGTTTGACACTGCCGGAACCATAACCTCGGCTGGAACCGAGCTGTTGAAAAACCGCGTACCGAATACTGATGCGCAAGTATTGGCTAATGCCACCCGCGCCGGACTGATTTGTCTGGGCAAAACCCATATGACCGAACTGGCGTTTTCCGGTCTTGGGCTTAATCCGGTCACGCAAACCCCGCCAAATATCATTGACCCCGCGCTGGCGCCGGGTGGTTCATCGTCGGGCGCGGCCACCTCGGTGGCATTTGGGCTGGCGGCGGCGGGCATTGGGTCTGATACGGGCGGGTCGGTGCGCATTCCGGCGACGTGGAACAATCTGGTAGGTTTGAAAACCACCTCTGGCCTGTTATCGCTTTCGGGCGTGGTGCCGCTTTGCGCCAAATTTGATACCGTCGGCCCGATTTGCCGCTCGGTAGAGGATGCGGCACTTTTGCTGGCGGCAATGGCAGGCAGCCCCGCGGCTGATCTTTCAAATGCTGGCGTAAATGACCTGAATTTGGCGGTGCTGGAAACCATCGCCATGGAAGATTGCCGCGCAGAACCCATGGCTGAATTTGAAACCGCGCTGGAAAATCTGGCCCAATACGGCGCCAAAATCACCCGCATCAAAATACCTGAAGTCGCACAAGCCATGCCCTTATCGGCCTGTTTATACACGGTTGAGGCCTATGCCCAATGGGGCCAAGAAATTGAGGCCCAGCCTAATAAAATGTACCCGCCCGTGCAAAAACGGTTTGAGGCAGGCATGGAATATTCCGCTGTGGAATATATGCGTAGCTGGCTGGCCTTGGACCATTTGCGCGCGGTATATCTGGCGAAAACCGCTGAATTTGACGCGGTGCTTATCCCGTCCTCGGCCATTCTGCCCCCTAATGTTGACCGGCTGCTGAGTGACGAAAACTATTTCATCTCCGAAAACCTGCTGGCCCTGCGAAATACCCGTATTGCCAATCTGATGGGCCTGTGCGCGATCACCTTGCCAACCGGAGATCAAGGCTGTGGTATCATGGCGATGGCAAACCCATTTAAAGAAGCAAAATTGCTGAGGGTTGCTACCGGAATGGAGGCCGTTCTAAATGGCCGTTAATATTGGAATACTAGTTTTTGACAAACCCGAAGGGTTAAGTGTTTTAAACACAACACTGGCCCCATAAACCAACCCAAAGCCGAGCGAAGCGAGGCCATGCCCAAGCGCAGCGCGGGAGCATTTATATCGGTGGACCTGACGCCCCTAACTCTATAAACTCCGATAAAAAGGGCGTCCAGACCCTTAATTTCGAGGCCAATATGCAGCACCCCCAACGATTTTCGGCCTTGCCGGAATATGCTTTTCCACGTTTGCGCTCTTTGCTGGACCCGTTTCCGGCAGGCGGTGACCCTGTGGCCATGTCCATTGGTGAGCCACAACATAAATTCCCCGATTTTGTGCCAAAAATAATCGCCGAGAATGCTGCGGGCTTTAATGTCTACCCCCCCAATAACGGCGCGCCTGAACTGCGCACAGCAATCGCCCGTTGGCTGGAAAAACGTTATGACCTTACGCATATTGATGAAAACACGCAGGTCTTCCCGCTGAACGGCACCCGCGAAGGGCTGTTTAATGCGTGCCTTGCCCTGTCGCCCGAAACTAAAAATGGCCAGAAACCCTGCATCCTGCTGCCTAACCCGTTTTACCAATGTTACATGGTTGCCGCCCGTGCCGCTGGCGCTGAGCCGGTGTATGTGAACGCAGAGGCCAGCAATGGTTTTATGCCGGATTTTCACGCATTGCCACATGAAACACTGGACCGCACCACAGTTGTTTACATGTGTTCCCCCAGCAATCCGCAAGGCGCGGTGGCCAGTGCAGAATACTGGCAAAACCTGCTGGCATTGGCCGAAAAGCACGATTTCTATATTTTTGCAGATGAATGTTATTCCGAGATTTACCGCAATGATCCACCGGCGGGGATACTAAGCGCCGCACAAGAAACCCAAGCAGACCCGGAACGGGTGCTGGCGTTTCACTCATTGTCCAAACGCTCAAATTTGCCCGGCTTACGCTCTGGCTTTGTGGCTGGTGGGCCAAAATCAATGGCCGAATTGGTGCAATTACGCGGCTATACAGGCGCACCATTACCGCTCCCGCTTCAAATGGCGGCGGCGGCGGCGTGGGCGGATGAGACCCATGTGGCTGAAAATCGCGCATTGTATTGCAAAAAATTCTCATTGGCGGATGAAGTTTTGGGCACTATACCTCAATATAATTCGCCTGAAGCCGGATTCTTTTTGTGGTTAAAGGTTAAAAATGGCGAAGATGCCGCATTAAATCTTTGGCAAACCAGCGGCGTTAAAGTATTGCCCGGCGCGTATCTTTCGCGTGACACACAAAACGGTAATCCGGGAGTTGAGTATTTTAGAGCTGCATTAGTAGCAGATTTTCCAGAACTGGAGCGCGGATTATACGCGATCAGGGATTATCTGATGAATGATTTGAACGGTTGAAAGCAAAAGTATGGCTGTATTTTCAAAGGGCAAGAAAAAGCGCAAATCGCGGCGCAAAAAGCCCGAAACCAAATCGCAAGCATTGCTGCGCAGTCGGGGCGCTGAGGCGATGGGCTTTGCCATGCTGGTATTTGGCGTGGTGCTGGCTTTGGCTTTTGGCACACACACAATCGATGACCCTTCATTTTTTATGGCCACTGACGCAGATGCCGTTAATATACTGGGGCGCCCGGGTTCTTATGTTGCGGATGCGCTGCACCGGGTTTTGGGCTGGGGATACTGGGCATTGCCGACATTCTTTCTGGTTTGGGGCGTGCGCTTTATGCTGCATATCGGGCTTAACCGGGTTACAACACGCATGCTTTTTGCGCCAATCGGCGTGTTTTTAACAGCCACTTTTCTGGCAGCGCACGCGCCGTTTTCAAACTGGGAATATGGTTACGGTCTTGGGGGGATTTTTGGCGATACCACACTTGGATTCCTGTTGGGCCTTGTGCCAACGGAACTGGCATTGGGGCTAAAGCTGCTGACGGTTATCTTGGCGCTGATGTTTGTTTTTCTGTCTTTGTTTGTGCTTGGCATTTGCAAATCAGAACAACGTAAAGCCGGCCATTATGTTTTGGCAGGGCTGGTTGCGGTTTACGCATTGGCGTCTGATATTATCCGCTGGCTCAGCAGTTCTGGTTTTCGAAAAGCAAAATCCGGCGCAATTGCCGCTAGTTCCGGTATTTCAGCCGCCAGCAAATCCGGGCTTTCTGCTGCAAAAACAGCGCGTGATAAACGCCGTGATCAAAAAGCATTGGACAAGGCTGAAAACCCCGGCAGTTCAGGGCGTTTTGGCGATCGGCTTGACGGACTAAAACAAGCCAATGCCACGGATAAATCCGATGACAGCCCAAGTGCACTGATGGCGCGTATCTCTAAGTCACAAGATGATGACAGTGTTTTGGATGGTGATAAAGCTAACGATATTCCTGCATTGGGTGGCGCCAGCCGTAATTCACCCCCCGAATTAAATGCGGCCCCACCTGAGCGGGCTGAGCCACGGGTTAAATTTCCAAGCACCAAACCAGCCGTCAAAAGCACCCGCGCCAAAGCGGAGGAACAGCCCACACTTGGGCTTGAGCCAAAGGCTGACGGCTATGAAATGCCACCGCTTTCGCTGTTGGAAAGCCCCGGCAGCATCGTGCGGCACCATCTGTCAGAGGACGCGCTGGATGCCAATGCCCGCATGTTGGAATCCGTGCTGGAAGATTACGGTGTTAAAGGTGAAATCATCGGTGTGCGCCCCGGTCCTGTTGTGACGATGTACGAACTCGAGCCCGCGCCCGGCCTAAAAGCCAGCCGCGTAATTGGCTTGGCGGATGATATTGCGCGGTCTATGTCGGCGCTTTCGGCGCGGGTATCTACCATACCGGGACGCACGGTTATTGGTATTGAATTGCCAAATGAAAACCGCGAAACAGTATTGTTGCGCGAAATATTCTCGGCGCGTGCATTTGGCGATAGCAACCACCAGTTGCCGCTTGCGCTTGGCAAAGATATCGGCGGCGAACCAGTTGTGGTGAACCTTGCACGCATGCCGCATTTGTTGATTGCAGGCACCACTGGTTCTGGCAAATCTGTCGCGATCAACACCATGATTCTGTCGCTGGTTTATGCGCTTTCGCCAGAAGATTGCCGGCTGATTATGATTGACCCCAAAATGCTGGAACTCTCGGTTTATGACGGTATTCCGCATCTGCTTTCGCCGGTTGTGACCGACCCCAAAAAGGCGGTTGTCGCCCTAAAATGGGCCGTGTCCGAAATGGAAGAACGCTATCGCAAAATGTCCAAACTGAATGTGCGCAACATTGACGGATTTAATGGTCGCGTCGCTGAGGCCATCGCCAAGGGTGAGGCCTTCACCCGCACTGTGCAAACCGGATTTGACGATGAAACCGGTGATCCGGTGTTTGAAACACAAGAATATACGCTGGAAAAACTGCCTTATATTGTCATTATTGTGGATGAAATGGCGGATTTGATGATGGTTGCGGGCAAAGAGATCGAGGCCTGTATTCAGCGGCTTGCGCAAATGGCGCGGGCGGCGGGCATTCATTTGGTGATGGCCACACAGCGGCCCTCGGTGGATGTGATTACCGGCACAATCAAAGCCAACTTTCCAACACGAATCTCGTTTCAGGTGACCTCAAAAATCGACAGCCGCACCGTGCTGGGCGAAATGGGCGCGGAACAATTGCTGGGCAAAGGTGATATGTTATATATGGCAGGTGGTGGGCGCATAACCCGTGTTCACGGACCGTTTGTATCTGATCAGGAAGTTGAGGAAATCGTCCATTTCCTTAAATCTCAGGGTAAGCCCGAATATGTTTCCAGCGTGGTTGAAGGCGGCGGCAGTGCGGCTGATGCGCAGCTTGATCTGAAACTGGGGCTTGGCAATGGCACTGATGAAAACACGCTGCTGGATACCGCGATCGCGATTGTGGCCAATGACCGGAAATGTTCGATCTCTTATATCCAGCGCAAATTGTCGATCGGCTATAACAAAGCCGCCAAGCTGGTGGAAGAAATGGAAAACATGGGCATAGTTTCGCCTGCAAATCACGTTGGCCGCCGCGAAGTCCTTGTTCCCGAAGTGCAGCATTAGTATCTGTTATCCCAACAACGTGAGCAGTGTTGACGTGACACAGCTTGGATTACAGGTAAGGTTAATATTATGAACAGACGTGATTTTATTGCCAGCAGTGCAGCAACTTTTGCCCTGCTACCCGCCAGTGGCTTTGCTCAGGAAAACCCGCTTATCGGGCGGATCAATGCCTATCTCTCCAGCTTGAACACTGCGCAGGCGCGGTTTCGCCAGGAAAACGCTGATGGCACAGTAATTTCCGGTACGTTTTTTCTGAAAAAACCCGGCAAGATGCGGTTTGAATATGACGCGCCTAGCGATTCTCTGGTGGTGGCGGATGGCCGTACAATTGCGATTTTTGACGCTAAATCCAATGTAAGCCCGCAACGATACCCCCAACGCCGCACGCCGTTATCTTTGTTATCAATGGCAGATATCGATGTGACAAGTTCGATTTTTGTGCGCCGCATTGAAGAACGCGGCGACCGCAGCTTCATCACATTGTTTGACCCCGAAAAACCGCAAAATGGCGCGATGATCATGATATTGGAAAATAATCCGATGCAACTGGTGGAATGGATTATCCAAGACCGTTCCGGCCTTGAGACCCATGTTTACTTACAAGATTTACAAACAGGTCAATCTTTGAATAACCGCCTGTTTAACATCGGCTATAACAAAATTCAGTTTGAACGGTTGCACGGCACTGGCGATTAAGCCCACCGAGGCGTAGCCGAGGCCATGACCGACGGTTTTGTGTCGACCCGTTAGGGTCTGCCAAAACGGGAGGTCTCTCCTTAACGTTAGGAGTTCTCCCGCAGTCCGGCGCCATATTTGCTGCGCAAATAGACCCCTCCCTTTGGGCCAGGCCCTCGGCTTCACCTTCGGGTGTCGCTGCGCTGGCTTATGAGTATTTTTGCAACAAAGAAGTTTTACCCATCTAGCTGCCGTGCCTCATCGATCAACATTACCGGAATGCCGTTGCGAATTGGAAATGCTAATCCGGCGGCTTTTGATACCAGTTCTTGGCGCTCTGCGTCATATTTCAAGGTCGATCTGGTTTGCGGACAAACCAGTGTTTCAAGCAATTTTGGATCGGCTTTTACGTTTGCCATCTTGGTCACGCAAAAATCATCGAGGACAGTTTGCGCCGCCCGGTTTGCGCCAGTTCCGATATTGGGCCAAGGCTGTCAAACAGCTTAAACAGCTGGGTTTTAGCCGCTGCGTCATTCCATTCGCGGTCACGGCGAAACAGTTCCAGAAGCGCATCAATAGCTGCTTCGTCATCGCCTTTTCCGGCCAGCACAATGGACAAATCAAGCCGTGCTTGGTGGTTGTCCGGGTTCTTTTCCAGCGCTGCCAGATGCTCATCCGCCTCACCCGCTTCGGCAGCGGCTTCTAGCAGGTCAATCTGGGCGCGCACACTTGTAATCAGCGGGTCGTCTTCTTTGCCATCAGGTACTGCTTCTAAAAATGCTTTGGCTTGCTCAACTTCATCCAACGCAATGTGGCTGCGTACCAACCCGGCAATGGCGGCCAGATTTTCGGGGTCTTCGCCCAGAATGGCGGCAAAAGTTTGTGCCGCGTCGCGGGCCTCTCCGGCGGTTAACATTTGTTCGGCGGCTTCGAGCGCGTCGTCAAAACCGGCACCCTCGCCGCCCATCGCGGCAATGCGCGTTACAAATTCATCAATTTGCGCTGGGCTTTGCGCGCCTTGAAAGCCATCTACCGGCTGTCCGTCAACAAAGGCAAAAACTGCCGGAATGCTTTGCACCCGCATTTGGCTGGCAATCTGCTGGTTCTGGTCCACATCGACCTTTACCATTTTCACTTTGCCACCGGCTTTTTGCACCGCAGCCTCTAATGCTGGCCCAAGGGTTTTGCACGGGCCGCACCATGGTGCCCAGAAATCAACAATAACCGGTACATCTTTGGATGCCTCGATAACATCCGCCATAAACGTGGCTTCGGTGCTGTCTTTGATCAGGTCAGCGTTTGGGGTCAGGTCCATGATATTCTCCGAATTCTGTTTGGCTGGTATTTGTGGGTTTTCGGGGCGGAATTCAAGGCGTAAGTTCAGCCAGCAATTCCGCATGGCGCATCAGAAACGCAGCTTTGACCTGCATCGGCGGGCGCAAATCCAATTTTGTGTGGCTGATTTCAGGAAATTTAGGTGCGCCAAATAGTTTACTGGCCTCTTTTTCCGAAAACCCGGCAATCTGAATAGCCTCCAGCCAGGCCGAGATTTTATCCGCCCGTTTGATTTGGGTTTTGATTGATTTGGGGATATCCCCCGATAAGCCAAACCGCAGCAGCACCGCCGCCATCAACCGATCATCCAGCGCTTTGTACCCCGGCCCGACCGCAGCCTTAACCGGCGAGATCATATCCCCGATCACATATTCCGGCGCGTCATGCAGCAGGGCAACCAACCGCCATTTGGCTGGGGCATTTGGGTATAACAACCCGTAAATCCGCTCTACCAGCAACGAATGCTCGGCG
This sequence comes from uncultured Rhodobacterales bacterium, assembly GCA_964497195.1. Lineage (GTDB taxonomy): Bacteria > Pseudomonadota > Alphaproteobacteria > Rhodobacterales > Rhodobacteraceae > UBA3077. The sequence continues at coordinate 8,506 of CAZCDC010000046.1, read as the reverse complement.
ACGGAATACGGAAATTCACCATAAGTTTGCCCATTCCAGCGGGCCACAAAGGCCAGCCCGTGGGCGATGTCCTCGGCCTCGATATCCAGCGGGGAAGGGTTGATCAGATCAAGCCGGCGACCGGAAAGCATACGTTGATAGGCGCGAGGAGATTTCATTAATCCTGCCGCCGTGAAGAAGATGTTGGCACGGATGTATGGTTTGCTACTTTTAGTTCCTTGAGCGTACCTTTAAAGCGTTTTTTGCAATTTGCGTAGTCAAACCGCCAAAATGGGTCCGGTACGCGCCAATTAGGGCCGTAATTTACAGATAAAATAGCATCAGGATCAGCGGGAATTAAAAAATCACGCCCTCGAATAGACAGCGTTTTCAGAGGTGTTAACGATTTTAGTTTTACATCCGCCCAGCAATAAGGGTGCACATAAAGATCTCCGTCTTTGGTCCAAGCTGAAAACAGATCAACCTGAATTCCGTTCGAAAGCTTTATCGCCACAAAACTTCCTTTATCAATTACACTGAACTGCTTGCCCAATTCGCGTCGAAAATCACGCCAATTCTGAAAGATTTCATCCAGCGTTTTTCCCGGCAATAGAATGCCAAGGTCAAAGTCGTCATCGTGTGGAATTGGCCTGCCATCGCGAAAATACCCCAGCAAAGTACCACTATTTAAAAATGGTTGCACATTGAAGGTCTGTAATTTGTCCATGAAAACCTTTAATTCAGATTCAACCAGATCAAGATCAAGATTAACAAAAGACGGATTAAACCCGTGACGACCAAGCGCCAAAGGGGCCGTGACTTTTTGCAACTGTTTGTTCAACTCGGTTATGGGTTCTTCGCCGTGTTCTTGCCGCTCAATTGGCGTCCATTTTTTCAACCGCTTATAAGCAGACGAATGGTTCACACCAAATATACAATAAAGCTGGATCAGGGCACGCTGTATATTTTGGTGATTATCTTTTGCCTCCAACGCCAGCAAACTTTGCTCCAAAACCCCTAAGCGGTTATCAGGGCGCGCCCCGCTATTGATCATTTCAGCTAATTCCGCCTGAATTTCAGGTAAATTGCTATTCAGCTCATCCACCGCTACCGGCACTATTTTGCATCTGGAAAATGATACTTCATCATTCAAATTTGTAGTTTTGATAACAAGCGTACGCATTACATTATGGCGCGTCATCCCCATGGTCATAAAAAGTGCTTTGTAAGCGCCTGAGTCGGGTTTGAGGGTAAAATAGGGAAATTTGCTTTTTACGAACACCCGGCGAAACCGTTTGTTAGGCCCAGATTTTTGTGTCAATTCAATGGTTGTGTTGGAACCGACCCCGTATACAAAAACCATTGCAGCAAAAAACCGAAACCCGTTTTTTTCAGGTACGGAAACAAAACACTTACTGCCTATGTCCAAATAGGTGTAAAATCGCCGACCAACCTGCGTAAAATAAAACCCGCGATGATGCGGTACTTCTAAAGTATCATGTGTTTCTTTGACCATTTGCAAATACTCTTGGGTTTATTCAATTTCTGTTAAGCTCTGTAGACGCTTTTCTACATTTTGCAACTCGGTCGCAATCGAGACCAGTTCGTTTTTAAAGCGAGAGATAACAAGTTTCTTTACATCAGTGCTTGAAATCCCACTTGTGCGCGGCAAATACATGACATCGCATATATCCTGCAAGCTATCAAAATGCCCCGACCAGTCATCGCCAATCGCAAACAAGTCTACCTTATATTTTGTGACATCGCTGCGTTTTTGTTCCCAGTTTTCCTCGGGAAATACTTCGTCTACATATCGGCACCCCAAAAGCAATTCTTCGCGTTGCGCATAGGGCATCACAGTGCGCTTGCCTTTCTTTTCATTGAACTCATCGGTTGAACAACCCACAATTAACCGATCGCCCAGCGCCCGCAGCCGCTTAAGCAGCCGTACATGGCCAACATGAAATAAATCAAAAGTTCCGTAAGTAACAACTGTCTTCAAGATGTGCCCCGATTTCTTTGCCCTAAGCAGATACTAAGCAACCAAGACATCAAACACCAGCAGCAGAAATTAGTTCATGGCCATTATGACATCTGATCGCAGCGTCTAACGGGTTGCGCATTATTTATTCTTTATAATGGCTTTTCGTGGCCATATCGGATGGCCTGCCTTAATTGCTTTTTCAGCCTTAATTATATTTTTGTATTGCAAATATATCGGAATCAACCCGCGCAACCCTGTGTAATAAAATGGATTTATCACGTTTAGCCGCATCGAAATTTTTGCCGGAGCCATTTCCAACCGAATTTTTTGCCACCATGACAAACCTTCATCCACCTTTTGGGATTGATAGGTTTTTCCGATCAGCTCCTCGTGCAGAACATCTGCAAAATATTGCTTATATTCGGGCAAAAACGCCTTGGTATGCCCCACAGGTTTATCCACCCATGGTTTGGTTTTGGAGGCAAAATGCATGATGTAGGGGTCAAAATATTTGACCAAACGCGAGCTTTCCTGCGTAGTCTGCCAATTCCAGCGCAATGAAATTGGCGCCCAGTTGCCCAGCAAATGCATGTTGATGGCAGACTGGTCATGCAAAAATAAAATCATCGGATTGTCTTTTTTTATTTGCGCCAGTCGCATTGCGGCTTGCATTGACCCAGTATAAAAACCCTCAGCCAGGCATTTTTGCACGTTCAATACCAAAACCCCGGTGTTCAGATACTGTTTTCCAATAAGGCCCAGCGCTTGCCAATAATTGGTTTGGCGTTGGTTGGGGGTGCTGTACCACTGGGTTGAATCCATTACGCCCGAGATCGCAAAATCTGGGTTTGCGGCTGCGAACAGCTCCGACATTTTACCAGTTTTCAAGAAAACATCTGTATCGAGATAGGCTATCTGCTCATATTCCTGCGCAAAAATTTCCGGCAAGCCTAACAGAATATAGGCGGTTGACGTAATTCGGGAATCGGTACGCAAGGATTCAAACGGTTTTTCATCAATTTGGCAAATACGAATTTCGGGATCTACTTTGTCCAAGTCAACCATCAAACTGTCAAATGTGGTGATGCAAATGTCATAATCCCGCTCGGGCTCGGCCAGCATTATCTGGCGCGCGATAAATTGTGCAAACCGCACCACATTGCGATCCGCGCAAAAAACCACGGCTTTTCGGTGTTTAGCTGGTTTATTTTGTTTTAAAATTTTGGGCACTGGCAATCCGTTAACTGTTCTCTTGTTGTCTATATACAATTATCCTGCTATCTGGCGACCAGAAAATTGACAAATCAAAGGGGCACACAGCCATGCCAAACGACTACATTGTAAAAGACATTGAATTGGCCGAATTTGGCCGCAAAGAACTGGACATAGCCGAAACCGAAATGCCGGGCCTGATGTCATTGCGCCAAGAATACGGTGATAGCCAGCCATTAAAAGGCGCGCGTATCGCAGGGTCGTTGCACATGACCATTCAAACCGCTGTGTTGATGGAAACGCTCACCCATTTAGGGGCCGAAATTCGCTGGGCAAGCTGCAATATCTATTCTACCCAAGACCACGCGGCGGCGGCAATGGCGGCAGCAAACATTCCGGTTTTTGCCATCAAAGGCCAATCCCTGACCGAGCATTGGGATTACCAAGACCGCATTTTCCTGTTCAAAGACGGCCCGTGCAATTTGATACTGGATGATGGTGGCGACGCCACGCTTTATATCCTGCTCGGCGCGCGCGCCGAGGCAGGCGAAACCGATTTGCTGGAAACCCCGCAATCCGAAGAAGAAGAAGCAATCTATGCACAAATCAAAAAGCGCATGGCCTCCAGCCCCGGTTGGTTCACCGCCCAGCGCGATGCGCTAAAAGGTGTTTCCGAGGAAACCACAACCGGCGTGCATCGTTTGTATGAATTGTTTGAGGCCGGCCAGTTGCCCTTCCCTGCGATCAACGTAAATGACAGCGTAACCAAATCAAAATTTGACAATAAATACGGCTGTAAGGAATCGCTGGTGGATGGCATTCGCCGCGCGACCGACACAATGATGGCAGGCAAAACCGCAGTTGTGTGTGGCTATGGCGATGTTGGCAAAGGCTCCGCCGCCAGCCTTAGCGGCGCTGGTGCGCGGGTTAAAGTAACCGAGATTGATCCGATTTGCGCCCTGCAAGCCGCGATGGATGGCTATGAAGTTGTGTTGCTGGAGGATGTGGTTTCCACCGCTGATATTTTTGTCACCACCACCGGCAACAAAGATATCATTCGTCTTGAACATATGCACGAAATGAAAGACATGGCCATCGTTGGCAATATCGGCCATTTTGATAATGAAATTCAGGTCGCCGCGCTGAAAAACCACAAATGGACCAATATCAAAGACCAAGTTGATATGATCGAAATGCCCAACGGCAATCGCATGATTTTGCTGTCGCAAGGCCGTTTGTTGAATTTGGGTAATGCTACTGGCCATCCAAGTTTTGTAATGTCGGCCAGCTTTACCAATCAGGTGCTGGCGCAGATCGAGCTTTGGCAGAATGACGGCAAATATAAAAACGAAGTTTATATCCTGCCCAAACATCTGGACGAAAAAGTCGCGATGCTGCATTTGGCAAAAATCGGCGTGAAACTGTCAAAATTGACAAAAGAACAAGCAGATTACATCGGCGT
>CAZCDC010000046.1:0-3769 GCA_964497195.1 uncultured Rhodobacterales bacterium | reverse complement strand
CCCCGTCCCATTCCTCGCCAGCATTACCTTTGGCAACCTGATCATCCCAGCTCCAGGCATTTGGTTCAGATTTAAAAAGCCAGTATTTCATCGGGTTTACTCCTGTTTCAGGGGGCGGGACAAAAGCGCGTCCATCGCCTGAGGCAGGGTGATTTCTTGCGCGAATATTGCGCTTACAGCATCAGCAATTGGCGTGTCTACGTCAATGGTTTTTGCAACAGCCTTGGCCGTGGCGATCCCTTCTACCGTAACGCCAGAATCGGGCTTTTTTCCCTGCCCGATCGCGAGACCCATAGCAAAGTTGCGGGATTTTGCGCTGCTACACGTCAGCGTCAAGTCACCAAGCCCAGACAATCCTTGCAAGGTTTCCGGCTTAGCACCCATCGCCACGCCAACACGGCTCATTTCGGCAAAGCCACGTGTCAATACCGCGGCGCGCGCACTTTCCCCCAAGCCTGCGCCAATCGTCATGCCACATGCCAATGCAATCACATTTTTTAACGCCCCGCCAAGCTGCGCGCCGATCGGATCATCCGATAAATAAAGCCGCAGGCGCGGCGTTGACAAAAGATGCTGCAATGCTTGGCCTTGTGCATTATCCTCGCTTGCCAAAGTCAATGCCGTTGGCAGGCTATTGGCAATATCGCTGGCAAAACTTGGTCCGGTCAAAACAGCCAGCGCCCCTTGGCAATGCTGCACCGCAAGCTGGGTTTGCAGCGCGCCGCTAGCCAGATCTATGCCCTTGGCGCATAATATCAGCGGCGCTTTTGGCAGTGGGTTCCGAGCCAGAAAGCTGGCGGTTTGTTGTGCCGGAATAACCAGCAAAATGGCTGCACAACCCGCCAAATCCTGCAAATTTCCAGTAACACTCAAACTCTCCGGAAAGCGGAGGTTTGGCAAATATTTCGGATTCTCCCGCTTTGTTTGCATGATGCTTGCATTGGCCCGCGCCCAAAGCCGCACATTTTTGCCAGTCTCCGCCATGGCCATCGCCAAACCTGTGCCAAAAGCACCCGCGCCTATTATTCCAATTGTCATGCTTTTGCGCCTTTCTTGCCCGACCCCAACATGGGAGAGGCATTGGCATCCAACGGCCAACGGGGCCGCGCCACCAGCGCCAAATCATCAAAATCACCTGCCTGATAACGCTCCAATCCGGCCCATGCTATCATGGCGGCATTGTCTGTGCAAAGATTTAGCGGCGGGGTAACAAAACCAAAATTCTGTGCAATTGCAGCATCTTGCAGGGCTGCACCAATGGTTTTATTGGCGGCAACGCCTCCGGCTACGGCAATTGTGGTCTCGCCAAAACGCTCTGCGAACACACCCATTGCGCGGCGCGATTTTTCCGCCAGCACATCGGATACAGCCGCTTGAAACCCCGCGCATAAATCAGCGCGGTCTTGATGGGTTAGGCCACCCTTTTCAGCTACCACTGCTTCGCTCGCACGGCGCAATGCGGTTTTTAGGCCGGAAAAAGACATATCGCACCCTGCCCGATTCAGCAGCGGACGGGGGAATTTGAACCGTTTTGGGTCGCCTTTTGCGGCTTCAACCTCGACCAATGGCCCGCCCGGATAGCCAAGGTTTAATATACGCGCGGTCTTGTCAAATGCTTCGCCGGGGGCATCGTCGATCGTGCCGCCAAGACGGTGAAATTTATCAGCCGATTCAACCGCCAAAAACTGGCAATGGCCGCCCGATACCAACAGCATCAAATACGGAAAAGCCAACCCATCCGTTAATCGAGGCGTTAAGGCATGACCCGCAAGATGGTTGATACCAATGATTGGTTTATTCATGCCAACCACCAATCCTTTGGCAAACATCACGCCCGACATCACACCACCGATCAGCCCCGGACCTGCGGTCACTGCAACGGCATCAATATCATTCAGCGTCATTCCGGCCTCAGCCAGTGCTGCCTCTGTGCAAATATCCAGCCGCTCGGCATGGGCGCGCGCCGCTATTTCGGGAACCACGCCACCGAATCCGGCATGCAGGTCATCTTGGCCTGCCACAATATTGGATAAAATTGTGCCGTCGCTTTGCACCACTGCCGCCGCGGTATCGTCGCAGCTGCTTTCCAGCCCAAGAATTGTGATTGTCTGTCCCATAGGAATTGAGGTATCACCACCAACATGAGCACGCAATATAACATCGACACGCCGCTAAAAATTGGCACCCGGGGGTCACCGCTAGCGCTGGCACAAGCCATGGAAACCCGTGGCCTGCTAATGGCCGCGCATAATCTGCCCGAATCAGCTTTTGCCATCACCGTTATTCAAACCACAGGTGATGCGGTGCAAGACCGCCCTTTGTCTGAAATCGGCGGCAAAGGTCTGTTTACCAAGGAAATTCAAGAGGCTCTGCTGGATAGGCGCATTGATATCGCGGTGCATTCCTTCAAAGATGTGGCGACGGCATTGCCCGATGATTTGGTCATCAATACTTGCCTGCCCCGCGAAGACGTGCGGGATGCGTTTATCAGCCGGAAATATTCCAGCATTGCTGACCTGCCACAAGGCGCAACCGTTGGCACATCCAGCCTGCGGCGGCGCGCGCAATTGCTGACGATGCGGCCCGATTTACAGCTGGTGGAATTTCGCGGTAATGTGCAGACCCGCCTTAAAAAACTGGACGCAGGTGTGGCTGAGGCAACATTTTTAGCTTGTGCAGGCCTGCGCAGACTCGGCAATTTTGACATCGCCAACCCCATCGAAACCAGTGTGATGCTGCCCGCCGTGGCGCAAGGTGCCATCGCCATTGAACAGCGGCGCGACGATGCTGATGTTTCGGCCATGCTCTTGCCGATACATCATGCTGAAACCTTGCTGCGCACCAAAGTTGAACGGGCATTTCTGGCTGAACTTGATGGCTCTTGCCGCACACCAATTGGTGGATTAGCTGTTGTGACGGGCAATGAAATTCTGTTTCGCGGCGAAATTATCCGCCCCGATGGTTCGCAAAAATTCAATGGTGAATGGCGTGGGCCAGTTATAGATGCTGTAAAAATCGGTGCCGGGGCAGGCATCGAATTGCGCATAAAAGGCGGGGAGGGATTCTTTGAGTAGAACCCTTTTACTTACCCGAGCCTTAGAGCAAGCCAAAGAATTTGCTGAACGGGTTGAGCAAGAAACCGATTTTAAGTGTCATATTGCACCGATGCAAGAAATGCGGGACTTGCCCGCCGACATTGATTTTGAGGGTGTTGATGCGCTGGTCTTCACATCTAGAAATGGTGTGGCAAGTTTTGCACGACGTTGGGAAATGCGGGGTATTCCGGCCTATTGCGTTGGGCATGCCACAGCAAAATCTGCTATATCTGCGGGGATGATTGCCCATGTTGCCAACGGAAATTCGGAGTCATTGATTGACCTTGTAAACCAAGCTGGCGTTGAAAACCCTTTGCATATCCACGGAAAACACAAAGCCTCGGATCTGGCGATTAATGGCAATGGTATCGTGATTTACGATCAGGTTGCCTTGCCGTTGGATGTTGAAGCCACCCGCCTGTTAGCGGCTGGAGAAATTGGGGCGGTGGCGTTATTCTCTCCACGCTCTGCGCAATTATTTGCGGATATTTGGCAGGATGACTGGCCCAATGTAGAGTTTTTTTGCATCAGCGAGGCCACCGCCGCGCTGGTAACAAACATCGGCAATGTCAGAATTTGCCAACAGCCAAACGCCGAATCAATGTTGGCGCTAATTCAGCAATAAGGCCCACTGGAAACTGGCCCTGACACCTGCTATATACCCAACAGCTCGC
>CAZCDC010000045.1:0-17511 GCA_964497195.1 uncultured Rhodobacterales bacterium | reverse complement strand
TCATAGCGTGGAATAATATGGAAATTCACCGCCGCCTCCAGCAAACTTGGCTGGGTTTGGGCCATAACGGGCAGAGGCATCAAAGCGGCAATTAGGGCTAAATATTTCATAGGCTCTCCAAAAATGCGATCAGGGCGGCGCGGTCTTTGGGGGGCATTCCAGCCACGGAATCGCGCGCGGCTTGCGCTTCTCCGCCATGCCATAACACGGCCTCCAGCAGGTTACGAGCGCGGCCATCGTGCAAAAAATATGTGTGGCCGCTAACCGTTTCGGTTAGGCCAATTCCCCAAAGCGGAGGCGTGCGCCACTCATTGCCCGTGGCACGGGATTCGGGGCGGTTATCGGCCAGACCAACCCCCATATCGTGCAGCAAAAGATCAGTATAGGGCCAGATAAGCTGGAAACTATGCTCATCGCGGTCATTCAGCCGGTGGGTGACAAATTTAGGCACATGGCAGGCAATGCAGCCGGTATCATAGAATATTTCCTTGCCCAGCAGCACGGTTGGGTCATCAACATTTCGCCGCGCCGGCACTGCCAGATTACGGGTGAATAATGTTAACGTATCAAAGGAAACCTGGTTGATTTCGAGATTGTCATAAATCGGCTCTCCGCCATGGGGTGCCGCGCGGCAGGCGGGCTGTGCTGCGGTGCAATCACCCCAGTTCATCGGGTTTATCGGGCTTGAAATTCCGATATCGTTTGACAGCGCTTCTGCCACCTGCTGGGCCAGATCCGGCTGTCCGGCTTTATGGCCAAATCGCCCCAGCAGCGGCATATCAAATTCTTTGGACCATACCATATTGGCGCGCCCTGAAATGCCGTCACCATCTGCATCATCGGCATCAACATTGGCCAGAATATCCGCTGCCGGAATGGCTTCGAGCAGGCCAAGGCCGATCATCTGCGGCGCAACACGGGGCGAAAACATAATGTCGTCGGATAACGGGCCATAACCCAAATCATTAATAGTATAGATTGGCGCGCGCAAATAAGCGGTTTCACCACCGTTTAGCGCCACCTCGGTTTCGGTGTATTCAATGCCAAGCCGGTATTCGCCCAGGTGCCCGACGACCCCAAAATCCTGCAACTGGCTGCCATAAATCGGGTCATTTACGGTGTTCAGATACGCTTTGATTTCCTCAATCATGTCTTGCGGTTGTCCGGGGATGGAAATGCGTAAAAACATCGACACCGCATTATCACTGTTATTTTCCGGCGGATGGCCCCGGCCATCTTTTGGGTGGCACTGAAGGCAGGACCGCCCATTATATAAAGGCCCAAGCCCATTCGAAACCAGTGTGGTCGCGGGGCTGGATACCCAGATTTTTTCAAAAAAAGCGGCACCAACTACAAAATCCAGACCGACAGCATCAGGCAGGTTTTCGGAGGGGTGCATAAAAGCGCTTGCGGTAATTCGCCCGACAAATGTGCTGGCTCCGGCCTGCATATTTTCAAATTTCTCCGGGGTGGTAAAATCGGTGGCGGGCGTGATTATGGCTGCAATACGCGCGGTTTCAGCCTCGGTGCGCGGCACGATATTCAGATGCGGCGCGGCATTCTGTGCGGTGGCTGGCACAATACTGACGCATAAAAATGCGAAAGCCAGTGCTTGCTTGGCAAATGTCATTATTTTTGTCCGTTAAGAGGGGTCCGGCGCGCACCCCCGAAGGGATGCACGCGGTCTTTTTATTCGAATACTGCGCTTGGGTTATCCAAGCTGTCAGAACCTTCAAATTCAATCGCATCAAGCGCCAGTGCATTAACCGCACGCTCGGTCGATTTGGCTTGTTGAACAAAACCGTCAACACCGCCCATGATCAATGCATTACCCGCAGCATTATCAGCCGCCAGCATCTGGTCATAAGACATGCCCGCTTCAGCCGCGACCTTCAGCCGGGTCAAGGCGGCCATGGTGGCTGCGATATCTGCTTCCAGAGTTGCCGCAACTTCGGCATCAGAAAGCGCAACAAGTTCAGCAATGGATGCACCGGACGTGATCACACCGTCAATGCCGGTATAGCTACCCAGAAAGATGTTCTGGATGCCCAAACCATCATAAAAATGGCTGTTATGGGTATTGTCCGAGAAACAATCATGCTCTTCTTCGGGGTCATTCAACATCAGGCCAAGACGCATACGTTCGCCAGCGACTTCACCATATGCCAAGCTACCCATGCCGGTTAGAATGGCGGAAATACCTGCGGTTTCGTCTTCCAATAGCACCATGCGCGCAGCACCAGCGCCACCCCACTGGTCAACCATCCATTCAAGGTCGGTCACCAGCAGGGCAGAGGCCGCCGCTAAGTAATCTCCACGACGATCACAATTGCCGTTGGTGCAATCATCGCCTATTGCGTAATCGGTCCAAGGACGGTTGCCCGCGCCATGGTCTGTGCCGTTCAAATCCTGGCCCCACAGCAAAAATTCAATCGCATGATAACCGCGCGAAACATTGCTTTCGATCTCGTCAGCCTCAAACAAGGTATCACCGATCAGGTCAGCATTGATGGTGGATGCATCAATTGATTGCCCGCCAATGGTAATAGAGGAATTGGCAATGACATTAAGCACCGCATATGCATTTTCGTCAGTTGCTCCGCCGTAAGATGCATCAACATAATCAATCAGGCCTTCGTCAAGAGGCCACGCGTTTACAAGACCCTCCCAATCGTCAACAATGGCGTTGCCAAAACGGTAAACTTCGGTCTGCTGATAAGGCACACGCGCCGCCAGCCATGCCTTTTTGGCGGCTTGCAGGTTTTCTGCGGAAGGATTGGCAATCAAATCACCAATGGCGCTGTCCAGCACACGTGCCAAAATAAGAGAGTCACCAAAGCTTGCCTGCGCAATATTTGCGTAATTGTCCAGCACCTCTGCTTTGGTTACAGCCAAGGCCGGAGCGGCTGCAATCATTGCAAGTGCTGCGGCTGTGGTAAATAGGGATTTCATATTTAGTCCTTTCAAAGACATTAGTGTTTGGTGTTAGAAATATTGGAAAAGGCCTCAGGCATTGCGGTTTTTTGAATCATCTGCGAAAGGGTTAGCCCAACAGGCCCTGCCAAATTCACGACAGTCATCGCCATGTCGGGGCGCATGAAATTAATCGCAAAAAGCAAGGCGTCTTCGCGCTCCCCCATGGTTGCAGCAACCACAAAATTCGCAAACGCGTTTTCATCACCGCCAACACAGGAGCATCGCACTTGATGGCGCTGCAAAGGCCGACGGGAGTGGATCATAACATTGCTCAGCAGTGTTTCAAATTGCACCATGTGGTTGCGCGCTTCGTCGCGGCCAAAAAAAGCGTAAAAATCACGCCAGACCTCTGTTTGGCTTTCGGGCGTGTCGCACCAAAGCCGCAAATATCGAATGATGGTTGCTTCGAGCTTTGGCAGCTCCTCCATCACCCCAACAGGTGATCCACCGCGATTTTTTTCCATATAACTCATTTTGTCAGGATCAATTTTTTCTGGCGCGTAATGCGCAAGATATATATTTGGCCATCAAGTTTGATCTGGGCAATATTGCCCCCCACGGTTAAATCCCGCGCATCAAATGTTGGATAGTCTTGCGATGGGGCTTCCATTTTGGGTTTCTCCAGCCTGTCGAGCATAGCTTCAAGCGGGGAATCATCCGGGGCACCTTGGTCAACGGTGGCTTGAAAAACCTCCATACGGTCTGGCCTAATATGGGCCTTGCAATCAGGTCTGCCTTCGCGATTGTCCACGCTTAATCCTCGCTATCGTGTTTTCGCCTTGGCTGTCCTTATCTATCGGAGTTGCTAGGTATGCCTATACTTGACAAAATTACTTGGTCGCGTCAAGGAATAACTGAGTAATTTACTTTTTATATGTAACCCATTGTTTTTATTGGTGTATCTAGATAGATATGGATGATCTGCCATTTTCAACAAATCTGTTAGCCAGTCGGGATAGGAAAACGTTACAAAGCTTTTTCTCGGGGGGGAGCTTTTTGAACAAAAACCATGTGTATTTAAGATAACCCGTTCATCCCACTTGACCATCGACAAGGGGTGAAATATGTGTGGCGAACCTGAGCGGGCCCTGAGCGGGCGTTGTGTAATGGTAAGACCTCAGCCTTCCAAGCTGATGACACGGGTTCGATTCCCGTCGCCCGCTCCAAATATTATCGCTGGCCATAGCCGTTTAGTTTGGTAGGGTTTCGGGACATTCAAACTAACTTTCCCCGATTGTATTTCCATGTGCCGGTTGTTTCATTCCTTGCCCTGAGGGAAAGCAAGATTACCAACTATCGCAATTTAAACGCGTGATTTGGCCAGCGCAACACGCAGGGGCTGTGCTGCTGTGGTTTTTTATCCAGCGATCAATCCAAGCTGCTCCAGCTTCAAAATCACCTGATGAGCGCAGTTATCCACGTCAACATTTTCGGTATCAATCACCAGCTCCGCCTTTGTTGGGGCCTCATACGGGTCTGAAATGCCGGTGAATTCCTTGATTTTGCCGGCGCGCGCCAGCTTATACAGCCCCTTGCGATCACGGCGTTCACATTCTTCAAGGCTGGTGGCAACATGCACCTCGACAAAGGTGCCGAACCCTTCGATTTCCTCGCGCACAGCGCGGCGCGTGGCGGTATAGGGCGCAATTGGCGCACAAATCGCAATGCCGTGGTTTTTGGTGATTTCCGATGCAACATAGCCAATGCGGCGGATGTTCAGATCACGATGTTCCTTGCTAAACCCCAGTTCCGATGACAGGTTTTTGCGCACCACATCGCCGTCCAGCAAGGTTACAGGCCGACCGCCCATTTCCATCAATTTTACCATCAAAGCATTGGCGATGGTCGATTTACCCGAACCGGACAGACCGGTGAAAAATACGGTAAACCCTTGTTTTGAGCGGGCAGGGCGGGTGCGGCGCAATTCCTGCACCACGTTGGGATAAGAAAACCAGTCGGGAATATCCAAGCCCTCGGCCAGCCGGCGACGCAATTCTGTGCCCGAAATATTCAGCACTGTCATACCCTTTTCAACCTCGTCGATGGGTTCGTATTGGGCTTTTTCCTGCACATAAACCATGTGTTTGAAATCGATCATCTCGATGCCCATTTCATCGGCGTGCTGCTTAAACAAATCTTGCGCATCATATGGCCCGTAAAAATCATCACCAGCCGAATTTTTGCCCGGCCCCGCGTGATCACGGCCAATAATGATATGGCTACAACCATGGTTTTTGCGAATTAACCCATGCCAAACGGCTTCGCGCGGGCCACCCATGCGCATCGCCAAATTCAGCAGGCTTAGGGATGTGGTGCTTGACGGATATTTATCCAAAACCGCCTCATAACACCGCACCCGCGTAAAATGGTCAATATCGCCGGGCTTGGTCATGCCGACAACCGGATGGATAAGCAAATTCGCCTGTGCTTCTTTGGCGGCACGAAACGTTAATTCCTGATGGGCGCGGTGCAACGGATTGCGGGTTTGAAAGGCCACAACCTTGCGCCAGCCCAACTTGCGAAAAAACGCCCGTAGTTCATTTGGTGTGTTGCGCCGCCCGCGATAATCATAATGCACAGGGGCCTGAATGCCGGTAATCGGGCCGCCGATATAAACATTGCCAGCCGTGTTATGCAGGTAATTTACCGCCGGATGGGCGCTATCATCAGCCCCGAAAACCTGTTCAGCCTCATGGGATTTATTTGGCGTCCATTTATCTGTGACTGACAGAATCGCCAGAATCACGCCCTCAGCGTCGCGCAGCGCAATGTCTTGGCCCTCGGCAATGCTATCAGCAAATTTCTGGTCAACATCCAGATTAATCGGCATCGGCCAAAGCGCACCGTTTTCAAGACGCATATCATTGACAACACTGTTATAATCAGCCTCAGACAAAAACCCGCTCAACGGGTTAAACCCACCATTCATTAGTAATTCGAGGTCACAAATTTGCCTTGCCGTCAAATCCCAGCTGGGCAGATCGGCCGCCTCGAATTTCAGCTTTTCGGCAGAATCATAAGAAACAAAAAGCTCGGGAATCGGGGTTTGCATAGTGTTTTTCATAAAATGACATTGCCTATAATTTGCGTGAGATAAATCAACTATTCGGGTTTAGCGCGCGCATTCGCAAATGCCAAACAAATTGTCCAACATAATACGCGCTAGCCGCTGAATTAACGGCTAACGGTTAAAATTTTACCAATTATTCATTCTCGGAGAGGAATTTTTCCGCTTCGAGCGCCGCCATACAGCCCATTCCAGCCGAGGTCACTGCCTGACGATAGATATAATCAGTCAAATCACCAGCCGCAAAAACCCCCGGAATTGATGTGGCGGTGCTATCGGGCTTGGTGACAACATAACCACCCATATGGGTTTCCAGCACGTCCTTTACCAGTTCATTTGATGGTGTGTGGCCAATGGCTATAAACACGCCTTTGCACGGGATTTCGGTAATTTTACCGGTTTTGACATGCCGCACACGCACGCCTTCTACGCCCAGCGGGTTTTTTGTTCCGGTCACTTCTTCCAGCTCATGAAACCAAAGCGGTTCTATTTTTGGGTTATTAAACAGCCGGTTTTGCAGGATTTTTTCCGAGCGAAGCTCATCGCGCCGGTGGATCAATGTTACTTTGCTGGCAAACTTGGTTAGAAATAATGCTTCCTCAACCGCTGTGTTGCCGCCGCCAATCACCACAATTTCCTGACCGCGATAGAAAAACCCGTCACATGTGGCACAGGCCGAAACGCCAAAACCTTTGAATTTTTCCTCTGACTCCAGCCCCAGCCACCGCGCCTGAGCGCCCGTGGCAAAGATTATCGCATCAGCCGTATATGTTGTGCCGTTTTCGCCTATTGCCGTAAATGGCCGTTTTGACAGATCAACGCTGGCGATATGATCGCTGATAATCTCGGTGCCTGCGGCCCGTGCGTGTTCTTCCATTTCGATCATCAAATCCGGCCCTTGGACTTCTTGGCGCGAAGGCCAGTTTTCCACATCGGTGGTGATGGTCAATTGTCCGCCGGGCTGAATGCCCTGCACCAGTATCGGCTCCAGCATTGCGCGCGCGCCATAAACCCCCGCCGTATATCCCGCAGGGCCAGAGCCAATGATAAGCAGTTTGGTGTGTTTGGTATCAGACATAATTTTTCCTTTGACGATTTCTTTATATATAGGCGCGACAACACGATGATTGAAGGCCATTTCTTGCCACAGTCCACCGCAGTGATATACCTAAAATCACGAAATAATATTGCGTCTGACGCGGCTTTTGCCTAATAAGGGAAAAAATATTGAAATGAGCCGCGAAATGCCCAGTAGTAAACTTGATCCCATAGACCGAAAAATTTTGGCGGAATTGCAAGCGGATGGTCGCATGACCAACGTGGAGTTGTCGCAGCGTGTGGGAATTTCTGCGCCGCCCTGCCTGCGTCGCGTGCGTGTGCTAGAAGAATCAGGTCTGATCAAAGGTTATCATGCAGACGTTTCCGCGCGCGACTTGGGGTTTGAAGTACAGGTTTTCGCCATGGTTGGCCTGCATTCACAGGCCGAAACTGATCTTTCGGCTTTTGAATCAAAGGTGCAGGATTGGCCGCTGGTGCGCGAATGCCATATGCTAAACGGTGAAATCGACTTTATCCTGAAATGTGTTGCGCCTGATCTGTCGACATTTCAAAATTTTCTGACCCAACAGCTGACCTCGGCGCAAAATGTTGCCAGTGTGAAAACCTCGTTGGTTATTCGCGTGGCAAAAGATGACCCGGGTGTGCCGTTTTCCGTTATGGAAGAACGCGCCTTAATAAGCTGAATTTGTGATCACAGAAATTTGTCGCCCGTAATCAACCTCATTCCGATGAGTGGTGCGGCGATAAGAAAAATATTCAGAATCATTGGCATAGGTGCATTTTTCAATCCAGTCTGTGCTGTGAATTTCCTGATGTCGAAGGTTTGTGATCACAAACCTTGGTAGATTGAATTGGTACTTTCCAGCCTGCCCGTTGATGAAGAACTGTGCATTATTCTGGTCAGCATCAAGGAAATTCTCAAAAAACTCCTGCCCGACCTCATAGGCCGTTTGGCTAATACACGGCCCCACACAGGCGCGAATATTTTCACGTTTAGCACCCAGCCCAACCATGGCCTCAATTGTATTCCCGATAATCCCCGATACGGCCCCATTCCAGCCAGCATGGGCCGCCCCGATAATATTTGAATCTGGGTCAAAAAACAAAACCGGAACGCAATCAGCGGTGACAATCCCAAGGGCGGCGCCCCCGAGTTTTGTCACCATCGCATCCGCCTTGGGGCGTTGTTTCGATTGGGAATTAGCTGTAATTTCAACAACTTCGGTGGAATGAATTTGGCATAAGGAAAACAGGTTTTTCTCATTAATGCCCATTTCAGCCGCAACAATTTCATAATTGGTTTGCACTGCTTGCGCGTCGTCACCAGAGCCTCGGCCACAATTCAACCCAGCATAAATACCGGTTGAAACACCATTGGCGCACCCAAAAAACCCGTGCGTTACCCGGAGGGTTTCAGACGTTAAATAGGGTGTTTTCATGTTTCAAACCCACTCAAAGCAGCGTTGCCTTTTGGCCGTAACGCCATGACTTTAAATAATGTCCCCATTTCATCGGGATGCACAAGCCGATGATGGCTTGCAGCAATTTCCGGGCTGTTTCCCGATTCTGCCAAAGCATTTGCCCGCGCCGTTATACCCATATTTTCCAAAAACGCACCCTGAGTACAAAATTGCGTGGCGCAACCGCTGGTCTCTGCAAGGGGTTGAAATTGTACATGACAGGTCAGATCACACCGCCCTTGATGCATTAACGGATCACAGGAGGAATGGCCCTTAATCGCTTGAAATGTATCGCCAATACCGGATTTTTCACCATAGTCAATAATCAAAGCCGCGCCGCCATTGGCAGAAATTTTTCTGCCTATAATGTGCGCAATTTCCTCTGAAATAGGGGAATGCTCAACAATCAGCCCATTGGCCAGAACCGGATGGCGCGCATCCAGCACAAGAATTTCTTGGGGCGTATCCAGAACGAACTCAAACCCCATAGCAGAATAATCAACACGCCGTTCTTGCCAGCCGATGTCGGTTTTGACAAATTGCTGCACCGGCAGGGCGTCAAAAAACTCGTTCGCGACCAGAAATAACGGTAATTCTGGCAGGTTTTCAACCTTTTCCACAAACGTAATAGTGTGATTTTTCAGAGTGTTGGCTTGAATGTCGCGCAATGTCGGGCTGGTTTCCACCAGATGAATTTGCATGGCATCAATAAACCCGTTTTGTGATTTTGCAACACGCAAAATATCCAGCATCAGGCTACCGCGCCCCGGCCCCAATTCAGCCAAGATAAATTGTTTAGGCGCACCTTGGTCAAGCCAGCATTGAACCAGCCAAACACCGACCATTTCGCCAAACATTTGGCTGATTTCAGGCGCAGTCGTGAAATCCCCCTCCAAACCAAACGGGTCTTTTGTGGTGTAATAACCGTGCTCAGAATGCCCTAAGCAAAGGTCCATATACCGCGCAATTGTCATTGGACCGTTGGCTGATATTTCTTGCGCAATAATGTCAGCCAGCATTGTCATGCGCGGCGTATGCTGGCAATTATCAGGATAATTCCGATTATTATCATAGGCATAGATAAAGCCTGCCCCATGGTAATACCAAAATCCCCGATGCTAAACCGATAGCCTATCGGGTTAAGCGCAGTCACAAATTGCGCATCTGGCTGGCGGTAAAATTCGGTGAAATAGCGGGATATTCCATAGCCAAACAAGAATATTCCGGTCATCCGTCCCGGGGATTTTAAGCCGGATCTCCGCCAGATAAACCAAGCCATGACCAGTAATAAAACGGCGCCCTCCAGCCCGGCCTGGTATAATTGACTGGGATGGCGTGAACAAATAGTTAGCCAACCTTCGGGGCAAATTTGGGCACGCGGGTCGGGGAAAACCATGGCCCATTCAACATTGCTGGCGCGGCCCCATAATTCTCCGTTAATGAAATTCGCCAAGCGGCCAAATAACAAGCCAATGGGTGCCGCCGCCGCAATGGCATCTCCAATGCTAAGAACCGGCAGTTTGTGACGCCAGCTAAAAAGAATTGCCGCAAGAACAACCCCGAGAATGCCGCCATGGAACGACATGCCGCCATTCCAAACTTGCACTATTTCAACAGGATTGGCGGCATAATACGTGAAATTATAGAACAAAACGAACCCAAGCCGTCCGCCAGCGATAATTCCGACAACCATCCATGTCATCAGGTCTTCGACCTGCCGCGCGGTCATCGGTGTGTTGTGCCAAAGATGCGGGCGATTGACCAAAACAACAATATACCGCCATCCCAGCACAATTCCGGCAATATAAGCCAAAGCGTACCAGCGCAATGCCAAGTGAAAACCGGCGATTTCAAAGGAAAAAATCTCGGAAGAAATTTCAGGAAATTCAATCAAATATAACATTTTTGCTCCGGATTATGGCTGCTGGTTTGTGTATGTTTACAGCTAAGCTTGGCAAACACGCAAGACAACCATATATGAGATGGGACCTCAAAAAAGGAGCCAAGTTATGCAAGCCGGTAATAAAATCATGGATGATATGTCCAAACTGATGTCAAATGCCATGGGTGTGGCCCAAGGCGCCAAGGCCGAGGCCGAAACCGCGGTTAAATCTATGATGGACCGTTGGCTGGCAGACCGTGAATTTGTCACCCGTGAGGAGTTCGATGCAGTTCAAGCAATGGCGCAAAAAGCCCGTACCGAAAATGCAGAACTTTTGGCGCGCATAGAAGCGCTCGAAGCCAAGAAATAGTAATTCCAACGAATCGCTTTACAGCGCGGGCATTTATGCCCACCATATGTTGTATGCCCTGTGCGGGGTTCCGCAAGAATTAGCGAACCCTCCTTTCCTTAGTGGCATCGGAGGCAATATGGACGCTGTTGAAGAATTCTTGGAAACTGATGATCTCCATCCGATTGACCTTGTCGAAAATTTGGCAGCGTTAAACGCATGGGATTTTGACCGTGTTGCGGATGACCAAATCGCCATGATCATTGAGGGCGGCTGGCGGAATTATGCGCTTAGCCTTGTGTGGTCAGAATATGACGAGATTTTGAAACTGGTGTGTACCTTTGATCTGGACCCGCCCAAAGAAACCTTGCCGCAACTGCATGTCGCGCTTGACCTCGCGAATGATCGCAGCTGGTCCGGGGCGTTTACCCTGTGGCCCGAGGAAAAATCCATGGTGTTCCGCTATGGCCTGAACCTAAGCGGTGGCGCCTTTGCAACGGGTGCGCAAATTGACAGTATGGTAAATGAATGCCTGGAAAATTGTGAGCGGTTTTACCCGGCTTTTCAACTGGTATGCTGGGGTGGTGAAACCCCGAAAAATGCTATGCGTATTGCATTTTCACGCAGCTATGGCCGCGCTTAAATCGAATCGGAAGCCGAATGATACCTGTTTCTATCCAGAAAAAAGGCCTTGTTTTATTGGGCTGCGGAAAAATGGGCGGCGCAATGCTGGAGGGCTGGCTGGCTGATGGCATGCCCGCATCTAGCGTATTTGTACTTGACCCGCACCCATCAAAACGCGTTCTGGAATTGGTGCAATCAGGATTAAAATTGAACGTTAAACTACCCGATGATCCGGCAGTTTGCATCATTGCGGTTAAGCCACAAATGATGGGTGATGCCCTGCCACAACTGATTGAATCCGGTGATAGTTCAACGGTATACCTTTCCATTGCAGCAGGTACACCAATTGCAAGATTTGAGGAAGTTTTGGGCATGGATACTGCTATTGTTCGTGCCATGCCAAATACGCCAGCGGCCATTGGTAAAGGCATCACAGCGTTGATTGGTAACGCAAATACAACAGCAGAAATGATGCAAAACTGTGAGGCGTTGCTGCAAGCTGTTGGCCAGACTGTCCTGCTTGATAATGAAGACCAAATGGACGCAGTTACGGCATTGTCTGGCTCCGGCCCGGCATATGTTTTTCACCTGATTGAAACCATGGCTGCCGCAGGAATGGCGCAAGGCCTGCCCGAGGAAATGGCAATGAAATTGGCCAAGGCAACCGTGGCGGGGGCGGGCGAATTGGCGGCTCTGTCCAGCGAAACGCCAGCCCAATTGCGCATTAACGTCACCAGCCCTGCGGGAACCACTGCGGCTGCTTTGGATGTATTGATGAACCCGGAAACCGGCTTTCCAAAAATTGTGACTGAGTGCATAAATGCAGCCGCTGAACGCAGCCGCGCGCTGCGGGATTGACATTTATGTTGCAGTGCAGCATAATGAAACATCTCAACAAAAGGCAATCCGATGTTTGATCCAAAAGACTTCCCGTTTAACGCAGAAAAAATGGCTGAATTTTTCAAAAACAATGATTTCACCAAGGGGTTTTCTGACAAAATTCCCGGCAATGCAGAAGAAGTTGTTGCCAGCCAAAAGAAAAATATGGATGCTTTGGTAGAGGCCAACAAAGCCGCCGCCGCATCCTATCAGGAGCTGTTCAAAAAACAGCTTGAGGTGTTTGAGAAAACTATGGAGCAGGCTAAAAAGCAAATTGACAGCAAGGAAGCGCCAAGCGCGGATGTTGCAAAATCAGCTTTTGAATCGGCTCTGAAGAATATGAGCGATATGGCAAATGGCGCCCAAAAAGCCAATACCGAAGCGCTGGAAATCGTTGGCAAACGGGTTCAGGATTCGCTTCAGGAAATCAAAGACCTTGGAGAAAATTCCAAATAGTGGGCTAAAATGCCGCTTGCAATTCATGCAAAGCGGCATTTTTATACCCTATAATTAGGGGGAATTATGCTGGATTTTGATACATTTTTACAAACCGATATTCGGGTTGGCCGCGTTACAAAAGCGGAACCTTATCCAGAGGCACGCAAACCCGCCTTAAAAATCTGGGTGGATTTCGGGCCTGAAATTGGTGTGAAAAAAACCTCTGCCCAGATCACCGTTCATTACACCGCAGAAAATCTGGTTGGGCAAATGGTTGTGGGGGTTGTGAACTTTCCCCCGCGACAAATCGGAAAATTTATGTCAGAGTTTTTGCTTCTGGGTGTACCAGATTCGGAAGGCAGCATTGTGCTGCTCAAACCGGATCAAGACGTGCCACCCGGCGGACGTATGCATTAGAGGACCCCATGGCAAAACCAAGAATTATCGCAACCCGAAAACTACCCTTTGCCGTTGAAAAACGACTAAAAGAAGTGTTTACCGTGGCACTTAACCCCTCAGATATTCCATTTGATCACGTCAAATTACAAAGCGCAATGACACATGGCGACGGGGTGATTGCCACATTTGGCGATGATATGAACGCAGAAATAATGCAGGCAGGCGCTGCGGGGCGCGCGCAAATTGTCGCTAATTTTGGCGTAGGTATTAACCATATTGATCTTGAATCCGCTGCACAAAACGGCATCATTATCACCAACACCCCCGGCGTTCTGACCGATGCCACAGCCGACATTGCCATGGCGCTTATTCTGAATATCACACGCCGGACGTTTGAACACGAAACCAATTTGCGCAATGGTAATTGGGATGGGTTTGATCTGACATCGGGGCTTGGCATGTCATTGCAAGGCAAGACGCTTGGCATTATTGGTATGGGGCGCATTGGCCGGGCTGTGGCGCTGCGGGCGTATTTTGGGTTTGGCATGAAGGTGATCTATTTTAACCGCTCAAAGGTTGAAAATATTCAGATTCCCGGCGCCCAATCTATGGATACAATTGAGGATCTAATGGAGGTCGCAGACGTGGTTTCCATTCACGTTCCGGGGGGGGGAGACAACCAGAATATCATCTCGCGCTCGCGGCTTAACCTGATGAAAAAGAACAGCTATTTGGTGAATACTTCGCGTGGTGATGTGGTTGATCAAATGGCCCTGACCGAGGCGTTAACCGGTGGTTTGATCGCCGGTGCGGGCTTGGATGTTTTTGCGGATGAACCCAATGTACCGGATGCGTTAAAGCTGCTTAAAAATGTCAGCCTGTTCCCGCATATTGGCAGTGCAACAACTGAAACGCGCATCGCCATGGGCATGTGCGCGGTTGAAAATTTGATCGCCCATTTTCAGGGTGAAACCCCGGAAAATAAACTGGTTTAGCTTTCAAAAGCAGCGCGCCAATGAATGCGGCAAAGGGAAACATAGGTTTCGTTGCCGCCGATTTGCACTTGTTCTCCGCCGGTTAAGGCCCTGCCGTTTTCATCCTGACGCACCACCATTGTGGCTTTTTTGCCGCATTTGCAAATGGTCCGGATTTCACGCATTTCATCCGCCAGTGCCAGCAATGCCGCGGAGCCGGGGAATAATTCTCCCATGAAATCAACGCGTAAGCCATAACACATCACAGGGATTTTCAAATCATCAACAGCAATGGCCAGTTGCCAGACTTGGTCTTTGGTCAGAAACTGCGCCTCGTCGATAAAGACACAGGCGATTTTTCCTGCGGCTTTTCGTTTTGAGATAAGGTGAAATAAATCATCTTTATTGCTGAATATATCTGCGCTGGAATCAATTCCGATTCGGCTGGCGATTTTGCCTTTTCCGGCTCGGTTATCCAGCTTTGCGGTTAGCAAATATGTGTCCATCCCGCGTTCATTATAGTTATAGGAAGCCTGCAAAAGAATGGTGCTTTTGCCAGCGTTCATCGTGGAATAATTGAAATATAATTTGGCCATGGATGCAAGATACCAGCCTGACCAGCAGGTTCAACGGTAAAAGATATTTCCGCCAAATTGACCTCGCGGTGAAAGGGTTGCAAACCAACCGGGCGTCATGCGCGCCGCGTGGAAAAACAACGCACCGTTGGTAATATCTGCTTGTCGATTGGTCAGTAAAGTTAACGCAACCGCCTGCACGCGGGCCAGCTCATTTGGCTCATTATACACGTCATTCGGGATAGAATCGCAGCGGTAAGAAAACTGGCAACTGCCGTTATAACGCTGGTCAATTACGCCGCAAATACTGGCAGGAAAACGGCTGTCGGTGGCGCGATTCAGGATTACTTCGCCAACTGCGCGCAGGCCGTCATCCGGGGTTCCTCGGGCCTCATGGTACAGCGCCTCGCTAAGGCAGGCGTGGGATTGAGCCGTATAGCCAAAGGATTCCAGTGTTGCCTCAAGCGGCTCAACTTGGGTGCAATTGGCCAACAGGCTGGTGATAAATAAAAACGATAGAATGCGGAAAACCATAACAAAACCCTAACAACAAATTTGGCTGGGTTAATGCAATATTTAAGGAAAAAGTGCAAGTTTACGTGATTTGCTCTGTTCTTTTGTCAAAAAACCGACCATGTAAGGGGCAATGTCATAAAAACGTCACAAAAGACGAGGGGCACATGAGCGCAACTGAATCACTTCTTCGATTAATCGGATCGGTCAGCATTTTGCTGTGGGGGCTATATATGGTCCGCACCGGCATCACGCGGGCCTTTGGTGGTGAGCTGCAAAGCATTATCGGCAAGGCGGTTTCGAACCGTTTTAGCGCGTTTATTTCGGGCGTATTTGTGACCTTGATTGTCCAAAGCTCCACCGCGACGGCGTTGATTATTTCCAGCTTTGCCAGTCGCGGCGTGATCGCTCTGCCGGCGGCGTTGGCGGTGATGTTGGGGGCGGATGTTGGCACCACGATTGTGGCGCAAATCCTGTCTTTTGATCTTAGTTTATTGCCTTATATTCTGGCGGTGGCCGGGTCGATTATGCATGGGAAAAACCGTTCCAGCCGCTCTCGGCAAATGGGGCGGGCGGTGTTTGGATTGGGCTTGATGCTGTTGGCATTGTCGCTGATTGTGGCCACGTCTGAACCTTTGCGAGATTCAGGAATGTTGGCGGAACTGTTTGGTTCATTACGCACAGAACCCTTGATTGCGATCATGCTGGCTGCGCTTTTGACATGGGTTGCGCATTCCAGTTTGGCGATTGTTTTGCTGGTTATGAGCTTTGCCTTGGGCGGAATTATCAGCATTGATCTGGCATTTATGCTGGTGCTGGGGGCCAATCTGGGGGGGGCTTTACCGCCGATTATGGCGACCTTGAATGAGGGTGATCTGGCGCGGCGGGTCACGTTTGGCAATGCCGGATTTAAGCTGATCGGGGTGATTTTGGTACTGCCTTTTGTTGGGCACATCCAGCCGTATTTGGAAACATTTGGCGAGAATCCAGCCCGTTTAGTGGTTAATTTTCACACCGCTTTCAACTTTGGCTTGGCGATTATTTTTCTGCCTCTGGTGCATATTGCCGGACGGGTTTGGGAGCGCCTGATCAAGGATAGCAATGGTGTTCAAGATGATGAGCAGCCACGGTTCCTGGATGAAAATGCCATCAATACACCGGTTTTGGGGCTGGCATGTGCCACGCGCGAAGTGACGCATATGGCTGAAATCGTTGATCAAATGCTGCGCGGCGTGACAGAAATGCTGGAGAGCGATGATTATTCAAGGGTTGAGGAATTGATCGAACTGAATGATCAGGTTGATATGCTTTATGATGAGATCAAGGGTTATGTCACCCGCATTTCGCGCCAAGAAGTGGACAAGCCCGAGGGCGATCGTATCGTTGAAATATTAATGTTTACCACCAATCTGGAACATATGGCGGACATTGCAGAAAACCTGTTGGGGGCGCTCGAAAAACGCTCTAAAATGGACGTTGGATTTTCCAAAGAAGGGCTGGCAGATCTGCTAACCCTTAACAAAAGGTTAACGGGAAATTTGACGCTGGCGATCAATGTATTTATGTCTGGCGATGTGGCGATTGCGCGTCAGTTGATAAAGGATAAATCCCGCGTCAACAAGATGCAGAACGAATTTGTGCATGCCCATATGGAACGTCTGAAAGAGGGCCGGATGGATAGTCTTGGCACGTCTAGCCTGCATATGGATATTCTGCGCGATCAGCGCCGTATTCATTCGCATATTACTGCGGTGGCTTATCCGGTGCTGGA
The DNA here is from genome assembly GCA_964497195.1 of uncultured Rhodobacterales bacterium. GTDB lineage: Bacteria > Pseudomonadota > Alphaproteobacteria > Rhodobacterales > Rhodobacteraceae > UBA3077. The sequence goes on along the minus strand of CAZCDC010000045.1, from coordinate 545 downwards.
TCAGGCTGGTGGATTGCGCAAATCTCGGCTGAAAAAGATCGATTAGGCAGACCAAACCACACCAATTCTCTGGATGCTACAAATTGCTCGGGGCAGGGCATCAAACCTGTTTTACGGCCAGGAGAAGCCGTGTAAATGCATCGGGAATCCGCGTCGGTTAATTGCCGGGCAACAGGCCCGGGCCGGAAATATTTACGAACAGTCGCTGGGCAAGCCCTCTGGATTGATTGGACCGCTAAGCGCGTTAATGTTCAATGCCCGACGCGGATTCTCCTGAATGGTCCGGCATGGGGTGGTTTTAACAAAAGCAGGTATCAAAGTGGTTAGCGATGCGTGCGCAAGTTTGGCGTTTGGCGCAACGGCTAGAGGATAAAATCATCAATGGTGAAATCAATCACGCCTTTGAAAAAGACCTTAAAATCAACGCGCCCGTCGCCATCTGTATCAGCCAGCAGGAATGTATTGCCTTTGGCATTTTGGAAATACCGCAGTTCGGCCTCGCCTGTGCTGGTGAAATCCGCATCCCCCAAAAAGGTAAGTTCACC
>CAZCDC010000044.1:0-17557 GCA_964497195.1 uncultured Rhodobacterales bacterium | reverse complement strand
GCAACGGCATGGGGCATCGTTTTCCAAAATCTATGGCGGCAATGCGGGGCATAAAAGCAGCGGGGGGCTGGGGCGTGGTTAGCACCGAGGAATGCGAAATTCATCCCTCTAGCGATTTATCGCCGGGCGCGCTGATGCGGCTATGGGATGATAGCGACCTGCCAACCCATCAGCGCATGACCGACGCTGTGCATGAACATGATGGCTTGGCGGCGCTGCAACTGGTGCATAACGGTGCCAATGTCGCGAATTATTTTACCCGTATGCCGGCGCTGGCGCCCAGCGATATGGCCACAATTTATGTCCACCCGACCCAAGGGCGCGCCATGGATAAACAAGATATCAAGGATTTTCGCCGCTGGCATCGCGATGCCGCCTTGCGCGGGAAACGCGCGGGCTATGATCTGATTTATGTTTATGCGGGGCATAATATGAACCTGCTGATGCATTTTTTATTGCCGCGATACAATCAACGCAGTGATGAATATGGCGGCAGTTTGGAAAACCGTGTGCGGCTATTGCGCGAGGTTTTAATAGATACCAAAGAGGCTGTTGGCGATACTTGTGCTGTGCCGTTCCGGTTTGCTGTGGATGAGCTGATGGGCGTCAGCGGGATGCGCTGGGAGGTTGAGGGCCGCGAAATTATTGAAATGCTGGCCGATATTCCTGATCTTTGGGATGTGAATATTTCGGGCTGGGATAATGATAGTATGCCGTCTCGGTTTGGGGCTGAGGCCGGGCAGGAGCAATATGTTTCGTTTGTCAAACAAGTGACGGATAAACCGGTGGTGGGCGTTGGGCGGTTTACCTCGCCCGATACGATGGTCAGCCAGATAAAGCGCGGGGTGCTTGATTTGATCGGGGCGGCGCGGCCCTCGATCGCTGATCCGTTTTTGCCCCAGAAAATTAAGGAAGGCCGTGCGGATGAAATCCGCGAATGCATTGGCTGTAATATCTGTGTGATGGGGGATTATACAAGCACACCCATTCGCTGCACCCAAAACCCGACAATGGGCGAGGAATGGCGAAAGGGCTGGCATCCTGAAATCATGCAGACGCGCAAAACCGACAGTAAAATTCTGGTTGTTGGCGCCGGACCAGCAGGATTAGAGACCACGCTGGCGCTGGCCAAACGCGGTTATGAAGTCACGCTGGCGGACGCCGCGCCGGAACTTGGCGGGCGGGTATTGCGCGAATCCAAAATGCCCGGCCTTGGGGAATGGAAACGGGTTGCGGACCACCGCACATACATGATTTCGCAAATGGCAAACGTACAAACCTATACAAATAGCCGGCTAAATCCTGCTGACCTAATGGAATTTGGGGCAAATCATGTGGTGCTGGCATTGGGCGCTAAATGGCGTAGTGACGGGGTTGGGCGCAGCCATTTTCAACCCTTTATCAACGATATACTTGTCTCTGCTGAGACAATTCTGGATGGCGCGCGGCTTTCGGGAAATATTGTGGTTTATGATGATGAACATTATTATATGGCCAGCGTGGTGGCCGAAAGGCTGGCTGGCCAAGGGGCCAATGTTACCTTTGTAACCCCGTCAACCATGGTGGCGGAATGGACGACCTATACAATGGAACAGCACCGCATCCAGCAGCGCCTGCTGGCCAAAAATGTCAAAATCATCTGCGCCCATTCCATCAGCAAAATTGAAAATTCTGCGGTGCATCTGGCGTGTATTTATTCGGGAAAAGAACAGGTTTTAGCAGCCGATCACCTGATCCCTGTCACAACCCGCACACCCGTTTCTGGCCTGTTTGACGGAGTCATGGCCCTGCAATCTCAATTTGCAGATCACAATCTGGAAACCGTCACAAAAATCGGAGATTGTCTGGTGCCTGGCACCATCGCCATGGCGGTCTATGCGGGGCATCAATATGCGCGCGAGCTGGATACACCGCAAACCAGCGATGTTCCTTTTCAGCGTGAAAACACCTGAAAAATCGCGGATTTCACTGAAAACTCAATGAAATCAATTTGGTACCCGAGGCCGGACTCGAACCGGCACACCTTGCGGCGGGGGATTTTGAATCCCCTGCGTCTACCAATTCCGCCACTCGGGCACACGCAAGCCATCGTTTAGCGAAGCGGTGTAATAACGTCAATCGGTATAACCTATTTGTTTGCGTCAATGCTGGATTATTTCAGATGGGTGTGGATTGACCCAAAAAACCTGTGGGCAACGCCGGTTATTGTTATAAAGCATTATGTCGTTGCGACATCGCCAAGCCTGCTACTGGATACACCCAGATATCGCACGCGCAGTTGCTCTGCCAAAACAATTTGTTGGGCGTTCGAGCTGCTAAAATCCAACGCGCTTAACCTATCCACCGCCTGCTGGTCTTGTGCCAACCGTGACCATAAAATCCCCTGAAATAAATCAACAACAAGGTTTTTATTGCCAGATTTCTGTTCGTTTTCAACGGTTTTTTCCATGGCATCCAAATCATCATCGCGGTCATATTCGATAAATATATTCAGCAAAATACTCGGGTGCCCGGGTTTTAAAGCCAAAGCCTTGTGAAACGCATACATGCCGTTGGAACGACTGTTCATATCCACATAAACCATACCAAGATTATTCCATGCTTCGGCGGCATTTGGCACAATTTTGGTGGCCTTTTTCAACGTTGCTTTGGCTTTTTCCAAATGCCCCGAAATCCGTTGTGCATTGCCCAGATTAACCAACCCGTCCGGGTTTTTAGGCTCCAGCTTTACCGCGAGGGTCAGGTAATGCAGCGCTTCGTCCTTTTGGTGTTGCATGCTGGATACGCCGCCAATCAGATTATGCAAGTAAAAGCTGTCGGGAAAGTGCGGCACAGCCTTCAGGGCTTGCTGCTTGGCGTCCTCATGTCGCCCCGCAGCAAACACCTGCTGGATCTGCGCCACAACCATGGTTATACTTTGTTTCATCACTTCATCCTTGCAGCATTGTTGTTTTTCATGCATTTGGCATGGAAATAGAGTTTAACCAAAAAATGGAAAAACCGTGCTCAGAAGTTTATACACATGGACAATCACCCTTGGCCAGTCGCGATATGCGCTTTGGGCTTTGGCTATCGTTGCTTTTGTCGAAAGCTCGATTTTTCCGATTCCGCCCGATGTCTTGATGATTCCAATGATCATCGCCGCGCCGCGCCGCGCGTTTTTGATCGCAGGGGTCTGCACGGTCTCGTCGGTCATTGGTGGCGCGTTTGGCTATTATATCGGGGCCGTATTGTTTGATAGTATTGGCCAGCCAGTGCTGGAATTTTACGGCAAAACCGAAAAATTTGACCTGCTCAAAGCGGCCTATAACGAAACAGGTTTCTGGGCTGTTTTGATCGCCGGCGTGACCCCGTTTCCATATAAGGTCATCACGATATTATCCGGCGCAACCGGGTTGAATTTTGGTCTATTCATAGCCACCAGCATCTTTGCCCGCGCGGCTCGCTTTTTTGTGATTGCGACGCTGTTGTGGAAATTTGGCCCTGCGATTAAAGATTTCATTGAACGGCGGCTTGGGCTTGTTTTCATTGTCGCGCTTACACTGCTTATCGGCGGTTTCTTTATGATAAGGTATTTATAATGCGCAAAATTGCTTTACTGGCTGGCATGGGATCGGCGGCGATGCTGCTTGGCGCGCTTTATTTTCAATATTTCATGGATTTGCCGCCGTGCAAAATGTGCATCTGGCAGCGTTGGCCCCATGGTATTGCCATTCTAATTGGGCTGATAGCCTATTTTCTGCCATCGCGCATATTGCTGCTGCTTGGCGCCGCGGCGGTGCTGTTTGGTGCCGGCATTGCCGGCTATCATGTGGGCGTTGAACAAGGTTGGTTGGCCGGCCCTGATACCTGCACCGCAGGCGATGTCTCGGGCCTAAGCGCTGAGGCCTTGATGGCGCAAATCCTGGCCACGCCGGTTATACGCTGCGATGAGATCGTCTGGAGCATGTTTGGCCTGTCTATGGCGGCGTGGAACGGCATCATTTCCATCGGTTTGGCCGGAATATGGTTGTTTGGCTTTCGCAAAGGCAAAGCAGCCTAAGGTTTTTGCGTCGTTTGCATATTTGCGTATTGACGATGCTTTGACGGGTGGTTATTCACCCCTCACAGAAGATGATGGGCGTCAGGCCGCAAGGTGTGGCAGGGGACTGTAACTCCCTCGGGGCGACCCACGCCTGGTTCGATTCCAGGGTCGCCCACCACTTCTGCAAATCCCTTATATTATAGAATATGCCCACCCTGAGCTTGGTTTGGTACACACTTAAATGCCCCTGCACCCGTACTGCGATCTGACCTTGAAATCAGAATTTACTTAACAGAATCAACCCGTCCACCACTATCATTTCTAGCCGTATAAGGGTAAGGCACGTGATATATTAAGGAGAATGAATGATGGAAACTTCACAAAGCTTACTTGAATTGGTTGCGGCGGCAAAAGCCAATGCAAAGATTTCTGAAGATCGCATTTCAGAAGTTTTAAAACTTATGGACGGGCAGAACGGCTCCGGCACCCAAGTTGAAGAACTCCGTGCCGCGACTGTTTCACTTGAATTGACCGCGATTGATATCTTTTCTCTTTTCGAAGCACGAATGCAGCACCACTTTAGACGGGGGCCGTTTTCACGCAAATTGAAATCATTGCTGTTGGAGGCTGGTCAAACTGACCTCGCCAATAGGGTTCACCAATATTATCTTGCGATTAACGTGTTGAAGCATGGAAAAGGCGCAAGCCATCGGGAGTTGCTCAATGCTCCGACCGTTCTTTTTGTTGTAAAAACAACCGAAAAACGCAGCGCTGATAAAGCGCACACACAGGCAGGCCTTGTGGATGTCAGTGCTCAGGGCTTTTTTGATGGGCTGACCACGACTATTCTTGAGGCTTACCATTTCCTCGAAAACAGGTAGTTTTTTTAGCCCAATTCACCAAAGTGACTGCGCGGTTCACGCGAATGTCCGGCTTTGTCCCAAAGCATCCGGGAAGCCTCAAAACGCCGGTCTCGCATATCCGAAGCCGCCTCAAGGCGCGGCATATCCCTCAAATACAATGCGCATAATCTTGCTGGGCTGATACCTGAATAAGCTCCGCGGCAACGCCAATTTTTAGCGGCCCGATTGAACTATGACTCTCCATTAGCTTTCCAGGATTTGACGTTGCCATACGCAGCACCGATTACAGATATCATAATGCAACATTGGAATTTACAAACTGTTTTGCTATACAAACATGTCATTACCCCAAAGGTGCTTACCATGAATGATAGGGCTGAAATCACCACACGCCTTGCTGATCGCTTAAAAGAAGAGCGGGCGGCAAAAGGCCTTAGCCTTGATGCGCTGGCAAAATTGTCGGGCGTTTCGCGCTCTATGTTGTCGCAAATCGAACGCGGCGAAAGCAGCCCGACGGTTGCCAGCCTTTGGAACCTGACCCGCGCCCTTAACGTTGATTTTTCCACCCTGCTCGATCAAGGCGCAGAACCCCGGCACCCGATCCGCGAAATTGTTTACAAAGACCAAACCCCTGTCATTCGCAACCGCGAAGCAGGCTGTGATATCCGCATCCTCAGCGCCCCGGCCGAGGTCGGCGGCACCGAAGTATATGATATCCGTTTTGACCAAAACGCCATGCTGGAAAGTGCCGCCCACAAAAAAGGATGTCTGGAACATTTAACCGTTCTTGAAGGCAATCTGTTGGTTATGTCCGATGGCGAAACCGCCAATGTCTCAACTGGCGATACCATAAGATATGCAGCAGATGTTCGGCACTCCATCAGCGCACAGCACCCCGCGCGGGCGTTGCTGGTTGTGAAAAATGCTTAATATCCCCTTTAACGGTTGATATCCGTTATATTGACGTATGCAAATTTAACCGATAGCCTTTCCAAAACAGGAGGCAAATATGTCAAAACGATTCTTGAATCATATGTCGAAAACGCTAGAGGAAATAGACTCCGAGGGGCTGTTAAAACGTGAACGCATGATCGTTTCCCCCCAAGCGGGCCGGATCACGGTGGAGCTGCCGGATCGCACTCAAAAACAGGTGATAAACCTGTGCGCCAACAATTATCTTGGTCTGGCGGATCATCCCAAACTGATCGAGACCGCCAAAACAGCAATGGATAATCATGGTTTTGGCTTGGCCAGCGTGCGTTTTATCTGCGGCACACAGGATTTGCACCGCGAGTTGGAGCAAAAGCTGGCACGGTTTCTTGGCAAAGAAGATACGATCCTGTTTGCCGCCTGTTTTGATGCCAATGGCGGGCTGTTTGAGCCGCTTTTAGGGCCAAAAGACGCGATAATATCGGACTCGCTAAACCATGCCTCGATCATCGATGGCATAAGGCTGTGCAAAGCCCAGCGCTATCGTTATGCCAACTCCGATATGGCTGATCTTGAAGCAAAGCTGAAAGAAGCCCGTGCCGCGGGGGCGCGTTTTATTATGATTGCCACGGATGGCGTATTTTCGATGGATGGGTATCTGGCCAACCTGCCTGAAATCACCAGACTGGCAAAACAATATGATGCGCTGGTGATGGTTGATGATTGCCACGCCACCGGTTTTATGGGGCCAAAAGGCCAAGGCACGCCCGCCCATCACGGGGTTGATGTGGATATCCTGACAGGCACTTTGGGCAAGGCGCTTGGCGGCGCGATGGGGGGCTATATTGCCGGGCCTCAGCCGGTAATTGATCTGCTTCGACAACGCGCACGGCCTTATTTGTTCTCAAATTCACTGCCCCCTGCAATTGTGGCTGCGGGCATTGAGGCGATTAATCTGGTGGAGCAAGGTGATACATTACGCGCACAGCTTTTTGAAAATGCCGCCTATTGGCGCGCCGGGCTAAGCAGCCTTGGGTTTGAGCTGCTTGCCGGCGAACATCCAATTATTCCGGTGATGCTGGGCGATGCACGGCTAAGTCAGGATATGGCAAGCAAACTGTATGAGCTTGATGTCTATGTCGCCGGATTTTTCTTTCCGGTGGTTGCAAAAGGTCAGGCGCGTATCCGCACCCAGATGAATGCCGCGCTGACAATTGATGATCTCGATTTTGCGCTTGATGCTTTTGCCAAGGCTGGCCGCGCAACAGGGGTTTTGTCATGAACATGATGAAAGCATTGGTGAAATCCAAAGCCGAAACAGGCCTGTGGATGGAGGAACGCCCAATCCCCGAAATCGGGCGGGATGATGTGTTGATCAAAATCAACAAAACCGGCATTTGCGGAACAGATATCCATATCTGGAACTGGGATGAATGGTCCCGAAAAACCGTGCCGCTCGGGCTTATTACCGGCCATGAATTCGCAGGGGAAATTGTTGAAATAGGGAAAAATGTCGATGATCTTTCCATCGGACAACGCTGCTCCGGCGAGGGGCATTTGATTGGCAAACAGTCGCGCCAAAGCAGGTCAGGCAAATTTCATCTGGACCCGGAAACCAGAGGCATCGGGGTGAATGTTGACGGGGCTTTTGCCGAATATTTGCGCCTGCCTGCCTTTAATGTTGTCCCCCTGCCCGATGCAATTTCTGATGAAATCGGTGCGGTTCTTGATCCGCTGGGAAATGCTGTTCATACAGCCCTGTCTTTTGATTTGATCGGCGAAGATATTCTCATCACCGGCGCAGGCCCGATCGGCATTATGACAGCCGCCGTGGCGCAGCATGCAGGCGCGCGCCATGTGGTGATCACCGATGTTAATCAGGCACGGCTGGATTTGGCCACGCAAGTAACAAAAGTAGTGCCGGTAAACATAACCAAAACCGATTTGGCCAGTGTTACTGCCGGCCTTGGCATGAAACAGGGGTTTGATGTTGGCATGGAAATGTCCGGCAACGCTGCGGCATTTGACCAGATGGTGAATGCAATGGTTATGGGCGGGCGCATTGCCATGCTGGGCATTCCCCCGGGAAAATCGCAGGTTGACTGGTCAAATATTGTCTTCAAAGCCCTGACCATCAAAGGCGTTTATGGCCGGGAGATTTTTGAAACATGGTATAAAATGATTGCCATGCTGGAGGACGGGCTGGAGATCAGCCGCATCATCACCCATCATCTGCCTGCTGACAAATTCGAGCAAGGATTCAAGACCATGAAATCCGGTAACTCCGGTAAAATTGTTTTGGACTGGACCGGATAGGAAATGCAGGTGCCGTATATATCGCCCGTTGGCCACGTGCCGGCGTTTGTTATAAAAGCGCATTCAGAAGTTGCCAGTCCTTAAAAAAACAACCAGACTATAGCCGAAAATTATATTCTGGTCGAATCGCGGCTCGGCTTGGGCCGCAGCAACTAACGCAGGAAAATACCGATGGAAAAATCGCAGCGCTCGGTTGTTCGCCGCAGCATTACTCCCGAAAATCATGGCACGCCGCTTTCGCCGCCGCTCCATAATTCGGTGATGTTTCATTATGAAAGCCTCAGCCAGTTGCAGATGCTGCACAATGACGAGATCAAGGGATTTACCTATGCCCGTGACGGGCACCCCAACGCCGCATCGCTGGCTGAGAAAATATCATGGATGGAGGGTGCCAACGCAGGAATCATGACAGCCTCAGGCATGACCGCAATCACCGCTGCATTTATGTCTGTGCTTCGCAAAGATGACAGCATCGCCGCCGCCTCGCAACTTTATGGCCGCTCGCTCAAACTTGTTGGCGACGAACTGCCGCGCATGGGGTTTGAAACGCGGTTTTTTGATGCCTCGAACCCCGAAACCTATGCAGATGCCATCACACCCGGAACCCGCATTGTTATTGCTGAAATCTTGTCAAACCCGATGGTGCGGGTAACCCATTTTAAGGCGCTGGCAAAGGCTGCCAAAAAAGCCGGGGCGCTGTTGTTGATTGATAACACATTCACCACGCCAAACGGTTTTAACCCGCTTGCCCACGGTGCAGATCTGGTGATGCATTCGGTTACAAAAATGCTATCGGGTCACAGCGACCTTAATCTGGGATATCTCGGCGGCAAAGACCCGCAATTACTGGCCACAATTTCAGAACTGGTGGCAACAATGGGCTTTAACTCCAGCCCCCATAATTGTTGGCTGGCCGAAAGAGGCCTGCACACATTTGACTTACGGTTTCGCCAAGCCCAAGAAAATGCAGGGAAATTGGCTGATTTACTAAGCCAGCATCCCATGGTCAGCAAGGTTCATTATCCTGGGCTAAAAAGCCACACGGACCATGAATTGGCCAAAACACTGCTGCCCAATGGTTTTGGCTCGATGCTGAGTTTTGTGCTAAAGGGCGATCGCGTGCAGGCTGATGCGTTTCTTACCGCGGCTAAAAATATTCCTTACGGGTCAACCTTGGGGGATGTTGCAACCATTGTTGTCATGCCCGCACACGCCTCTCATCGTAAATTGACATCCTCCGAGCGGCTGGCGCTCGGAATTGAGGACAACCTAATTCGTGTATCGCTCGGCATAGAAGATTTTGACCTGATCCAAAAGGATTTCACCGATGCGCTGGATCATGCTGCATCCACCGATTTTTGAGTATTTAAGAAACAAAGAAGCCGGCTAATTCAGGTTTTCTGACATAAATTGATCAAAATACGGGGCGGCGAACAACCCGTTATGGCCGATGCCTGACAAGACCACTCTGGTGACGGTATGGCCGGTTTTTTCCAGCTCGGTTTTTAGAGTGGCGGAATGGCTGGGGGGATGACATTATCCTCTGCGCCATATCGTTCAGGATAAAGTGATGCGGCGCCTGTCCCTAATGAAAATCCCATCACCGTAATACCGAGGTAATCTTGCTGGCTAACCCAGTTATGGCTGATGTCAATCATCGCCTCGATCAGCAGTTTAGACGGGGTGCGATCATCGCCGCCATAGCCGGGATATTCCATCACCAAGACATCATAACCCATTGTGTTCAGGTGGTTTTTACCCAAATATCGCCAGTCACAGGCCATGTCTGCATTGCCATGGAAAAAGATCAGCAACCGGTCATGGCCCGCATCGGCCAGAATGCCGCGCTCATTATCTTGATGCCAAAATGTTGTGCCAATGGGCAAGTTGCAATCAGCCAATTGCCGGTCATCGGGCATATAAATCAGCTGCCCTTGCATGAAAAACAGGGCAATTCCAGCGGCAGCATAGGAGAAAAGCGACATTTTTACCCTTTTGAAACAGGCGGCAATCCCTTGCCGTCTGTCAAATTAATTTGCGGTGGCAATCATGCCACGGGTTGCCGCCAATTCGCGCATTTTGAGTTGCAGTTTTTCAAACGCCCGCACTTCAATTTGACGAATACGTTCACGGCTGACCTTATAAACCTTGGAAAGATCTTCCAGCGTAATGCTTTCCTCGGACAAGCGCCGTTTGGTCAGGATATCCTGTTCGCGCTCGTTCAAATCCTTCATCGCCTCAGCCAGCAATTCACGGCGGATATCCAACTCGTCTTTTTCCGCATAATCGGCGGCTTGGTCGGCATCCTCATCCTCCAGCCAGTCCTGCCATTCGGCCGCACCTTCACCATCAGTTTTGATCTGCGCGTTCAGGCTGGCATCCCCCCCCGACATGCGCCGGTTCATCGAAATCACTTCTTTTTCGGTCACGTTCAGCTCGGTCGCGATACGTTTGACATTTTCAGGCCGCAAATCGCCATCCTCCAGCGCGCCGATTTTATTTTTGGCTTTGCGCAGATTGAAAAACAGCTTTTTCTGGGCTGATGTTGTGCCCATTTTCACCAAAGACCACGAGCGCAGCACATATTCCTGAATACTGGCGCGGATCCACCACATCGCATAGGTCGCAAGGCGAAAGCCTTTTTCGGGATCGAAGCGTTTGACCGCCTGCATCAGGCCAACATTGGCCTCGGAAACCACCTCGGCTGTGGGCAGGCCATAGCCGCGATAGCCCATGGCGATTTTGGCCGCAAGGCGCAGATGGCTGGTAACCATTTGATGCGCGGCGTCGCTATCCTCATGGTCAGCCCACGCTTTGGCCAGCATGTATTCCTGTTCTTTTTCCAGCATAGGGAATTTGCGGATTTCCTGCATATAACGTGACAGGCCTTGCTCGGGTGACGGTGCGGGTAATCTTGCGTAGCTCATAATATCTCCTCATTGGCGTTCATCTTAACGCTTTAGTCAGATATGGGTGTGCACTGCCCAAATATCAATATATTTCCAATATAAACTATACGTTATGGCGTATAAATTCCGTCGTTTGTCGCAAAAGTAACGATTAAAAACATGCCCCGGAAACCATTTTTATTTGGTTATTTTTTGCAGACCCACGCCAAACAATAACGCCAGATACATGACAGAATGAACATGAAAATATGTGCCCGAAATCATCCCATGCATCAACAAGGTATTTATCGCCAAAAATGCAGGCCAATGCAGGCTTGATGCAGATTGCGTGACATTCCTCACAACTCTGAGCCAAGTTTTTACCATAAAAAACAACACGATACCGCCACCTGCAAATCCAAATGCCAACAGAACTTCTAAAATGATATTATGAACCTGACGCTGCACCATAATGGTGGTTCCAGATTCCGACAGGCTTGGCGGCAGCAAATCCAAAACCTGAAACAACCCATATCCCAAAAATGGCCGCGCACTGATAAATGCCAGCGTGTCTTGCCACATCTCGATACGGCCAGAGGAAAATGCATCGACTGTTTCGCGACCAGAACTTGCAATTATCCGCATCAATCCAAATGACTCAGTATCGGGAAGCCAGATCAGCAAAGACAATAACGCGCCAGCCAGACCACTTAAAACAGTTATTGTAACGGCCTTTAGTGCATAGCGCGGGCAAAAAATGCTTGAAAACAGCACCGCAATCATAATCGAAATAACCGCGCCGCGGGCACCGCTCCAAAACAGCATCATCCACAAAGCAATCAGACAAAGCCAAAGAAAATAGCCGTGGCGCTTGGAAATTAGTGGCTGAGCGGTCAAAATGCCAATCCCCAAAGCAATAGCCACCTCAAGCGTATAGCCGTATATGCGCACACTGCCAAATCCGGTGATGTTGATCGACCAATTGAAATCGGGGGTATCTTTTTGAAGATAAATCAACAAAAGCACCGCAGGAATATGAAGGACCGCCCCGCCAATAAGTGCCAAATATAAAGTGTTGCGGTATTTATTGTGATAAATAGACACAAAATAATAGGATGCCCAGCCTAATATTAACGCCGACAGAAACAAAATGGCCATTTGATATGCCAATTGTGGTATCGGCGATACAAATATTGCCAGCCCTGCGTTTAACGCAAATACCCGATTAGAAAAATACTGTTGATCCGGCCAAGGCGCGGCAAAGGCGCTCGATTAACCTGATAGGCCAGCACAACCAGAAACAACATAAAAAATGGCAAAATGCGCCACGGATGTTCTCTGAGAATAGTGGCTTTATTGCCGCCGGTTTGCTGCCATAAACCAAGCTCGAAAAAGGCTGCAAAGGCGGGTAAAAACAGCAAATATGCCAAGGGGAGCAGAAAAATCAAGCCGCTGGATCGTTTCTGATCAGGCATTTTTTGAGCCAGTGTTTCTTAGCGCGCTTAGCAATGTTTCAAAATCAGCCGGCAGCGGTGCCTCAAAGCGCAATTCTTCCGCCGTAACCGGATGAACAAACCCCAAAACACCCGCATGGAGAGCCTGACGCGGAAAGCTTCGCAATGCCTCAACCCCAATCTCAGGCAGTGCCTTTTTCGGGATGGCACGGCGCGATCCGTAAACCGTATCGCCAATCAACGCATGCCCGACATAAGACATATGCGCGCGAATTTGATGGGTGCGTCCGGTTTCCAGCCAACAGGTGAGCAGCGACGCCACCGGGCGGTCCGTTGGGCCGAAGGTTTCATCGGTGCGTGCGCGTGTTATTGCATGACGACCGGCATCCTTGACCACAGCCATACGTTTTCTATCGGTTTTATGGCGTGCAATGTTGCCCGATATCCGCACCACATTGCCTTTCTCGAAACGCACACCCTTGATGCCTGCCAGCCGCGGATCAACAGCTGTCGGGCGGCCCCAAACCACGGCCCGATACAGGCGCTCCAGATTATGGGCCGCAAACTGCGCCGCCAGCCCCTGATGTGCCGCGTCGGATTTCGCCACCACCAAAACCCCGGATGTATCTTTGTCAATCCGGTGCACAATGCCCGGGCGTTTTTGCCCGCCAATACCTGACAATGTATCACCGCAATGATGCAGCAGCGCATTCACCAGCGTGCCGGTTTCAGACCCCGGCGCCGGATGTACCACCATTCCGGCTGGCTTATTAACAACAATCAGATGCGCATCCTCAAACAGAACATCAATCGCAATATCCTCGGGCTGGGCCTCCAGCTCCACCGCTACAGGCAGCACCACTTGCCATTCCTGAAATGGCTGCACCTTAGCCTTGATTTGGGTTACAACCTTACCCAAATGCGAAACTTGCCCCGCCTCGATCAACACCCTTAATCGCGACCTCGACAGCGTAACCCCCTCTGGCACAAAAGCCGCCAAAGCTTTATCAAGTCGGGGTGCTGGCGATTCCCCCAGCGTTATTGTTATCGTTTCAGAAAGTGCCGTCATGGATGCCCCGTACGAAGAACCAAAACACCTAAAGATGCTCCGGCGGTTGGTCAACATATTGACCATTGTAATGATATTGGGTTTCATAACCGTAGTCGTCGTGATTGTCATCCGCTTTACATCCCCCGCCACGCCACCGCTTGAAATTCCCGAAAATATCGAAATCCCCGCTGGGCGCACCGCACTGGCCATGACCCTTGGCACTGATTTTGTGGCAGTTGTCACCAAGCACCATGATGGCCAACAAGAGATTTATATCTTTAATCTGGATGGAACCCTGCGCCAAGTTGTCGATATAAAGGTCGGCCCATGAGCCTGCCTGACGGTTTCATTGAAGATTTGCGCACCCGCCTGTCATTGGCGCAAGTCGTGGCGCGCAAAGTTATTTGGGAGGCCAAAAAAACCAATGCCGGTAAAGGCGATTACTGGGCGCCCTGCCCGTTCCACACCGAAAAAACCGCGTCTTTTCATGTGGATGACCGCAAAGGCTTTTATTATTGTTTTGGCTGCCACGCCAAAGGCGACGCCATTAATTTTGTGCGCGAAACTGAAAATGTCGGTTTTATGGAGGCCATCAAAATTCTGGCCGCTGAGGCCGGAATGCCCGTGCCGGAATCCGATCCGGCTGAGGCCAAACGCGCCGAAAAACGCACCGAGCTGGTCGATGTTATGGAGGCCGCCGTTCAGCATTATCTGATGCAGCTCAAAACCGCACCCGCCCAAGCCGCACGGGATTATCTGAAAAAACGCGGGCTGACCGAAAAAACCCAATCCACATTTGAAATCGGTTTTGCCCCCGATAGCCGCACCGGATTATTTGAGGCGCTCAAAGCCAAAGGCTTCAAACAAGGCCAGATTATCGAGGCGGGGTTGTGTGCCCTGCCCGATAATGGCGGCCAACCCTATGATCGTTTCCGCGACCGCATTATTTTCCCGATCCGCGACCAACGCGGCCGCGCCATTGCTTTTGGGGGCCGCGCCATGGACCCGAATGCGCGGGCCAAATACCTGAACTCGCCGGAAACGCCCTTATTCGACAAAGGCCGCAATCTTTACAATCTTGGCCCCGCCCGCGAAGCCGCCGGGAAAATCGGCGGCCTTATCGTGGCTGAGGGCTACATGGATGTCATCGCGCTCCATCAAGCCGGTTTCAAACATGCCGTGGCCCCGCTTGGCACCGCCATCACCGAAAACCAGTTGCAATTGATGTGGCGGGTTTCCCCCGAACCGACAATTACGCTGGACGGAGACACCGCCGGAATGCGCGCCGCCATTCGCTTGATTGATATTGTCTTGCCGCTGCTTGAACCCGGAAAATCCCTGCGTTTCAGCATGTTGCCCGAGGGGTTGGACCCCGACGATTTAATCAAAACCAGCGGCGCTCAGGCCATGCAAACCGTACTGGACAACGCCAAACCGATGGTCACGCTGTTGTGGAACCGCGAAACCGCCAGCAAAAATTTTGACAGCCCGGAGCGTCGCGCCGCGTTGGACAAGAACCTCAAATCCGCGCTGGCAAAAATCAAAGACCCGTCGATCTACGCCCATTACAACGACGCAATCCGGCAACTGCGCAAAACTCTTTTTGCCCCGAAACGCAGCCAAACCAAATGGACGCCGTTTAATAAACGCGGCCCGCAGCCCGCACTGGCCGGTACCAAATCATCTTTGCTGGCGCGCAAATCCACCGGCCCCGAGGCCGAGGCCCGCGTCCGCGAAAGCGCCATTCTGCTGGGTTGTCTCAACCACCCGGAAATCGCTGAGGAATTTGAGGGTCAACTGGACAGATTGCAATTTATTTGCCCAGATTTACGGGAAATCTGCCACAGCCTCTTGTCTCATTTGCATGACACCTTATCTCAACCTCAAGATACGCAAAGGGAATACTTGCGCGAAATGGTCCATAATTCGATCGGCTATGACAGCTATGACAAGCTCAACAGCATTGGCCAAGTTCGCGATAATCCATACTTGCGCCCGAATGCTAACCCCGAATTGGCCACCCAAGCCATTGCCACCGATATCGCCCGCCAACAGGCCATACTAGGCATCATGGAAGAAACCCGAGAGGCCGAAGAAGAAAACCAAGGCACGGCTGATGAGGGCATGACATGGCGACTTGACCAAGCCCGAGAGGCCAAACGCACGGCTGATATTGGTGGCATAACCGATGAGGATAGCAGCGAGGGCGAGGGCGAGCTTTCGCGTAATTTACAAGCCCTGATAGACCAGAAAATCTGGAAAAAAGACCCAAAATAACCCCCCTTGCGAATCACCTCGCAAAAAGCGAAATTCGCAGGTGATTCGCATCAAAAGTGATTCGCATGATTCGCAAGCTACGGAGCATTACATGGCCGCTAAAGACACCAGTCAGAAAAACAACGATATTGGTGCTGCGAGCCCACAGCTCGACATGTCCCAAACCGCCTTTCGTAAATTGCTGGCCACAGCAAAAGAACGCGGATATGTCACTTATGACGAATTAAATGAATTTATGCCCCCCGATCAGGTATCCTCGGAACAGATCGAGGACATCATGGCGATGCTGTCCACCATGGGTATTAACGTAACCGAGGGCGAAGAGGCCGAGGACGAAGACACCGACACAGATGTTGTCGAAATCGGCGAAAGCACCACAGGGCGCGAACTGGTAACCGCCTCGGCCACCAACGAAATTCTGGACCGCACCGATGACCCTGTGCGCATGTATCTGCGTGAAATGGGCACGGTTGAGCTGCTATCGCGCGAGGGCGAAATCGCGATAGCCAAACGGATTGAGGCTGGCCGAAACACCATGATCGCGGGTCTCTGCGAAAGCCCGCTGACCTTTCAGGCAATCACGATTTGGCGTGACGAGCTGCTGACCGAAGACATCATGATGCGCGACGTCATCGACCTCGATACCACCTTTAATGAATTCATGGTTGAGGACGAAGAAGAAGAAGTCGAGGGTGACGACAAGGAAGAAACCAAAGACGAGGATGATGCCGAAGAAACCACATCCGAGGATCAAACCGAAGATGATGATGATGACGACGACGATGACGAGGAAGAAGACGAGCAGGCCAACCTCTCATTGGCTGCAATGGAGGCGGCGCTAAAACCCCGCGTCCTTGAATCCCTGGATCAAATCGCTACCGATTATGAAAAACTGGCCGAGATGCAAGAAGGCCGCATGAACGCGGCGATGTCGACAGGTGAAACATTTTCATCGGCTCAGGAACTGGAATACCAGCGTCTGCGCACCGAGATTGTCACGCTGGTTAACGCATTGCACCTGCATAATAACCGTATTGAGGCGCTGGTTGACCAGATTTACGGCATCAACCGCAAAATCATGGTGGTCGATTCTGGCATGGTCAAAATCGCTGATCAAGCCCGTATTAACCGCCGCGAATTCATCGACGAATACAAAGGTTTTGAGCTGGACCCGGCCTGGATGGAACGTGTTGCTGCGCTAAAAACCCGCGGCTGGGAAGCATTCACCGGAACCCACGGTGAAAAAGTCGCTGACCTGCGCGAAGAAATGGCCGAAGTTGGCCAATATATCGGCGTGGATATTTCCGAATTCCGCCGCATTGTGCAACAGGTTCAAAAAGGCGAAAAAGAAGCCCGCGCGGCGAAAAAAGAAATGGTTGAGGCAAATTTGCGTCTGGTTATTTCGATCGCGAAAAAATACACCAACCGTGGTTTGCAATTCCTAGATTTGATTCAGGAAGGCAATATCGGCTTGATGAAAGCCGTGGATAAATTTGAATATCGTCGCGGTTATAAATTCAGCACTTATGCGACATGGTGGATCCGCCAAGCGATTACGCGCAGCATTGCCGACCAAGCCCGCACCATCCGAATTCCGGTGCATATGATTGAAACCATTAACAAATTGGTGCGCACCGGCCGCCAAATGCTGCATGAAATCGGCCGCGAACCAACGCCTGAGGAACTGGCCGCCAAGCTGCAAATGCCGCTGGAAAAAGTCCGCAAGGTGATGAAAATCGCCAAAGAACCGATTT
>CAZCDC010000043.1:14437-17882 GCA_964497195.1 uncultured Rhodobacterales bacterium | reverse complement strand
TCAAAACCCGCGCGGGGCGATAGGCAATTTCGCGTGGGTTGCGGCCACCATTGGCAGCCCATTCAGCAAATGCCTTGATGTCATCGGTGTTGACCGTCTTGCCGTCTTCAAACCGTAACATATTTTCCAACACAACCTTAAGCGCCGCCGGAAGCCGTGAGAAATCACCAAGCCCGGCGTCTTGCGCGGCGGGGATCGAATAATACGAAACGGTTTGCGCGCCAACTTTCAGGTCGCGGCGGGTGCTGTTGCTATCATTGCCAACTTGGACTGTCATGGGGGACCTCCTCAGGTGTTTGGGGCAGGGATGCCGCGCATAAAGGCAGCTTTCAATAGGGCATATCGTCTTTGTGTGCAATTGTATACCGAAATACAATAAATTGCGAGGATTTTATTTATTTTGCAGCAGATGATCTGCGTGACCTTCCCCCACAGGATTAAACGCGCTAAGGCGTAACCATGAGCTTAACAGTTTCAAACCTTAGCTGTCAGCGCGGCGGCCGCCCTATTTTTGCCAGTCTGTCATTTGACATCGCAGACGGTCAGGCAATGGTGCTGCGCGGGCCAAACGGCGCTGGAAAATCTACCTTGCTACGCGTGCTGGCCGGGCTTATCCCGCCCCAATCCGGTCAGGTTATTTTGAATGACACCGCGCTAACTAACCGCGAAGAATTCCAAGATCTCATCACCTATGCAGGCCATCTGGATGCCATCAAACCACAATTGACCGTGGCTGAGAACCTGCAATTCTGGGCAGATTTATTTGGCAGCAACGCCTTTGACAAAACCATGCAGGATTTCCGCCTGACCGAGATCGCAGATCGCCTCGCCCACACCTGTTCCGCAGGTCAAAAGCGCCGCCTTGGCTTGGCACGCATTGCCGTAACCGCGCGGCCAATGTGGTTGCTGGACGAACCCACAGTATCGCTGGATACAGAAACAACCGAACAATTCGCGCGTCTGATCGACCAGCATTGCGCCAATGGCGGCATGGCTTTGATTGCCACACATATTGACCTTGGCCTTGCTAACGCTACTGAATTACGCCTCGAAACCATGACATCAAAAACCCGCGCCACCTTGCCAGAAATTGACCCGTTCCTGAAAGGCGACTGGACATGAAGGCATTGCTTATCCGCGAACTCCGCCTTGCGCTCCGGTCCGGTGGCGGTGCCGGCCTTGGGTTGGCGTTTTTCCTGATCGTGGTTATTCTTGTCCCGTTTGGTGTTGGTCCCAACCCAGATATCTTGGCGAAAATCGCCCCCGGAACCCTGTGGATCGGCGCCCTGCTCGCCTGCCTGCTGTCGCTTGATCGCTTATTCCAAACAGATTCCGAGGATGGCACCCTCGATATCCTCGCCCTGTCGCCCCTGCCGCTCGAATTGCTGGTCGCCATCAAAGCCTTCAGCCACTGGCTTACAACTGGATTACCACTGGTCATTGCCGCGCCGGTACTGGCGATCACCCTCAGCCTGCCATCTGACAACTATGTCTGGCTCATCGTCAGCCTCGCTGCGGGAACCCCTGCCCTCAGTTTTATTGGTGCAGCGGGTGCGGCAATTACCGTCGGCGTGCGGCGGGGCGGGTTATTGCTCTCGCTGCTTGTCCTGCCACTTTATATTCCGACGCTAATTTTCGGCGCAAAGGTCGCAACACTGGCCTCAGAAGGCTCAGACCCAATGCCCGCCCTGCTGCTAGTTGCAGGGCTTAGCCTATTCACCCTCGCCCTCACCCCATTTGCGGCTGCGGCAGCATTACGCAGCCATCTCAGCTAGGCACCAATCGCTTGGCCCACTGGGGCCAAGTCAAAGTAATGCGCGTTCACGCGCTCCGTTGAACCATATGTGACCGAATGGCAATTGCACCCTTCAGCATCTGAATATAAGGTCCCGAAATGTTTATTTGGGAATTCGCAAATCCGGTGCGCTTTATGCGCCTTTCAGGTCGGTTATTACCGTATTTTGCGGTGTTGACTGTTGTCTTGCTGTTCTCCGGCCTTATTTGGGGATTCTTTTTCACCCCAAATGATCGGCTTCAAGGCGCTTCTGTAAAAATCATCTATGTGCATGTGCCTTTGGCGTTCCTCGCCATCAACATTTACTTCATGATGTTTGTCACTTCGCTCATTTGGCTGATCCGTCGCCACCATGTTTCTGCCCTTGCCGCCAAGGCCGCCGCGCCCATTGGCGCGTTTTTCACCCTCGCCGCACTCATCAGCGGCGCGCTTTGGGGGTCCACCACGTGGGGCACCTATTGGCAGTGGGATCCAAAGCTCACATCATTTCTGATTATGTTCATCTTTTACATCGGTTATATCGCCCTTTGGGAATCAGTTGATGAGCCTGACAAGGCCGCTGATCTTACGTCAATTCTTTGCCTTATCGGCTCGGTTTTTGCTATCCTGTCCCGTTACGCGGTTAATTTCTGGAGCCAAGGCATCCACCAAGGCGCAACACTGTCTTTGGACAAAGAGGAAAATATCTCGGACGTATTCTGGTACCCGTTAATGCTGGTCATGGCAGGGGTTTTCTTTCTGTTCCTGACCCTGCTTTTCATCCGTACCCGCACAGAAATCCGCAATCGTCGCATCGCGGCCTTGCAAGCGAGAGAAATATCATGATGCCCGATCTTGGACGTTACGCATTTTCTGTACTTGGCTCATGGGGCAGCTCCATCGGGCTGGTTCTGATCATCACAATTATTTCTATATACCGCGCCAAGGCCAGCAAAACGGCCCTCAAAGCATTAGAGAAAAAACACAAGGGAAATTCTTAAATGGCAAAATTCAATCTGGCGCTACTGGTGCCGCCCGTCATTTTTGCAGGGCTTGCCGTTGCGTTTTATTTTGGCCTTCAACAAGAGGATCCTGCGGATATTCCATCGCGCCTAACAGGCAGGCATGTGCCCAACATAAACCTTACTGACCTGCGCACCGACCCGGCCCCCACAAATGAGGATATGGACCTCGACGGCGTAAAGCTGGTGAATTTTTGGGCAAGCTGGTGTGGTCCTTGCCGCACAGAACACCCAAATCTAATGGAAATGCAAGAAAACGGCATTCCGATTATTGGCATTAATTACAAAGACAATCCCGATAACGCGCTTAGCTTTCTGGCGTCGCTCGGTGATCCGTTCGTCAAAGTCGGCGCAGATTTCACTGGCCGCAACGCCATTGAATGGGGTGTGACCGGCGTGCCCGAAACCTTTGTGATTGATGGCAATGGTGAAATTATCCTGCGCTATCCCGGGCCTATTACCCGCAAGGTATTTGAAAAATACATCGCGCCTGCCATTCAAGAAGCGATCGCAGAATAAACCCTGCCAGCAGTGCTGCCCGATCGTTTCCACTTACATTTGTGGACAAACCATCAATTTAACGCTATTCTTCGTATTTCACTATAATTTTAGTAGGAATTTTCATGGCAGATATTGATAAAATTGAAAA
>CAZCDC010000043.1:12996-14337 GCA_964497195.1 uncultured Rhodobacterales bacterium | reverse complement strand
AAACACCATGAAACTGGTTGACCAAGCATTGCGAATCTACGACCAAAAGAAAGCTAAAAGGTAACAAAACGTGATCGATCCGGTTGCGATTATTGCCCGCGGTGCATTTGCAGGAACCCCGGTGGAGCCTTGGCAGCCAATCTGGTCTTGCGCGTCGCTGCGGCTTGCACGGGCAAGCTGGGCCAATGCCGGCCTTGAGACATTTCTTCAGATGGATGTCCCTTATGCAGCCACCTCCAGCGGGCGGCTGTCGGATGATGCTGTTCAACTGGTCCTTGAAACACTGGGCGATAACCCGCCCGACCATGATTACCAATTCTTGGAGCTTGGGGCTGGTTCAGGCATTTTTGCCAAGCTATTTCTTGATCGATTGGCTGAACTGGCGCCCGAAATTTATAAAAACTGTCGGTATGTAGTCAGCGACGGTAATGCATCAATGCTGGAATCGCAGGATAAATACGGGGTTTTGGCAGCCCATAGCGACCATATCGAGGCCCGTGTTTTTGATGCCAGCGCATCTTGGCCGGACGAATATTCAGGCAAGTTTGACGGCATATTTGTGTCCTACCTTCTCGACAGCCTGCCGGTTGACATCCTGTCACTCGGCGAAGGGGTTATCAAGCGCATGGAGGCGCGGTCAATCCTGACCGTTGCCGATGACGACAAAGCATCCGAGCTACGCAAAGCCCTTAAAAAACCCGGAATTGGCCACCTGACCGGGCTTGTATCGCTTGGAAAAACACTGAGCATTCAAACGCGCCACAAGCCGGTTCAGGCTGCGGAGCTACAATTTACGGCCGCGTTACCCGATATCTCTGACGAAGAAACCCGCCCAATGGTGCATTGCTATGGGGCGCTGGGGTGCATGGAAAATGCCGGGCGCGCATTACGGCGCGGCGGTGTGGCGATGTTTTCAGATTACGGCACCACCACTCTGCGCGACCCTTCCGACGCTGTCGAGTTCCAAACCTTTGGCCAATCAGCCGCCCATGCGGTGAATTTCCATCAGATCGATACCTATTTTGACAAAGCCCAAAATGACATCAGCTTGATACGTCCGGCACAGGAAGAAGGCAGCCTGATTACACGGGTTTTATACGCCGGAGAACATGATGATTTGTTTGAGCTGGTTGATTTGTTATTCGGCGAAGCCCGTTATCGGGCACTAACCCTGCCGGTTGAGGCAGCCCGGGACATGCTGCGGGCAAACGCCTTTCAAGCTGCCAGAAAACTATACGCCAAAGCCATGGAATTGCAGCCCCAAAATTGGGCGCTGGCAGAGGAAGTATCAGAGTATTTATTGCTGGCCGCCGGTGATTTTCAGGATGCCAAAGATTTGGC
>CAZCDC010000043.1:0-12896 GCA_964497195.1 uncultured Rhodobacterales bacterium | reverse complement strand
GCCCGCGACAATCTTATAGTCCAGGTTAACCGGATGCGCGCGCAGGATGGGCTAAGCAGTTAGGTATCGGTATCTTCCTCGGGGATTGCGTATTTCTGAAATACGCCGGACTGGCTAAAAATAAATGCAAACGTCGCCAACGGCAGGAGAAACGTTTTGAACGTGACCCATGTATCGGTGTCAAAGCTGCGCCAGACAGTTTCGTTGGTGATCCCCAAAAATATGAAAAACAACGCAAATCGTTTGGTGAAAATCATCCAGCCTTCGTCCTGAAGCGGTAAAAACTCCCCCATCAGATAGCGCAAATAAGACTGCCCCCGCAGCAACCCGAACCCGAGAGTAGCGCCAAAAGCCACATATAAAATCGTTGGTTTCATCTTGATGAATGTGGCGTCTTGCAGCCATAATGTCAGTCCGCCGAAAATCACAACGATTACCGCTGTCATCACCGCCATTTTGGGCAAATGCCGTACTGTTATCCACGAATAGGCCAACGCCGCCAATGTCACCGGCACAAATACCGCCGTAGCAAACAAAACCTGCGCCAATTGGCGCTCATCATCGCTAATCCCTTCGGCATGAGGGGCGAATTTATACGACAGGAAAAAGACCATAATCGGTCCCATTTCCAGTACAAGTTTCAGAATCGGGTTTTGTTTTTTTTGTTCCATTTGTCACCCTTAATACCTTTGTTAACCGAATTCCACCACAACCGCGCCCAGCGCAATTATTGCCATTAACCCTGCGCGCACCGGCCCCACTGTTTCTTTCAAAAACAGCCAGCCAATCAGGGCGGCAAACACGGTTGAGGTCTCTCGCAATACTGCTGCTTCGCCTACATTACCCAGCCGCGTCGCCATCATGATTGACCCAAAACTAGCATAAGCCAACAGCCCGCCAATCACGCCTCGGCGCAGCAATGGCGCTAATTCTGGTGGGTTTTGCATGGTTTTAAACCGTCGCGCCGCGATGAAGGGGAAAACCAAGCCGTCAATCAGGAAAAACCACGCCAGAAACGTAAAAGGATCAGCCGTGGCGCGAATGCCGTAGGCGTCATAAGTGGTATATACTGCCACTAACAGCCCTGTCATAAACGCCAAAAATACAGCAGAGCGAATAGCTGATTGATCAATTTTCGAGCGGGTCAGATTAAACGCCGCCAACCCAAATATCCCGCCCGAGAGCAGCAACACGCCAAACCATTGCATCGGCTCAAAACGCTCGCCAAACACCACACCAGCCGCCAGCACCGTAACCAGCGGCCCCGTGCCGCGCACCACCGGATACACAACCGTATAGGCACCTTTGGTGTAAGCCATGGCCTGTAACACTTTGTAAACAAGGTGAATTACCAGCATTCCGGCAAATATAGGCCACATATGCGGTTCGGGCCACGGCACGACAAACAGCACAAAAGGCAGCGCCATTATGGCATAAGACCCATCAATCGCGCCGCGTGTTAACCATGGATCAAACCGGCCTTTTTGCAATGCACCAAATATTGCATGGCTGACGGCAGCCAGCAATGCCAGCCCCAAGGCCCAGTTATGGCCCGTTGGTGTGCCTGCGATTCCAATAAAAAAGTCGCTCAATCCTCAACGCCTGCAAGCGCGTTGGCAAATTCGACCGGGTCAAACGGCGAGAGATCATCAATGGCCTCGCCCACACCAATCGCGTGGATAGGAATGCCAAAACGATCCGCCAATGCTACCAAAACGCCGCCTTTGGCAGTACCATCAAGTTTGGTCATCACAAGGCCGGAAACATCAGCGATTTTGGTGAAAATATCGACTTGATTCAATGCGTTCTGGCCCGTAGTGGCATCCAATACCAACAAGGTATTATGCGGGGCCTCCGGGTCTTTTTTGCGAATAACCCGCACGATTTTGGCCAGTTCTTCCATCAAATCAGCACGATTTTGCAACCGCCCAGCGGTATCAATCAGCAAAATATCTGCGCCGTCAGCCTCAGCCTTGCCCATCGCCTCAAACGCCAGTGACGCAGGGTCAGATCCTTCCGCAGCTGTCAAAACCGGCACACCGGCGCGATCGCCCCAAACCTGCAATTGCTCCACCGCTGCTGCGCGAAACGTATCACAGGCGGCTATCACCACTGATTTTCCAGCGCCCTTAAGTTGGCTGGCCAGTTTGCCAATGGTGGTGGTTTTGCCTGAGCCATTAACCCCGACCACCAGCACCACTTGCGGGCGTTTTTCATAAATCGGCAAGGGCCGCGCCACGGGCTCCAGTATTGCCGCACATTCCGCCGCCAAAAGACGTTTTATTTCATCGGTTCCCAGCTTTTTACCAAACCGCCCTTCAGCCATTTTAGCTGATACTTTCAGCGCGGTTTCAACGCCCATATCCGCCGAAATCAACAGCTCCTCAAGGCTTTCCAGCATGTCATCATCAAGCACCCGTTTGGGCGCAGAGCTGCGGCCCAGCGCGCGGGCAATCAGGCCCGGTTTTGGCGTTGGGTCAGGTGCAGCTTCCTGCGCCTCCTCAACCGGATTACCCTCAACAATCGCTTGCAGCCCATCATCAATTTTACTGGACGACTTGGTCAGACGGTTTTTGAGTTTCTTAAAAAAAGACATGACGGCTCCGTTTGTTACATCCCATTTAATATGGGATGCAGCCAGATGAAAGGCACAACCTTAAATCTGGTCAGGAAAATATTTCATCACTGATAAAATCGGGTTTGGCGCGGCCTGCCCCAGCCCGCAGATCGAGGCATCAATCATCGCGGTACTAAGTTCGGTTAGCAAGCCCTGATCCCACGTATCAACCTGCATCAGTTTCACCGCTTTTTCACAGCCAATACGGCACGGGGTGCATTGACCACAGCTTTCATCCTCAAAGAATTTCAACATGTTCAGGGCAGCAGCGCGCACGGAATCCTTATCCGACAGCACAACAACAGCCGCTGAACCAATAAAACTACCATATTCTTGCAACACATCAAAATCGAGCGGGATGTCATTCATGGAGGCAGGCAACAGGCCGGATGACGGGCCGCCCGGCGAATAGGCCGTGAATGCGTGGCCATCAGCCATGCCGCCACAGGCCGCAATAATATCTGTAATGGTAGAACCCGCAGGCAACAATTGCACACCCGGGTTTTTGACCCGCCCAGACACAGAATAAGACCGCAAGCCCTTGCGGCCATTACGTTCATGGCTATTCAAAATTTCAGGCCCGCCGCGACAAACCTTGGTGATCCAATACAATGTTTCGACGTTATGCACCAATGTTGGCCGGTTAAACACACCGACCTGCGCCACATAAGGTGGCCGATGGCGGGGCATACCGCGTTTGCCCTCAATGCTTTCAATCATTGCGGATTCTTCGCCGCAAATATAAGCACCCGCGCCGCGCCGCAGATCAATATAGCCCGCATCAATAATTCCAGCGATTTCGAGTTTTTCAATCTCAATCAGCAGGATTTCGCGGATTTCGGGGTATTCATCACGCAGATAAATAAACGCCGTTTCGGCCTCTACTGCCCAAGCAGCAATCAGCATTCCTTCAAGGAAAACATGTGGTTCGCGCTCTAGGTAATAGCGGTCTTTGAATGTTCCAGGTTCGCCCTCATCGGCATTTACTGCCAAATATCGCGGGCCATCAGCCGCGCGCACAAACGACCATTTTCGCCCCGAGGGAAACCCCGCGCCGCCAAGCCCTCGCAAGCCCGATTCCAGAATTTCGTCTTGCACCTGATCAACGGTTTTTGCCCCTGCACGCAGGTTTACCAGCGTTTTATACCCCCCATCATCAGCGTATGCCTGAAAACCCTCATAAATCGGTAAATCACCGTGGGTTTTGCCAGTTTTTACCGCTTCGTTAATCGCACTATAAGACGCATTCACGATATGATTATGCCCCAAAACCACCACCGGCGCATTTTCACAACGCCCCATGCAAGGTGCGCGCAACACGCGGATGTCAGCGGATGAATACCGTGTGGCAAGCTCTCGCAGCAAAGCCTCGGACCCTGCCAATTCGCAAGACAACGAATCGCAAACACGTAAGGTTAGCGCGGGTGGTGTGGTCTCACCCTCCAACACCACATCAAAATGCGCATAGAAACTGGCAACCTCGAATACTTCTGCTTGTGCCAGCCCTAATTCCTCTGCCAAGGCCCGCAAATGCGCGGCAGAAAGATGGCCGTATTGATCTTGAACAAGATGCAGATATTCAATCAGGAAATCCTTGCGCCGGGCTTTGCCGCGCAATATTTCACGGATTTCTGAATGGGCATTATCATCCAACTGTCGGCCTTTTGGGGTGTGGCGGCCTTTGCCTTTGCCCGATTTCCAAATGCCTTTTCCCTGATCCAATGCCATATCTCTGCCCTTTTTGGAGGTTTTCACCCCAGATTACGGCAAACTCTTGCCCAAATAACGTTCAAAAGCGACTTTACCAAAAGGTGATGCGCAAAACCTTGCTAATTCTTATGTTAATTGCTGATATGCACACAACTTAAAAGAGGTTTGATTCCATGCAACGCGTCATTATTGCCATATTTATTTCCCTGATTTCCAGCACCGCCATTGCACAAACACTACAGGAAAAACTACAGCGGGGCACTGTCATGAATGCGGAGGCATTTAAGGCGCTAACCGATGGCAACACCATCACCTATAATAACGGCACAGACGATGTCTACCGCGAATATTACCGCCCCGGTTCCAACCGTATCATCATTGAATGGACCGAAGCCCGTGACCCAAGCCAACTGGTTTGTGATCTGGGCCGCTGGTATGAGGAAAACGGCCTGATTTGTTTTGATTGGGAAGCATCGGGGGCAGTTTGCGCGCTTTGGGTTGATTATCAGGGCGAATATATTTCTGCGGTTGAGGGGCCTGAGGGCCAAATGGACCATAATATCGAAGTAATCTCAACCATCACAGATACACCGCTTTTTTGCGAGGTCGGCATGGTGGAATTGATGGCAGACATCCCGAATTCCCCCGCCGGATGATCCGCGCGATATTGATATTTTGCCTGCTCCCAATCCCATTGGTTGCGCAATCCCTGCGCGAAACCATTGACGCAGGTACACATATCAGCCTTGAAGAATGGCAAACCATGACACGCGGGAAAACGGTTATTTACCAAAGGTTTGGCGTCGAGCTTGGCCGTGAGTTTTACCCCATATCAGGTGATAAGGTTTATTATTTACATGCTGATGGTTATTGCCTTGAAGGGGTAATAACCTATCAATCTCCCAGCTTTTGCTTTGATTGGGAGGGGCGGGCCCGCATGTGTTTTGAACAAAAACGCGTAGGCGAGGAGATTTATATCATCAGCTTGCAAGGCGGTAATTTTACCCTTGTGGGGGATATTATTGATGACCCGTTTCAATGCCAGCCCGAATTTCTCAGCAGCTTAACCCTCCCATCCTTAACCGGAGAAAAATCATGAAAATCGCTCCTATTTTGGCTTTGCTGGCCACGACCAATGCGGCCCTCGCACAGGATTTGCTTTCAGCGGATGAATTTGACCAGCTCAGCGTTGGCACCACACTTTATTTTTCCGAAGACGGGCGGCATTACGGCTCAGAACAATTTTTGGAAAACCGTCAATCGGTTTGGCGCGCTGAGGATGGCAGCTGCGTCAACGGTCGCTGGGCCGAAATTGAGGGCGGTATTTGCTTTTTATACGATGGCAGCGACACCACCCATTGCTGGGTATTGATCCGCGAAGACGGCATTATCACCATCACCAGCATGACCCCGGCCGAGGGCGAATTGCCCACCCAATTAGAAGTCACCAGCCAAGATACAATACCGATAATCTGCACCGGCCCCACGGTCGGCGTTTAAAACAAATCGCCCTGCGTATCGGGTTTTGCGGGCTTGGATTTGGGCTTGGCTTTGCCCGCCATATCTAATCGCCCGTCCGCAAATTCGATCTCCAGTGTTTGGGCTGCATTGGCGGCTTTGCGGGTGGTAATCACCGCGCCCTCAGCCCGCACAACTGCATAGCCGCGCTGCAAAGTATTGGTATATCCCAAAGTCTGGCGCATACGTTCCAGCGCTGTCAAATTCTGCTGCCAGCCGGAAATTTGCCGCGCCGCAGCCGCCTGAAACCCTGTTGAAACCCGTGCCAGATCCCGCCGTTTTTGCTGCAAATCCCGCGAAAGAATTGCAGGCCGCATAGGTGCGCGCGATAATCGCAGCTTTTTGTGCTGCACAAAAGCCAGCAGCGCACGCGGCAATCGCATTGATAATCCGTCAAGCCGCTGCGCCCGTTCTGCCAATATCGCGTCGGGGCGCGGCAATGCCCGTGCCACATCCCGCAACCGTTGGCCGCGGGTTTCCAACATCCGCGCCATCGCACGCACGCGGCGGGCCTCCATTGCGGCCACGCTTGCCAGCAGATCAGCCCGCACCGGCACAGCCATTTCCGCTGCTGCACTGGGGGTTGGCGCACGTTGATCGGATACATAATCAATCAAGGTGGTATCGGTTTCATGGCCCACTGCCGAAATCAGCGGAATGCTGCACTCCGCCACAGCCCGCACCACAATTTCCTCATTGAAGCCCCAAAGATCCTCCAATGAGCCACCCCCTCGCGCCACGATCAATAAATCGGGCCGTGGCAACACACCACCCATCGTCATGGCATTAAATCCATTGATGGCAGCGGCGACCTCAGCCGCAGATTTGGGGCCTTGCACTGTAACCGGCCACAACAAAACCTTGCGCGGAAACCGATCCCGCAGCCGGTGCAAAATATCCTTTATCACGGCGCCAGAGGGCGATGTTATCACCCCGATTACTTCAGGCAGATAAGGCAACGCCACCTTACGTTCCGCGGCAAAAACCCCCTCAGCGGCCAGCGCTGCTTTGCGTTTTTCCAGCATTGCCATTAGCGCACCAACGCCCGCGGGTTCAATGCTTTCGATCACCAGTTGATACCGGCTTTGCCCCGGAAAAGTTGTCAGCCGTCCGGTGGCGATAACTTCCATGCCCTCCTCGGGGCGATGGGCCAAACGGCTGGCAACACCTTTCCAGACCACACTGGCCAGAACGGCACGGTCATCCTTGAGGTCCAGATATAAATGCCCCGATGCAGGCCGCGACACCCGGCCGATTTCACCGCGCACGCGCACATGCGAAAATTCGCCCTCCACCACGCGCTTAACCGCGCCGGACAGTTCGGAAACCGTAAATTCAGGGGCGTTGCCGCCATCATCATCGTCAAATAATTCGGACATATCTGCCGCCTTGTAACCTTGTTTGTGCAACACTAGAACGACCTCAACCAAAACCCAATAGGGGAACGTGATGAACATCCTTATTCTTGGCTCTGGCGGGCGCGAACATGCGCTGGCTTGGGCGATCAAGCAAAACCCCAAATGTGATGCGCTTATTTGCGCCCCCGGCAATGCCGGGATGGCAGCAATAGCCACATGCCTGCCGCTAGATATAATGGATGGCAATGCCGTGATAGCGTTTGCAAAACAGCACAAAATTGATTTTGTGATTATCGGCCCGGAGGCCCCCCTCGCGGCAGGCATTGGTGATGCGGTGCGCGGCGCAAACATTCTTTGTTTTGGCCCCAATGCTGACGCCGCGCAGTTGGAGGCTTCAAAAGCTTTCACCAAGGAAATATGCGATGCCTGCAACGCGCCAACAGCGGCCTATGGCCATTTCAAAGACGCGCAATCCGCCCGCGACTATGTGCTTGAACAAGGCGCGCCAATTGTGATCAAGGCGGACGGCTTAGCTGCTGGCAAAGGAGTGATCATGGCTATGAATAATGCCGAAGCCCTCGCCGCAGTTGACAATATGTTTGATGGCCAGTTCGGTGATGCAGGAACAGAAGTTGTTATTGAGGAATTCATGCAAGGCGAGGAGGCCAGTCTTTTTGTGTTGTCCGACGGCAAAAACATTCTGCCGATTGGCACTGCCCAAGACCACAAACGCGCCTTTGACGGTGACAAAGGCCCCAATACCGGCGGCATGGGGGCCTATTCCCCCGCGCCAATCATGGACGATTCAGTCATGCAAAAGGCGCTGGATGAAATTGTCCAACCAACAATTGACGAAATGGCACGGCGTGGCACGCCCTTTCAAGGGGTGCTTTATGCTGGGTTTATGATTGAAAATGGACAGCCTCGGCTGGTCGAATATAACGTGCGTTTTGGAGATCCTGAAACACAGGTTTTGTGCATCAGATTAGGTGCGCAAATTCTGGATATGTTACTGGCCTGCGCCAAGGGCACGCTGGACCAAGCGCAAATAAACTGGGCTGATGACCACGCGCTAAGCATTGTTGTGGCCGCAAATGGATATCCCGGTGACTATGAGAAAGGCAGTGTGATCACTGGCCTTGATACAGCTCAAAATGACCCCAAAGCCCAAATTTTCCATGCGGGCACCAAACTGGTTGATGGCAAGATTACAGCAAATGGCGGTCGTGTTTTGAACATCACGGCGCGAGGCGATACCCTGCAAGAGGCCCATGACCGTGCTTATGCGCTGGTCGAAAAAATCAATTGGTCTGAGGGGTTTTATCGCAAAGACATCGGCTGGCGTGCGCTTTAGGGCTCGCCCCTAGTTACAGGCCAGAACCCGCTCAAAACTGTCCTGCCCATCAAAAGCTGCAATCACTGTGCTAATTATGGTGCCGCTCACGATACGCGATGCGACAATGTTGCGCCAAATGCCGTCAGCGGTAATGACCTCTGCGCCAAACCCGCAATCACGTATGCCGCCCGAAATGAAATCCTCGCCAAAGCGGTGGTTGGTCAGGTTTGACCCCTGCCCGATTTGCACCAGCCTGCCGCGCTGCATTGTCCAAATCCGCAGGGTTTTTCCAAGATGCGGGGTTTCAACATAGGCAATATCAAGCTGGCCGTCTCCGTTAAGGTCCGCGATCCCCGCAGGGGCCAGCCAGCGATTGCTCCGGCCGATGTTTGGCGTGGCTGTGATCAGCCCGTCCATGCCGTATACTGCCAGTTGCGCGCCCAGTTGATTATCGGTTTCCACCACAATCACCTCGGGGCGCCCGTCACCATCCAGATCAGCCAGACGTGGCGCGATATCTTCAAACACCCGGGTTTCAGGCAGGATGATTTGCACCCGCCGCACAGCGTTTGCAGCACAAAGAGGACAATCATCGATTGTCAGGATAAGCGCGCCATATTCAAAATCTCGCCCGAAAACGCCGTGTTGATAACGCTGCGTCGGTTCGGAAAATTCAGCCGCAATGATAATAGATAGGCCGCTTGGCACGAGGTTTTGCGCCATTAATTGCAAGGGCAAAACCAAAAACCCAAGCAGCCAAAACCGCATTATATTTGCTTTTCCGGCATCCGCACGATTAAGCCATCCAGCGCATCCGTGACCTTTACCTGACAGGTGAGGCGCGAGGTGGCTACATTTGGCTCATAGGCAAAATCAAGCATATCTGCTTCCATCTCGTCCTTTTTGGGCAGCTTATCCACCCAAGCTGCATCAACATAAACATGGCAAGTTGAGCAAGCACAGGCGCCGCCGCAATCGGCCTCTATGCCGGCGATATTATTGTCGCGCGCGCCCTCCATCACCGTCAGGCCGTTATCGACCTCTACCACATGCTCGGTGCCATTATGTTCAATATACGTAATCTTAGCCATTTTTCCCTCATCACTTTGTTGGCGGATAGATAATACCTTATCGCCCCGCTTACCAGTAGGGATTGCAATATTTGACAAACCGCGCTGATTTGGCTTAAATATGGTACAGATTTTAGGCCAATTTGTTAACAATTTATCATTAATTTTCTGATACTTAGACGTTAACCATGGGATAACATTTGTATAGATTTTTAGCGGAACTTTCGACAAATTAGGAAACATCAAACGGAGGGTTTAAAATGTCACGTATTACCATCACAGCAACAGATACCGGTTTTCACACAGACTCGCCGATTGGCGATGCTTTGGCCCCAAATGTTTTTCTGCGCACAGGCGTTAATATTGACGGCACGATTTTGAGCTTTGACGGCATCGACTGGACCTCAGAGGAAAGCCTGCGTTATGCCTCCCAAGATATTTTTGTAACGGCAGTTATGCTGCCTCTGGCTGATGCAAAGCTGGGCCAAACCGAGTTTGTAACAGTAACGAGTATCAATTATTGCCGTGAAATAGACGGCGTTATGACCATCATTGGCACGATGGAATTACCCAACCCGCTAGAAGTCATTGCAACACTGCAATCTTACGGCGTTGACGATATCGCCGCTTGGCATCTTGATCTTGGCACCGCGCTTGAGGATCTTTTGCAAGTTGAAGGTTTCGATTTCATCGGCGGCGCTGGCGACGATGTTTTTGCCGCCCATACCGATATGCTGCCGTTTCGCGGCGTGGCCCGGATTGATGGTGGTGATGGCAATGACACATTGACCGGCACCCTTGGCAAAGACAAAATCAAAGGCGGCACCGGGGATGATACATTGTATGACCCTAACGGAGAAAATATTCTGCGCGGCGGGTCGGGCGATGATTATATTGAGGTCGGTGATGGCTCCGATGGCAGCCTTTTGCATGGTGGCTCGGGCGATGACACGCTGGTTTCCGGGCGCGGTGACGACACGCTAAAGGGCGCGTCTGGCCATGACATTCTGAACGGCGGTCGCGGCAATGACATTCTGCTGGGCGATGGCGGTCGCGATATTCTGGACGGTGGCAAAGATGACGACATCATCAATGGCGGTCGGGGTTCAGACATGCTGACAGGGGGCGCTGGTGCGGATGTGTTTGTGTTTAACGCCGTTGAAAATGGCCGCGATGTGATTACCGATTTTGAAGACGGCATTGATATGATCGAATTCTCTGGTCTTGCTGGTTTTGATGATCTGACAATCACCCAAATTGGCGATGATGTGTTGATTGAACACGCTATGGGCACTGGCAAAATCACCCTTGCGGATACTGATATCGCGCTTATCGATGCCTCCGATTTCTCCTTTATCTAAAATTTTAGAAAACTTCGGGTCAAAACCTGTTAAAAAGAACGCTTAGTTTGAGCGTTCTTTTTTGGTTTCGATATTGGGTGATAAAGGATCAAGGAGGGCTCCCGCAGTTCGGCGCGCGCATTGCTTCGCAATGCGACCCCTCCCTTTGGGCATGGCCTCGGCTGCGCCTCGGTGGATTATTCGGTTAGGGGCAGTGCCACGAACCTGCCTGATCCTTGGCTGCGAACCAACAATAAAATAGACCGGCGGCCTGCGTCACGGGCTGAATTTATGCGATTTAAAACATCTTGTGGGGTGTTCACGGCCGCTTGCGCCACCTCAACAATCACATCACCAGGACGCAGGCCTTTTTCTGCAACCTCGGACCCTTCGTCAACTTGCAGGATCACAACGCCATTGCCCTCATCACCAATCATAAACCGGTCACGCATTTCTTCTGACAATGCTGCCAACAGCATGCCGTGGGTTTTCAGCTGTTCGGGTGCGGGGCCATCATTGGCATCTTGTTCAACAACTGCGGCTTGTTGCACATCCTCTAATCGACCAAGGGTTACCAATATGGTTTGGGTGTTGCCATCCCGAAAAACCACAACCCGCACCGCGCCGCCAACCGGCGCCTCCGCGACAAGGTTGACCAGTTCGCGGGTATCATGCACATTGTCGCCGTTAAATGTCAGGATAACATCCCCCGGCAGCAAGCCTGCATCTTTTGCAGGGCCATCGGGAACATCGGTGATCAAAACGCCATCTGCGCTGGCCAGCCCCATATCCTCGACCATATCCGTCGACAGATCTTGGATACGCACGCCCAACCAACCACGACGGGTTTCGCCAAATTCACGCAGTTGCTTTACCACGTTTTCAACCACATGCGAGGCCATGGAAAAACCAATGCCGATAGAGCCACCGCTGGGCGACAGAATGGCGGTATTGACGCCAATGACCTCGCCTTTGAGGTTAAATAACGGGCCGCCGGAATTACCGCGATTGATCGCAGCATCGGTTTGGATAAAATCATCATACGCGCCTGACAATGTGCGACCACGGGCCGAAACAATGCCCGCTGATACCGAAAACCCCTGCCCCAGCGGATTGCCGATCGCCAAAACCCAATCACCGACACGCATGATGTCGGAATCCCCAAAATTCACAAATGGCAGCGGTTCATCGGCTTCGACTTTTAGCAGGGCAATATCTGTGCGCACATCGCGCCCGACAATGACAGCATCCAGAAAGCCGCCTTCATATAGCTCAATCACGATTTCGTCTGCGTCTTCAATGACGTGATTATTGGTCACAACATACCCGTCAGCAGAGATGATAAACCCAGACCCAAGCGCTGAGCCGCGGCGCTCGCGGCGGTCATTCTCGCCGTTGCGGTTATCAAAATCTCGAAACAAATCATCAAATGGCGTGGTGCTGTCATCTTCGTCGCTGGCACTAATTATAGTTGAGGTGGTGATGTTGACCACTGCCGGGCTGACACCCTCCGCCAGATCAGCAAAGCTTTCGGGTGTGATTTGCGCGCGCGCCATGTTGGCCGCAAGCACCATTGCAACAGCCAGCACCAGCATTGCAAAATAGCGGCTAACGGGCCGCGCCTGAAAATCCAAAATCTTTGCCTGTGTCAAAATCGTTTCTCCCTCAAAACATCAATACTTGCCAATTAATGTGTTGTTATTGTGGCAAATTACAACTCCGGCGTTGTCAACACCTTGTGAACGACAGCGCATTATCGCCGTGCAAGCCAGATAAGCGCAACCCCAAAGCCGACAAAAACCAGCGCCGCCACCCGTAATTTTTCCGGTGGCATGGCAATCAGCAATAATAACGCCTGCTTTAAACGATTTGGGGCCAGTGCAAGCACCAGCCCCTCAATCACGGCCACGAACCCGAGGCCATAGATAATGTCATCAATCATTCAGC
>CAZCDC010000042.1:11579-18178 GCA_964497195.1 uncultured Rhodobacterales bacterium | reverse complement strand
AGGTTCATTGTGAATGCTTGAGGTCAATCACCTTCCTTGGTATATTCCCCACGCAGCTCCCCCCAGAGTTGCAGCCTAAATTATTTTCTAAAACCTTAGTACGCAAATGATAACCACCACACTACATATTAAAACCCATTATCCCGCAATGTTGGAGGGACCATGAGATATATCGCAGTTGCCGTGATGATGTTCGCGATCATCCTGGTTGTGGCCAATGAATACGTGATCGGCAGTAAAAGTAACGCAGATTTAGCCCGGTTTGAAATCGCGGCTATCGACCGGCCAATTGACGCCGGATTTCTAACGTTATCTGAGGCCGAAGCGATTCAGATAACCACACAAATGAACAGAATCGCCGCACAGCTTAGCGTCAATCCAGACGCCGCGTTTGAGCTGATCCTGCATGCGGTCCGCGCCTGTCTCCCCCCCCATTCAGAGCCTTTTCTGGCGGAATCATTGGCAAAATTTGTGCGCATTTTATCCGAAACCACTATGCTTCCCGAAAGCCAGCGCCAAGCCAGCATTGCCGAAAACATGATCGCACTGGGGACCCGTTTTGACCGGTGGTTAACCGATCAACCTGATTACAACCAAGAACCGGCTTATAATCTTTTGATTGAAAACATGAACAATCCGGTAAAGCTGTTTAAATGCAATAATGAATGGCTTGATCGCGCGCGTTAGGGGGTTAAAATGCTTGAATATCATGTACTTGACGTGTTCACAGATGCGGCCTATTCAGGAAACCCATTGGCTGTGGTCTTAGGCTCTGATGACTTAACCACCGCGCAAATGCAAACAATATCCCGAGAATTCAACCTGTCGGAAACCATATTTGTGCAACAGGCTGATAACACTGATCATACAGCAAAGGTACGTATTTTCCACCCAACAGCGGAACTGCCTTTTGCAGGCCATCAACCATTGGCTGCGCGATATTACTGGCCGAATTGGCCCATACAGGTGACTTTGCCGCCACAATACGGCTTGAAGAAAAGCAGGTTTAATGCCCGAAAATTCGCTACTGGTAAAATCACCAGCTTGCCCTTGG
Source organism: uncultured Rhodobacterales bacterium (assembly GCA_964497195.1). GTDB lineage: Bacteria > Pseudomonadota > Alphaproteobacteria > Rhodobacterales > Rhodobacteraceae > UBA3077. Next base: position 17,124 of record CAZCDC010000042.1, on the reverse strand, counting down.
AAAACTCAAAATAATCGTTAGGTATAATCCATGATCACAAATCTCCTAAAACGCCTCCGCGCCGAACCTAACCCAGATCCGCTTGAAACCGGTGATGCCCGCCTTGCGCTTAGCGCGCTGTTGGTGCGCCTTGCCAAGATTGACCATGATTACGCCCTCAGCGAAATAACCCTGATCGATCAAATATGCGCCCAGCGATTTTCGCTGTCGATCGACGAGGCTCGGACCCTCAGGCAAGAGGCCGAGGAGATCGAAGCCACAGTTGGCGACACTGTACACCTGACCCGCCTGATCAAAGACGCCATTCCGTTTGAGGACCGTTTCGCGCTGGCGGCTGATCTTTGGCGCATTGTGCTGGCCGATGGCAGCCGCGACCACGCCGAGAATTCATTCCTGCGCCTAACTGTTAAACTGATTGGCGTTAACGATGTCGACAGCGCACTGGCGCGCCAACAGGCCGCTAAATTGATCGCTTGAGCAACACAGACCCCACCGAATACCCTGCCCCGAAAGAACAAATCAGGCCCAATTCACCATCAGCGATATCATCGGAATTTTGCGAAAATGCAATGATAGACCCGGCGGAACTGGTGTTGGCGTAATCCTGCAAAATATTGGGTTGCTCACAGGGTTCGGGAATGCGGCCCAGCACTTTGCGGCCAATAAAATCATTCATGGCTTTGTTGGCTTGGTGCAGCCACAGGCGTTTTAATTCATCAGGCGAATGACCTTCCTCAGCCAAGTGGCCAAGAATATGATTGGCCACAATCGGCAATACTTCTTTAAAAACCTTGCGGCCATTTTGCATGAATTGCATATCGCGGCGCTCGCTCACGCCGTCAGGGCGCGACCGGCGCAAAAAGCCGTTATTATTGCGGATATTGTTGGAAAATTTGGTCAGACAACGGGTGGAAAGCACTTCGAAATGCGGGGCATTTGCGGTTTCTTTGCGCTCAATCAGCGTGGCGGTGCAGACATCACCAAAAATAAAATGGCAATCACGATCTCGCCATTCCAGATGGCCCGAACATATCTCGGGGTTGACCACCAGAATTGCCCGTGCCGAGCCTGATTTCACCATATCGCAGGCCATCTGAATGCCAAACGTGGCAGAAGAACACGCGACATTCATGTCAAAGCCAAAACCCTCAATCCCCAGCAATTCCTGTACTTCAATCGCCACGGCCGGATAGGCGCGCTCCAGATTTGAGGCCGCGACAATCACCGCGCCCACATCTGTGGCAGTTTTTCCAGCCTGCGCCAGCGCTTTGTTACAAGCATCCAGCGCCATTTCAGCCATAACGCCCGGTTCTTCGTCAGAACGCTGGCGAAGCTGCGGGTACATGATATCCGGGTCAAGAATGCCGGATTTATTCAGCACAAAACGGTTTTCTATGCCGCTGGCTTTAAAAATAAAATCGCTGCTGGAATGCGGAATTTCATCGACATCGCCCGCTGCAATAGCATCCGCATTTTCTGCATTCATTTTGTCAGCATACGCATTAAACGCCACCACCAATTCGTCATTTGAAATGGTTTCACTGGGGGTAAAAACCCCTGTTCCGCTGATAACTGGTTGATGCATAATTGGCTCCCGCTGTTGGCTTGGGATTGAACGCTTTTGCAGCCGAATGGTCAACCCTGACCAAAGATCGCCCGAATCTCTTTTCCTTTGGGTCAATCCGTTCTACAAGGCCCGCAACCCCACGCAGCAATGAGGTTCGCCATGTCCACTGATCCCGAATTAACCGTTGAACTGATCCGTAAACACGGGTTGAACCAAGAAGAATTCCAACGCATTCGCGAATTGCTGGACCGAGAGCCGACATTTACCGAAATGGGTATTTTTAGCGCAATGTGGAACGAGCATTGTTCGTATAAATCCTCAAAAATATGGCTAAAAACCCTGCCGGTGGATGGCCCGCAGGTCATTTGTGGTCCCGGCGAAAATGCAGGCATTGTTGATATTGGCGATGGTCAATGTGTTGTTTTCAAAATGGAAAGCCATAACCACCCCAGCTATATCGAGCCATTCCAAGGCGCTGCCACCGGCATTGGCGGCATTTTGCGTGATGTTTTCACCATGGGCGCGCGGCCCGTGGCGGCAATGAATGCGCTTAGCTTTGGTGAGCCTTCCCACCCGAAAACCAAACAACTGGTTAATGGCGTGGTTGAGGGCATCGGCAGTTATGGCAACTGTTTTGGTGTGCCCAATGTGGGCGGCGAGGTGCGATTTCACAAATCATATAACGGCAATTGTCTGGTGAATGCGTTCGCGGCAGGCATCGCCAACACGAGCGATATTTTCTATTCGGCTGCCAGCGGTATTGGTATGCCCGTGGTTTATCTGGGCGCCAAAACCGGGCGTGATGGCGTTGGCGGGGCCACCATGGCCAGCGCTGAATTTGACGACAGTATTGAGGAAAAGCGCCCGACTGTGCAGGTCGGTGATCCGTTTACCGAAAAACGCCTGATGGAGGCCACGCTGGAGCTGATGCAAACCGGCGCGGTGATTTCCATCCAGGATATGGGCGCCGCAGGGCTGACATGTTCAGCGGTTGAAATGGGCGACAAAGGCGGGCTGGGCATTATTCTGGATCTTGAAAAAGTGCCGTGCCGCGAAGAAAATATGACGGCGTATGAAATGATGCTGAGCGAATCCCAAGAACGGATGTTGATGGTGTTGCATCCCCATAAAGAAGCCGAAGCCAAGGCTGTTTTTGACAAATGGGACCTCGATTTTGCCATCGTTGGCGAAACCATTGCCGAAGATCGTTTTCTTATCCGTTTAAACGGCGAAGTGAAGGCCGATTTGCCGCTAAAAGCCCTCTCGGGTGAGGCTCCGGAATATGATCGCCCTTGGGTCGAAACCCCGACGCCCGAACCTTATACAGACACGCCCGATATTGATATTGCAGATGCTTTGTTAAAATTAATCGGCAGCCCGAACCATGCCAGCAAGGCATGGGTTTGGTCACAATATGACCATATGGTGCTTGCTGATACGGTTATCCGGCCCGGCTCGGACGCCGGGGTCATTCGGGTGCATGGCACCGAAAAACTGCTGGCTTTTACCTCGGATGTAAACCCGCGCTATTGCTTTGCCAACCCGTTTGAGGGTGGCAAACAAGCAGTCGCCGAGGCCTTTCGCAACCAGTGCGCCACCGGCGCGCGGCCCTTGGCCACCACAGATAATCTGAATTTTGGCAACCCCGAACGCCCAGAAATCATGGGCCAGCTTGTGGGCTGCATAAAAGGCATCGGCGAGGCCTGTCTGGCGCTGGATATGCCGATCGTTTCGGGGAATGTCAGCCTCTATAATGAAAGTTATGGTGCCGGCATCCACCCGACACCCACGATTGGCGCGGTGGGGATATTGGATAATATTGACCAGCTTATCCGCATGGTTCCAAATTTTGGCGACGATGTTATTTTGTTGGGTGATACAAAGGGGCATCTCGGCCAATCAGCGCTTTTGGCTGATGTCTTGGGGCTGGAAATTGGCGATGCACCCTCCGTGGATCTTTTGGCGGAGCGCGCCTCAGGTGAAATTGTCCGGCATTTACATGGTCTTGGCCTGATTACAGCTGCCCATGATCTTTCCGATGGCGGCATTGCTCTTGGCGTGGCTGATATGTGTCTGGCCGGAAATTTCGGGGCGAATTTGCAAAACAATTCAGGCCTTGCCTCAGCAAACTGGTATTTTGGCGAGGATCAGGGGCGTTATCTTTTGGCGTGTTCACCCGAAAAAACCGCTGATATCTTGGCGCTTGTGGCTACTGCTGATATAAAATGTGAAAAAATCGGCCAGTTTGGCGGAGCGGTTTTAATGATGGATCAGAAATTTGTGCCGCTTAATGATCTATTCGATGCCCATCAATCCGGCCTGACGAACGTGGCAGTTTAATGTAATCCCTTGGCAGCACTTGTCGTGCGCGTTATGTTGGCTTAACTACTCTACTGAGTTACTAGGAGTTTATACATATGGCTATTGAAGCATCTGCAATCGAGGCGTTAATTCGCGAAGCATTTCCCACAGCGGAAATCCGCATTGACGATCTGGCTGGTGATGGAAATCATTATGCCGCTAGCGTGGTTGCAGCCGAATTCAAAGGCCTGAGCCGTGTAAAACAACACCAGATGGTTTACGCAGCGCTAAAAGGCAAAATGGATGGCGCCAATGGCGAATTGCACGCGCTGGCCCTAACCACCAAGGCGGCGGATTAAGTGGAACTGAAAGTCATGATTTTTGGCGCAGTTTGCTTTGTTGCTGGCGCAATTTTAGTTGAGGCTTTTGTGCGCCGTAACCGCCCAAAAAAAACTTTGGGTGAATTGCTGAAACCAAACTTTGGTGTTGAAGACGATGCCGAAGGAAACACAAAAGCACCGCTGGGAATGGAGGCAATCGATATGGATATCATCCATGCCTCGCAGCGGCTTAACCCAAATATTGATCATCGCGATCCGCGGCTAAAACGGGTCAAACGAAATACGGAGAAAAAACATGACTAAGGCAGCAGAAACAATTCAGGCCGATATCAGCGACAACGATGTTGTGCTGTTTATGAAAGGCACCAGCCAAATGCCACAATGCGGGTTTTCATCCCGTATCGCTGGCGTGTTGAATTATATGGGCGTAGCGTTCAAAGATGTTAACGTATTGGCGGATGCAGATATTCGCGATGGCATCAAGAAATTTTCAGACTGGCCCACCATTCCGCAGCTATATGTCAAAGGCGAGTTTGTTGGCGGCTGTGATATTGTGACCGAAATGGTGATTTCAGGCGAACTGGATACCTTGTTGGAAGATGGCGGAATTGCGTTTAGCAAAGAAGCGGCTGAAAAGGTTCGCGAAACCAATCAAGACTAATTCCGCGACATTGGCAAAAGGATTACTCTTTGCAAATCAGCAAAGCCAACAAGAATAACCGCCGCAAAGATACGCGCACGCAAATTCTTAATGTTGCACGGGAAATTATTGCAACTCAGGGCCTAAAAGCCCTGAGTTTGCGCAAAATCGCTGAACAGCTTGGCATCTAGTCCCCGTCGATTTACACATGTTTTAAGGGTATAGATGCAATTATCGAAGCCGTATCTTTGCGAGAATATGGATCATTTTCACAAATCCGTCATGGTCTGATTGACCCGTCTCCTGCTGAATTTTTGACAGCCCATCTCAACGGGTTGGTTGACCATATGCAGAATACACCTAGCCATTAACCAATGACGACACACAAGTGCCCATAACATAGGTGAATTTCGAAAATGAACCAGCCCCGCAGGGTTGGAAGATGTCACAGCCGGGAATGGCGCGACCGGATTAATTACAATTGCTCAGGTAATTCCACTTGTGCAGTTGCGTGTTGATCAGCTGAATTCGGTGGCGTTTTGCGGATCAAGCGATTGGCAGGTTGGGCAGTCGATTGCGTCAGCACAAGTTATTGAGTGTTTTACCGGCGGATTTAACCCCGGCAAAGGTACGATTGTTGTAGATGACCATCAAACCCCGTGGAAAATTTATGACGGGCTAAGCGTTGACCCAACG
>CAZCDC010000042.1:5897-11479 GCA_964497195.1 uncultured Rhodobacterales bacterium | reverse complement strand
AGATGACCATCAAACCCCGTGGAAAATTTATGACGGGCTAAGCGTTGACCCAACGCAATACCCTTCCGAAATGCCAAATTACGCCCCACATGAAGGTCCGTTTGAACCGTAATACCGTTAGCCTTTGGCGATGATTGCACGCATAGCATCGCCAAAGGCCTGAAAAAGCGGGCGGGATACTTCGTCATGGCTGGCATTGTATTCCGGGTGCCATTGCACCGCCAAGGCAAAGCTGGATGCGCCCTCAATGTGGATGGCCTCCATGGTGCCATCATTGGCGCAGCCTTCAACCACTACTCGTTTGGCGGGTTCACAAATACCCTGCCCGTGCAGCGAATTGACCAGCACCTCTACGCAACCAAAAATCTCGGCAAAAATGCCACCATAAGTCAGATCAACTGTGTGGCGATGTTCAAATTTTTCAACCAACGTCCCGTCGGGTGGCATACGATGGTTCATCCGGCCCGGAAGATCACGGATTTCGGGATGCAAAGTACCGCCAAACGCCACATTGAATTCCTGAAAACCACGGCAAATGCCCAGAATTGGCGTACCAATATCAACACAATGACGAATAAGCGGCAAGGTCAGATTATCGCGGTCCATATCAAAGGCGCCGTGGGCTTCGGTTTCCTTATGGCCATAATGGCTGGGATGCACATTTGGCCGTCCACCTGTAAAAACAAACCCGTCGCAAATATCCGTCAGTTCCTCAACCGAGGCCTCAGCCGCCATGCCAGGAATGATCAACGGCACTGCGCCAGAAACCTGTGACACTGCATCAATATTCATTATGCCAACCGCTTGAACCGCGTAATCATCGCCGATCATTTGGTGGTTACCTATTATGCCAACTATTGGGCGTCTCATGGGGGGCCTCATGAATTATTTTTGCTTCAAAATATTACCCAACCAAATAAGTCAGGAAAGTATATTAATCATGCGGACATGACTTGTATCAATTCTTTTCCGGATTACATCTTTAATATAACACAAAAGAAAAGGAGACAACAATGTCACATACACCCAATGAGCTGGCCGAGCAATTTCCAGAAGCTGTTGAAAAAATGCATGCTTTGAAAACAACCAACGCGCATTTTGCCCGACTATCCGACGAATACCACACCCTAAACCGCAAAATTCATCGTGCCGAAACCGATTTGGAACCTACAGATGATTTCCATCTTGAGGACATGCGCAAAAAACGTCTGGCATTGCTGGATCAGATTTCACCGATACTAAAGGATTAACCGGCTTTTAACGCAAGACGGCCTTTGTGCAGCAATGGCTCCGTATATCCGCTGGGCTGTTTGGTGCCTTTTAGCACCAGATCAAGGGCCGCTTGAAACGCTATGCCGTCATAATCGGGGGCCATGGGTTTGTATGTCGGGTCGTCGGCATTTTGGCCGTCGACCACAACGGCCATGCGCTTCATCACGTCCTGTATCTCAGCCTTGTCCACGACCGCGTGATACAGCCAATTAGCCATATGCTGGCTGGAAATCCGGCAGGTTGCGCGGTCTTCCATCAGGCCAACATCATGGATGTCTGGCACTTTGGAGCACCCGACCCCTTGGTCAATCCAGCGCACCACATAGCCCAATATACCTTGGGCATTATTTTCCAGTTCTGCCATAATATCGCTATAGGACCAGTTTTGCCCCCCAGCCAGCGGGATGGTTAATAGGTCCGTCAAACTGCTGCGCAGCCCCGCTGATTTGATCCGGTTTTGCTGAGCAAACACATCCAGTTGATGGTAATGCGTGGCATGGAGCGTGGCTGCCGTGGGGCTTGGCACCCATGCACAATTAGCCCCGGCTTTTAGATGGCCGACTTTTTGCTCCAGCATATCCATCATAAGATCAGGCATCGCCCACATGCCTTTGCCGATCTGGGCTTTGCCTTGCAAACCGCAGGCCAGCCCCATGTCGACGTTATTATCCTCATAAGCCATAATCCATTTCTGGTGCTTCATCTCGGATTTGCGCACCATTGGCCCCGCCATCATCGAGGTATGGATTTCATCGCCCGTTCGGTCCAAAAACCCGGTATTGATAAAGGCAACACGGTGTTTCGCGGCACGAATACATTCTTTGAGGTTCACGCTCGTGCGGCGTTCCTCGTCCATAATGCCCAGTTTTACGGTGTATTGCGGCAAGTCAAGCGCGGCCTCTACGGCGGTAAAAACTGCGTCTGAAAACGCCACCTCCTCCGGCCCGTGCATTTTTGGTTTTACCACGTAAACCGAACCATGAACCGAATTACGGGGCCCGTCGGTTTTTTTCAAATCATGCATGGCAATCAGAGTGGTGATCATTGCATCCATCAGCCCCTCAGGGATTTCGGCGCCGTTTTGGTCCAAAATCGCTGGATTGGTCATTAAATGCCCAACATTGCGCACCAGCATTAAGGCACGACCCTTCAACCTTAACACCCCGCCATTAACCGTGGAAAACTCCAGATCCTGCGCCGCGCGGCGTGTGCTGGTTTTGCCTGCTTTGCTGATTTCTGCGCTCAGATCGCCTTTCATCAGGCCCAGCCAATTAGAATAGGCCAAGACTTTGTCCTCAGCATCGACCGTTGCAACCGAATCTTCACAATCTATGATGACAGAAACTGCGGATTCCAAAATTACATCACAAATCCCTGCGGGATCAATTTTCCCCATCGGGTGGTTTTTGTTAATGCAGACCCGAATATGCAGGCCGTTTTTCTTAAAAACCAACTCTGATAAATCCTCAGAATAGCCCATAAACTGAGAAGGATCAGCAAGACCAGTATCGCCCGATTTATCGGTAAAAATCAGTACATCATTGTCCAGATTGATCCCCGTGACTTCAGCCCAATTGCACCCAGCCAGCGGCACGGCTTTGTCCAGATGCCCCTTGGCCCATGCCACAACACGGCCACCGCGCTCAGCATCAAAGCCACCTTTTTTGGGAAAATCCCCCAGCGCATCGGTGCCATAAAGCCCATCAAAAAGACTGCCCCACCGCGCATTGGCCGCATTCAGCGCAAAACGGGCATTGGTAATCGGCACCACTAATTGCGGCCCGGCAATGCTGGCTATTTCCGGGTCAATATTATTGGTTTCAATGGAAAAATCAGGGCCGGTTGGCACCAAATACCCAATGCGGGCAAGAAATTCTTCATAAGGTTCATCGCTGTCTGATAAATGCCAGTCATTAATCTGTTGTTGTATGTCCGCACGTTTTATCAAAAGCGCACGATTTTGAGGACTGAACTCCGCGACGATTTTCGCAAATTTTTGCCAAAAATCAACGGGGCTGAGACCGGTTTCAGGCAAGGCCTCATCCGCAATAAATGCCATCATTAGAGGGGAGATTTGCAACCCGGATTGGTGAATATAGTCTGTCATCAGAATGGCTCCGCGATGAGGATGGTACACAAAGGTATTCTGTTTCCTATCGGAAACACAAGGGTCAATCAATACGGCCTTGCAGGGCGACCAGAAACCCATACTGTGCATAAATTACCTTTTGGAGCGATCAAAATGCCACAATCCCAATCCATCCAGCTTGCTGACTACAAACCCTTTGGTTTTTTGATTTCCGAGGTCAGTATGGTTTTTGACCTCAGCCCAAACGAAACAATTGTCACCACCAAAATTGATTTTGCGCCAAACCCGGAAAACCCAAGCCAAAAACTGGTTTTAGACGGGCAGGAACTGGCACTGGTCTCAGCCAAAATCAACGGCAAAACAATCCCCGAAACTGCCTTAACCCTGTCTGAGCATGGTTTGACAGTGGCAGTGCCTGATGGGCCATTCACATGGGAATGTGTTACAAAAATCAACCCGGCCAACAACACTTCGCTTGACGGGCTATACATGACAAACGGTCTGTATTGCACCCAATGTGAGGCTGAGGGGTTTCGTAAAATCACCTATTATCCCGACCGTCCAGATGTGATGGCGACATTCAGGGTTCGGATCAATTCGGAATTGCCGGTTTTGCTGGGCAACGGGAATCTAACTGCCGCTGGTACAGGCTGGGCTGAATGGCATGATCCTTGGCCAAAACCCGCATATCTATTTGCGCTGGTTGCGGGTGAACTGGTGTCGATCAACAGCAATTTTACAACACAATCGGGCCGGGCCGTAGACCTGAATATCTATGTCCGCCCCGGGGATGAAACAAAATGTGATTACGCCATGGATGCGCTGATCCGCTCCATGAAATGGGACGAAGAAAATTACGGCCGCGAATATGATCTGGACCTTTTTAACATCGTGGCCGTTGATGATTTCAACATGGGTGCGATGGAAAACAAAGGCCTGAATATTTTTAATTCTGCACTGGTGCTGGCCAGCCCCGAAACCGCAACCGACAGCAATTATGGAGGCATAGAGAGCGTGATCGCCCATGAATATTTCCACAACTGGACAGGCAATCGAATTACCTGCCGCGACTGGTTCCAACTATGCTTGAAAGAGGGTTTAACGGTGTTTCGCGATCAGCAATTCACTAGCGATATGCGCGACCCGACCGTCAAACGTATTGCTGATGCACAAGGTCTGCGCAGCTATCAGTTTCGCGAAGATAGCGGCCCGTTGGCCCACCCGCCACGGCCCAGTGAATATATTGAAATCAACAATTTTTATACCAGCACAGTTTACGAAAAGGGCGCTGAGATCGTCGGGATGTTGCGGCTTTTGGTTGGGCCGGAAATGTATCGAAAATCGCTTGATTTGTATTTTGACCGCCATGACGGGCAGGCCTGTACCATCGAGGACTGGATCAAGGTTTTTGAAGACACCACAGGGCAGGATTTAAGCCAGTTTAAAATCTGGTATACCAGCGCCGGTACACCATGTGTAACTGTGACCGAAAGCTGGAAAAACGGGACTTTCAGCCTGACCCTAAGCCAGCACACAAACGCCACACCGAATGAAGAACTAAAACAAGCTCGTCATATTCCAGTGGCCGTTGGGCTGCTCTATGCAGATGGTCAAGAAGCCGTCAAAACCACTGTTCTTGAGCTGACCGAAGCGTCACAAACCTTTACTTTTGATAACCTGACATCCCGCCCTATTGCTTCAATTCTGCGTGGGTTTTCGGCTCCGGTTACGTTGAATCATACCAGCAATGACAGCTTTTTGATGGCCCATGACACCGATCCTTTTAACAAATGGGAGGCCGGACGGCGCATCGGCTTGGGCATCTTGGTGGAGCTTTCCAATGGCAATACCGATATTGATGTGCATTACCTACAGGCCATGCGTGAACTTGCAATCGATGCTAATCTGGACCCCGCTTTTCGGGCACGAGCACTAACGCTCCCCAGCGAAGACGTAATCTCAGCCGAGATTGCCAGCAAGGGTCAAACGCCTGATCCAGCACATATTTTTGAAGCACGAAAGCAGCTTAATTTTGCATTGGCGCAGGAATTACAGAATGATTTACCGGGTCTTTTATCTGACTACGCCAACACAGGCACTTATTCCCCCGAAGCAATCCCTGCTGGCAAACGCGCGCTTCACGGCCGGTTCATGGCATTGGCAACTGCGTTGGACCCTTTGGCTGAACGCGCCCAAAAACAATTCGCCGATGCCAGCAATA
>CAZCDC010000042.1:0-5797 GCA_964497195.1 uncultured Rhodobacterales bacterium | reverse complement strand
GCGTTGGACCCTTTGGCTGAACGCGCCCAAAAACAATTCGCCGATGCCAGCAATATGACCGACCAGTTCCACGCGTTATCGTTATTGGTCGCAGCCGATCAAGCTGAAGATGCGCTGCAACAATTTTATGACCAATGGCGACATGAAAAACTGGTATTAGACAAATGGTTTGCGGTTCAGGCAGGGCTGACACCACCCGATAAAGCGCTGGCAAAAGTGCAAGAATTGACAGGCCATCCAGATTTTGATTGGAAGAACCCCAATCGTTTTCGCGCCGTCATTGGCAGGTTTTCTGCCCAAAACCTTGCCGGATTTCATGGAAATTCCGCTGCTGGCTATGATTTCTTTGCAGATTGGACCATCAAACAAGATGGCAACAACCCGCAAATCGCGGCTGGAATGTGTAAAACCATGGAAAGCTGGCGGCGGTTTGATGAAACACGGCAAGCTGGCATGAAAGCCAGCTTGCAAAAGATCCAATCAGCCAAAAACCTGTCAAAGAATACAAGTGAGATTGTCGGCCTGTTACTTTCTTAAAGGTCAGGAAGCAATTTTTTGCTTGGCAGATTCCGCAGAATCATCATCGCCAGAATGAACAACACGGTTGCGGCCGGTATTTTTGGCCTCGTACATGCGTTGATCCGCCAAGCGCAATGCATGCACCATGTTGCCAGCCTCTCGTTTCATTGCAGCGCCAATGCTGACCGTTATTGCGGCAAGAAGCCCGTGTTTTGGCTCAAACAAAATGGCCTCCACATTTTCACGAATGCGGTCCGCCACCATTTTTGTCTCGTCTTTTGAGGCGTTCTGCAAATAGACCGCAAATTCTTCGCCGCCAATACGCCCCACAATATCAGAACCACGCACCGAGGCGCGTACCGCAGCCACCACTGCAACCAATGCTTCATCGCCTTTCTGATGGCCAAAACTGTCATTAATCTCTTTAAATTTATCAATATCCAGCACCAGTAACGACCCGTTCTGCGGCTCGCCTTTGGAGGACCGGATTTTGTCCATGAAATGCTGGTGATTATAAACGCCTGTCATCGAATCGCGTTTGGCGCGATCTTCGGCATCGCGGCGCATGACATCAAGCCGCAATATTGCGCGGCTCAGCTTTTGGGCTTGGCCCTCAATAACAAATAAAACCGGAACACCGATGATAACCGGAATTAATACGGCTGTCGCAATGCCGGTAATTGTGGCTGGCACGCCGGTCAATCTCTCCATTGCCAAAATAACTAAATACGCGCCCAACACGCAAGGGATACTAATAAACAGGGCTTTCGCTAACTGGTGCATCTTTCTTTCCTCCACACTCCACTCCTATGAGCAAAACTATTGCAGAAAAAATAACCAAAGATGAACGCGCCCTTGCCCCAGCGCAACTGGTTACGTAAAAGATGCTGAAATTTGTAGCGGAAACCGACATGAGCGAACTGACCTTTACCGAACCCAAACCCAAAATCATTGCAGGCGCCACTGGCGACTGGGAACTGGTGATCGGGCTAGAAGTGCATGCACAAATATCGTCAAATTCAAAACTGTTTTCGGGTGCCTCAACCAAATTTGGCGCGGAACCAAATTCAAATGTATCACTGGTTGATGCAGCCATGCCCGGCATGTTGCCTGTTATTAATGAATTTTGCGTGGAGCAAGCAGTGCGCACGGGCCTTGGCCTAAATGCCAAAATCAATTTGTTTTCACGCTTTGACCGCAAGAATTATTTCTATCCTGATCTCCCCCAAGGCTATCAAATCTCGCAACTTTACCATCCGATCGTGGGCGAAGGCGAAGTGCTGGTCGACATGGAGCCGGGCATCGCACGACGCGTGCGCATTGAACGTATTCACATGGAACAGGACGCCGGAAAATCTGTGCACGACATGGACCCCGAAATGTCGTTCGTTGATTTCAACCGCACGGGTGTTGCGCTGATGGAAATCGTCAGCCGCCCCGATATTCGCGGGCCAGAGGAAGCCGCAGAATTTGTGCGGAAAATTCGGCAAATTTTACGATATTTAGGGACGTGTGACGGCAATATGCAAGAAGGCTCCATGCGGGCTGATGTTAATGTTTCGGTTTGCAAGGCTGGCACCTATGAGAAATTTCGCGTGGCGGATGATTTTTCAATTTTGGGTACACGCTGCGAAATTAAAAACATGAATTCTATGCGGTTCATCGTGCAAGCCATTGATTATGAAGCCAAACGTCAGATTGCAATTCTGGAAGACGGCGGCAAAATTGATCAGGAAACCCGGCTTTATGATCCGGTAAAGGGCGAAACGCGCTCCATGCGCTCCAAAGAAGAAGCCCATGATTACCGCTATTTCCCCTGCCCTGACTTGTTACCGCTGGAAATTGAACAGTCTTGGGTGGATAAAATCGGCGCGAGCTTGCCCGAACTTCCCGATGCTAAAAAATCCCGTTTTGTCAGCGATTATGGCATGACAGAATATGACGCAGGCGTACTGACAGCCGATGTCAGCAGCGCCACTTATTTTGAAGCAGTGGCCAAGGGCCGTAATGGCAAAACCGCTGCAAACTGGGTGATTAACGAACTGTTTGGCCGACTGAACAAAGAGGGGATTTTGATTGAGGACTCCCCTATTTCCGCCAAGCGTCTTGGCGGTATTCTTGATTTGATCAGCGCTGAGACAATTTCGGGCAAAATCGCAAAAGAGCTGTTTGAAATCTGCTGGAAATCTGCTGGCGACCCCGCGCAAATTGTCGAAGAACGTGGCATGAAACAGGTGACGGACACGGGCGCGATTGAAAAAGCCGTCGACGAAATTTTTGCTGCAAACCCCGACAAAGTCGCCGCTGCCAAGGAAAAACCGAATATGGCGGGCTGGTTTGTTGGGCAGGTGATGAAAGCCACTGGCGGTAAGGCAAACCCGAAAACCGTTAACCAGATCATCCGTGAAAAACTGGCATAGCTGACATTCTTCTGCCATGATTGCCAAATAGTTGTATTAAATGTTAAATGTTAGATGTTTTCTAGATTTATCCGAGAAAAATTTGAGGGACCCAGATGTTTGAATATCGAATGATGCCAGCGCCGGGCGCCAGTAAAAAGGCCAAAGGCCTGAAAACCATACATGAACGTTTTGCCCACGCGCTAACCGAAGCCTTGAATACCGAGGCCAAAAATGGCTGGGAATTTGTCGGCCAAGAAGCATTTTCTGTTGAAGAAAAAGTCGGCATGATGAAAAAGCCAAAAACCAGCGATTTGACCTTTCTGGTTTTCCGGCGCGCGGTCGTCACCGACGCTTTGCCGCTTGATCAAAAATTGGAGCATTTGCGCAATCAGCGTTCTCGAACTATGCTTCAGCCAGCGATTGCACCAGCTGCGGCAGCCGCTGCGGTTATTCCTGCGTTTGCCCAAACCAACGTTGTCGCCGAAGAACCTGCTGTTCTTTCGCCACCAGAACCGGTTTCTGAACCTTTTCCAGAACCAATGCCAGCCTATGTGCCAGAACAAATTGTTGAGCCAAACCCAGAGTCGATTGAAGAATCAATCGCCGGGGCAATAGCACAGGAAATTGAAAATTCCAGCTCTTTGCCCTATCCCGGCCCCGCGCCGGAGCCGACATTGGGTATGCCAGAAAAATTAACTGTAGTTGATAACGGCGGCCCGACGCTCAATTATGATCATTCGAAATCTGGCAATGGTGCATCCGTTGACACGCCAATCTTGGGGCCAGCACGACGCGACTAATTTGTTCCCGATACGGTCATAGCCAGCGCGTGCACGCGTTCATCCATTTCGGGCTTTAACAAGGCCATGATGCTGCGTTGCTGCGCGACACGGCTCATGCCATTAAAGGCGGCGGCGCTGATGATCAGCTTAAAATGGGTCTCGCCACCCTCGCGATAACCGCCATGGCCACGATGATCTTCGCTTTCGTCAATGATTTCCAGATGGGTTGGCGCATAGGCCTTTACCAGTTTTGTTTCCATCCGTTCTGCATATGTCATTTAATCACCCTTTTTTGTATTTCAGGGGTTGGCGTTTCCAATCCATCCCCTATGCTCTGCTCCGCAATTATCAAAACTGGTAAGAGGAATCTTCTGAATGCGCAAGCGCTCACCCTTAAATTTTGATATATCTGTTGGGGCCGATAAAAAGCGCCGCTCCAAGAAACGTGGCATGTCGGGCGCGATCGAAACCTCATCGCGTGAATGCCAAAAAGAAGGCTGCATGTTGCCCGGTAAATACCGCGCGCCAAAATCAGCCGATGATCTGGAGAATTTCATCTGGTTTTGCCTTGATCATATTCGCGAACACAATCGCGCATGGAATTTCTTTGACGGGCAAGTGCATATCACCCCTGACCAACAAGACGAAGCCGACAAAACATGGGGCCGCCCGACAAAACCGTTTAACAAAGAAAAGCCAAAAGCCCCCAGCGA
This sequence comes from uncultured Rhodobacterales bacterium, assembly GCA_964497195.1. Taxonomy (GTDB): domain Bacteria; phylum Pseudomonadota; class Alphaproteobacteria; order Rhodobacterales; family Rhodobacteraceae; genus UBA3077. The sequence continues at coordinate 1,381 of CAZCDC010000042.1, read as the reverse complement.
CCCAGAGGCCGAGGCGTGGAAACGGTTTGGTTTTGATGACCCGCATGAGGTGTTGGGCAGCAACGCCACAATGAACCCCGCCAGCAATCCCTCTGCGGCAAATAATTCCCGCCGCCTGCCCCCGACCGAACGCAAAGCGCTGGATATTTTAGGGTCTCCCAATACCATGTCAAAATCTGAATTACGCAAGGTTTACAAAGCCTTGGTCAAAGATCTACACCCCGATCTTAATGGTGGCCGCCGCGATGACGAGGAAAAGCTGACCGAAGTGGTCTGGGCGTGGGAACAGGTCAAAATCAGCCGTGTGTTTGGCGACTAATCCGCCGCTTGCGCCTGCGTGCAAAATGCTCCACAACTTGCCTAAATAATACGATAGGAAAACCGATGTCGACTGACCAAACCCAAATCCCTACCGAAGATTTCGACATCCGCGCCACTTTCGGTTTTGATAGCGATATGCCGATCAAGGCGTTCAAAGAACCCACAGATCGCACCCCGCCGATTGACCCGACCTATAAATTTGACCCCGACACAACCCGCGCCATTCTGGCCGGTTTTGGCTATAATCGCCGCGTCATGATCCAGGGCTATCACGGCACCGGTAAATCTACCCATATCGAACAGGTGGCCGCGCATCTGAATTGGCCAACCGTGCGGGTGAACCTCGACAGCCATATCAGCCGCATTGACCTGATCGGCAAAGATGCGATTAAGCTGCGCGACGGTGTGCAGGTGACCGAATTTCAAGAGGGTATTTTGCCTTGGGCGCTTAGCAATCCTTGTGCGATTGTGTTTGATGAATACGATGCGGGGCGGCCCGATGTGATGTTTGTTATTCAGCGCGTGTTGGAAACCGACGGCAAGCTAACCTTGCTCGACCAAAACAAAATCCTGACACCGCATCCAAGTTTCCGCCTGTTTGCCACCGCCAATACGGTTGGTTTGGGCGACACCACCGGCCTGTATCACGGTGTTCAGCAAATCAACCAAGCCCAGATGGACCGCTGGTCGATTGTTTCTACACTGAACTATCTAAGCCATGACGCCGAAACCATGATCGTGCTGGGCAAAGCGCCGCATTATAATTCCGAAGAAGGCCGCAAGATTATATCGCAAATGGTCTCGGTGGCCGACCTGACCCGCACCGCCTTTATGAACGGCGATATTTCAACCGTGATGTCACCGCGCACCTGTATTACTTGGGCGCAAAACGCCGAGATTTTCCGCGATGTCGGCTTTGCTTTTCGCCTGACCTTCCTGAATAAATGTGACGAGCTGGAACGCCAGACCGTGGCGGAATTTTATCAGCGTTGTTTTGCTGAGGAATTGCCGGAGAGCGCGGTAAGTGTGAGCCTTGGGTAAGGGGTTTTTCAGCAAAAAG
>CAZCDC010000041.1:0-18706 GCA_964497195.1 uncultured Rhodobacterales bacterium | reverse complement strand
GCGCCGTTTTTGTAACCGAATACGAGGGAGGATCGTTTCGGTATTCCGGTTATTTGTTGTAAACTGCGTTTTGTGCAACTTCGTAAAGGTTGGAGCGGCTAAGGCCCAGATCACTCAATTCACGATCCGAAAGCTGGCTCAATTCGTTTAATGTTTTGCGAAACATACGGTTGTCGAGCTGTGATTTTTGGAAATTGCCAAAAGCGGTCGAAATACGGTTAAACAGCGTTGTTGCTGCGGGTTGGTCTGTTGATACGAATGCCATTTGGCTTTCCTTTTCATCTATCATTTTCTTGTCTGCCCTAAACATATGTTTTTTGTGCGCTGCAACAACACCCAAATAAACCGTTGCGCCATGCGCTCAATGCATGGCTCCGAAATGCCTATGGTCATCTACGCAAACTGCCGATAGGTTTTGCTAAATGAACCTCTCTGCCCTTCAGTTTCCACAATTTCGCCGGTTTATGGCCGCCAACATAATCACTTTGAACGGATTATGGGTGCAGCGCATTACCATGGGCTGGATCGCTTGGGCGCTGACGGGTTCCGCCAGTTTTGTTGGGCTAATTGCGTTTCTTAGCTATGTTCCGTCGATGCTTACGGGGCCGTTTTTCGGGGTTTTGGTTGATCGTATTAATGTGCGGCGCGCGGCCCTGACCACTCAATCTCTATTTTTCCTGTTATCGTTTGTGGCATTTGTTTTGCAATTCACGGGGCATATGACACCGCTAAACCTAAGCATAATTGCTGTGGTGATTGGCATTGTAACCTCTGCTCAACATCCGATCCGAATGTCATTTACGCCGCGTCTTGTGCCAAAGGATCATGTTGGGTCTGTTGTGGTTCTGGTTGCCTTGAATTTCAATTTGGCGCGGGTGGTCGGGCCAGCGATTGGCGGCTTGCTCATTGCCAATTTCAGCGTTGAGGCCGCCCTGCTTGTGGCGTGTGTTGCGTATTTACCCGCCATAGCAACCATTGCCACCTTAACATTACGCGACCGCGTGCGCCCAAACACCAAAAGCACAATCTTTGCAGATTTCATCGAGGGGCTGCAATTTATCAAAAACGCGCCTTTTATCTTAAAGGCCATCCTGATTACTGGCCTGTTTTCCCTGACAGCACGCGGCGCTATGGAAATTCTGCCAACCATCGCTGACGGAGGCTTTGGCAAAGGCGCAACCGGCTTGGGCACGCTTAGTGCTGCCGCAGGTGTCGGGGCGTTAAGCGCAGCAGTTTTACAATCATTTTCCCAGCAGCCGACCCGTGATAAATTGCCGGTTTCTGCCTTGGCAGCGGCGGTTATGGGGCCGTTGGGTGTGATACTGCTTGGCTCAACCCAAAGCTGGCCGATGGCGATTTTCGCTGTGGCCATGCTAGGGTTTTTGGGTACGATTGTCGGGGTTACAATGCAAACCAGTATTCAGTTGCAACTGGATGACAGCATCCGTGGTCGGGTCATGAGCCTGTGGGTAATGATCGCGCTTGGCGCTACGGCGCTTGGCTCTGTTGGTATCGGCGCCTTGATTGATATTATCGGGCTGATGCTAACGCTACAAATTGTCGGCGGCGCAACGGCTGTTCTGATTTTGGTTCTGGTTCGGCGCGGGTAGCATCGGACAAAAAAGTTGCGTATTGTTAATCTTAAACGCAGCGATATGCGCTTGCCCCGGTCCAGCCAGCCAAATACCCAGCTCAGCGCTTTCATCAGATTTCACATGGGGAAAACGCGCTGGGTTTACACGAATATACCCATATGGATTATGCATTTCCGTACCGCCCTCAAACAATAAATCCAAATCTCCGTGATTTTGGAACGACAACCATGTGCTGCGATCTGATAAAATATACGCCCCCAAACCGCTGGCCAAATTAAGCGCAGTGCCCATGCCGGACCCAATTTCAAGATACCAGCGCCCATCAGGTTGCAGGCCTGTATCCCGCCAAATTTCCAGTTCTTTCAAATGAGTGCCGCTTAGATCACCGCGCGATACAAACTGGGTTTGGTGTTCCAGAATATTCGCAAATGCCTGCGTCGCTTTACCTGCATTCAAAACACCTGCGGGGTCCGATTTGGGGCCTATTACCACAAAATCATTAGACATAATTGTGATGCGATCCACGCCGTATCCTTTGGCCACAAACAAATCTTCGGAGGGGCGATGATGCACAAGAATGGCATCAGCGTCACCGTTTTGGGCAATGCGCATCGCCTGCCCTGTGCCCACGGCCACAACATAGACATGAATGCCTGTTGCTGCTTCAAATTCCGGCAAGATTGCATCCAAAAGACCGGAGTTCTGGGTGGAAGTGGTTGACGCCAAAATCATGCTGCGGTCTTGCGCAGCGGCGGGGCTGAGCATTAGAAAAAATACCAGCAACACCCTCATATCTTGCCATCCAGATAATCAGCAACAACGCCTTTATGGGTGTGCGTAAAGAAATGGTCAGCGTCGTCATTTGCCACAAGTTTTCCATCAGAAAACACCAAAACATGATGCGCCAAACGTCGTGCTTGCGGTAAATCATGGGTGGCAATGATCACCCCGGATTTTACCGCGATATCATGCAACATCGATTCGAGCGCCCGGGTTGATCCCGGGTCCAGATTGGCGGCGGGTTCGTCTAGCAAAATAACTTTGGGCCGCGTGACCCATGCCCTTGCCAACGCCATACGTTGCTTTTCTCCGCCAGATAACGAGGCTGCGGGTTGATTTGCCTGATCAATCAGACGCGCAAAAATAAGGGCCTCCGTCACGCGCGCCGCACGTTCGTTTCGCGGGGTTTTATGGGCGGCCAATGGAAATGCGACGTTGGCCCAGACAGAACGGCGCATCACAGCCGCGCTTTGAAACATAAAACTGCGCTCAACCCGTGTGCTGACAGCGGGTATGCCATCCCATTCCACCGCGCCACGATCTGGCGCAAACATACCATGACACAGGTTTAGAAATACGCTTTTTCCCGCGCCGTTTGGCCCCAGAAGGCACGTAATCCCGCTGGTTTTCAGCTGCATCGATACCGGCCCGAGGATTTCATGGCCATTACGACACACGGATACATTTTTGAATTCAAGCAGGTTCATTCCCGAACCTCCTGAAACCGTTTGCCAATGCGTGAAATGCTGTAAATCAGGGCGTTCATAACCAATGCCAGCCCCACCAAAACTATGCCCAACGCCATGGCCAATTCCAGATTACCCTTAGAGGTTTCAAGCGCAATTGTTGTGGTCATAACCCGTGTTAACCCATTGATATTACCACCAACAATCAGCACTGCCCCCACCTCGGCTACCGCACGGCCAAACCCTGCCAACAGGGCTGTGACCACACCAAAACGCGCATCCCAAAGCACAGTTCTCAGCACCAGAACGGGGCTGGCGTGAAGCGAGACAAACAAGCCGCGATATTCACGGAAAACCGGTTTTACCGCTTCGCGCGTCAGGGCCACAATAATGGGAAATATCAGCGCCGTTTGTGCAATTATCATGGCTTTCGGGGTAAACAAAATCCCCCAACTTCCCAGCGGGCCAGAGCGCGACAAAAGCAAATAAACCGACAGGCCAACCACCACAGGGGGCAGCGCCATAAGACTGTTGAACACAACAATCAAAACCTGCCGCCCCGGAAATTTCCAGATTGCCAAGGCCGCACCAACCGGCGCGCCCAAAATAAACGCAAAAAGCACCGCCAAGCCGCTAACCTTAAGGGACAGGCCAATAATGGCCAGCAATGCAGCATCCATGCCAATCAGCAAATTCCACGCTGCACCAAGTGTTTCCACGGTTATTCCTTCTCAATTGCCAGAAACTAACCCCAGCTTTCAGCGAATAACAGCGCAATAACGTAAATTTTCAAAAATGCGTTGAAACTTGGGGCTGTATCGGTTGAAATGCGCGCAGGAATCGAAAATTCGTATTCTGACAACTGGGAGAGAAAAATGAAAAAACTATTATTGGCAACCGCCGCCGCAACTGTGCTGGCGACATCTGCGTTTTCCGCAGGCCACGAAATTAAAATCGGCGTGATCCTTGGCTTTACCGGCCCGATTGAATCGCTGACACCTGATATGGCTGCTGCTGCCGAACTGGCATTTGACGAAGTCAACGCAGCAGGCACATTGCTGGGCGGTGGTAAAACACTCGTTTCTATGCGTGCGGATTCCACTTGTATTGACTCAGCCGCTGCAACCGCCGCTGCCGAAGCACTGGTTTCGGGCGAAGGCGTTGCCGCCATTGTCGGCGCTGATTGTTCCGGCGTTACCACCGCGATTGCAAATAACGTAACCGTGCCAAATGGTGTTGTGATGATTTCGCCCTCGGCGACATCCCCCGCGCTTTCCAGCATTGACGACAATGAGCTGTTTTTCCGCACATCGCCTTCCGATGCGCGCCAAGGCCAGGTTTTGACCGATGTGTTGATGGATCTGGGCATCATGAGCATTGCCGTAACCTATACCAATAATGATTATGGCAAAGGTTTGGCTGATGCGTTCCAAGGCTCGTATGAAGCAGCTGGCGGCACCGTAACCATTTCCGCAGCCCATGAAGACGGCAAAGGCGATTATTCCGCTGAAGTTGGCGCATTGGCTGCTGCGGGCGGCGAAATGCTGGCTGTGTTTGGTTATGCAGACCAAGGTGGTGCTGGCATCATCCAAGGCTCGCTTGATTCCGGCGCGTTTGACACGTTTGTCATGGGTGACGGCATGAAATCACAAGCCTTGATTGACAATATCGGTGCTGACCTGAACGGTTCCATTGGCACACAACCTGGTTCGGCTGGTGACGGCGCAAAAACGCTGGCTGGCATGCTGGAAGGCATTGCAGGCACACCGGATGGTTCGTTTACAGCCGAAAGCTATGACGCAGCAGCATTGATTGCTCTTGCGATCCAAGCTGGCGGATCTGCTGATCGTGCATCCATTGCGGCAAATGTTCTGAACGTTGCCAACGCACCGGGCGAGCAAATCTTCCCGGGTGAGCTGGCCAAAGCGCTGCAAATCCTAGCCGATGGTGGCGAGGTTGATTACCAAGGTGCCTCCGATGTTGAACTGATTGGCCCGGGCGAAGCCGCTGGTTCTTACCAAGAATACATCGTCGAAGACGGTGCTTTCAAAGTATTGCGCATCCGCTAGTCGGTTGAAATCACAAATTAAACAGCCCGGCAAATGTCGGGCTGTTTGCATAAGCTGGGGACATTAATATGATACGGGTAGAAAACCTGCACATGCATTTCGGCGGTATCCGCGCGGTGGATGGCACAAGCCTAGAGATCGCAGAAGGCTCTATCACCGGTTTAATTGGCCCGAATGGTGCTGGGAAAACCACGCTTTTTAACGTCATCGCTGGCCATTATACCCCCACATCGGGGCGGGTTTTGCTGGATGGCGAAGATATTTCGGGCCTAAAACCCCATGATCTGTTTGCCAAAGGCCTGTTGCGGACCTTTCAAATCGCCCATGAATTTTCCACCCTGACCGTGCGCGATAACCTGATGATGGTGCCGGCAAACCAATCTGGCGAAAGCCTGATGGACGCTTGGTTTAAGCCTGCAAAGGTGCGGGCCGAGGAAAAAATCATCCGTGAAAAAGCCGATGAAGTTATTGAATTTTTGGAAATTACCCATGTGGCGAATGAGCTGGCGGGAAACCTTTCCGGTGGTCAGAAAAAGCTGCTGGAACTGGGCCGCACCATGATGGTAGACGCTAAAATTGTATTTCTGGACGAGGTCGGCGCGGGGGTAAACCGCACGTTGCTCAACACCGTTGGCGACGCGATTTTGCGCCTGAATCAGGAACGCGGCTATACATTTTGCATGATCGAACACGATATGGATTTCATCAGCCGCTTATGTGATCCGGTGATTTGTATGGCTGAGGGCAAGGTGCTGACCCAAGGCACGATTGAAGAAGTAAAAGCCAACGAACAAGTGATCGAGGCCTATTTGGGCACGGGGCTGAAAAACAAGCCGGGGGTCAACGCATGAGCTATCTTATCGGTGAGAACATGACCGGCGGCTATGGCGGCGCAGATATTCTGCATGATTGCACCATTGCTGTGGAAAAAGGCGAAATCGCGGTGATTGTCGGGCCAAATGGCGCCGGGAAATCCACCGCCATGAAAGCCGTGTTCGGGATGCTGGATATTCACAAAGGCCAAGTGCGGCTGGACGGGCAGGACATTACCAAAATGTCACCCCAAGACCGTGTTAAGGCTGGCATGGGGTTTGTGCCGCAAAACAACAATGTTTTTACCTCCATGACCGTGCAGGAAAATTTAGAGATGGGCGCTTATATCCGGCTGGAAGATTTTTCCGACACGATGGAACAGGTATTTGATCTGTTTCCAATTCTGAAAGAAAAACGCAAACAACCCGCCGGAGAGCTTTCGGGGGGGCAACGCCAGCAAGTCGCCGTGGGGCGGGCCTTGATGACCAACCCAAAAGTTTTGATGCTGGACGAACCTACCGCAGGGGTGTCGCCGATTGTGATGGATGAATTATTTGACCGCATCATCGAGGTCGCCAAAACCGGCATTGCCATTTTGATGGTTGAACAAAACGCCCGCCAAGCCTTGAATATCGCCGATAAAGGCTATGTTCTGGTGCAGGGCCGCAACCGCTTTACCGACACAGGGGCAGCCTTATTGGCCAACCCCGAAGTCCGCAAATCATTTTTGGGGGGCTGAGGCATGACCGACATCCTAAACGCCATCGTCCTGTTTGCCAACTTCGTTTTTGTGCCCGGCCTTGCCTATGGCAGCCAACTGGCATTGGGCGCGCTTGGTGTTACGCTAATTTTTTCCATCCTGCGCTTTGCCAATTTTGCCCATGGCGATACCATGGCTTTTGGCACCATGTGCACCATTCTGATAACCTGGTGGTTCCAGAATATGGGCATTTCTTTTGGCCCCTTGCCTACCGCTTTGCTGGCGTTACCTTTTGGTATTTTCCTCACCATTCTTTATGCGCTCGGCACCGACCGTCTGATTTATCGGTTTTATCGCAAAAAGAAATCCGCCAATATTATTCTGATGATGGCATCCGTGGGGGTAATGTTTGTTACCAACGGTATTGTGCGTCTGATTATCGGCCCCGGTGACCAGCGGTTTGCTGATGGTGAGCGCTTTGTAATAAGAGCCAAAGAATTCAAGGAAATGACCGGTCTGGCCGAGGGGCTGGCCATTCGCACAACGCAAGTCATTACCGTGGTTGTCACCATTATGGTGGTGGCAGCGCTGTTCTGGTTTTTGCAAAAATCCCGCACCGGCAAGGCCATGCGCGCCTATTCCGACAATGAAGACCTCGCGCTTTTATCCGGCATTAACCCCGACAAAGTGGTCATGGTGGCATGGATCATCGCCGCCGCATTGGCCGCCATTGCCGGCACGCTTTACGGCTTGGATAAATCCTTCAAACCGTTTGTCTATTTTCAGTTGTTGCTGCCGATATTTGCTGCCGCGATTGTCGGGGGCATTGGCAATCCGCTCGGGGCGATTGCGGGCGGGTTTGTGATTGCGTTTTCCGAGGTCACCATCACCTATGCCTATAGAAAATTCCTCGCCTACCTTGGGCCGGATGGCTGGGCACCGGACGGATTGGTGCAATTATTATCCACCGATTACAAATTCGCGGTCAGCTTTGTTATTCTGGTGCTGGTGTTGCTCTGGCGACCGACGGGTATTTTCAAGGGGAAAGTATTATGAGGAATTTCCTGTTATTTGGCGCAATGGCGCTGGCGCTTATTTTGGCGGGCCAATTTCAAAGCTGGGCCTTTTCGCTAACCATCCTTAATCTAAGCATTATTTCCGCCATTATGGCGCTTGGCGTAAATATCCAATGGGGTTATGCGGGCATATTTAATGTGGGCATCATGGGCTTTGCCGCCCTTGGCGGGCTAGCGGCGGTCTTAACCCGCACCGAACCGGTGGCCGAGGCATGGGCCGCAGGTGGCGCGGGCATGGCCATGGCATTGCTGATGCTGATCGGCGTGGTCGGGGCGGTTATTTTCCTTCGTAAAAAACTGACCGGCAGGATACGCAGCTTTGCGACCTTTATCACGGTAATCGTCGGCTATTTCATGATCCGCTATTTCTTTGACCCCGCGACAGATGCGATTGAATCCATAGACCCTGCCCTGACCGGATATCTGGGCGGTGCCAATTTGCCGATTGTCTTTAGCTGGGCGATTGGCGGCCTGTTTGCAGGCGCTGCGGCATGGCTGGTTGGTAAAATCGCGCTTGGGCTTCGATCAGATTATCTGGCGATTGCCACGCTGGGCATATCGGAAATCATCATTGCGGTGCTGAAAAACGAAGAATGGCTGGTGCGCGGCGTTAAAAACATCAGCGGCCTTGATGGCCCGATGCCCCGCGCGATTGATCTGCAAACCTCGGAGTGGTTTTTGAATCTGTCGGAACGCATCGGCGCTGATCCGGTGGCGTTTTCGGGTATATTTGTAAAAATCGGTATCGCTTTGATGTTTGGCGCGGTGCTGGTGTTTATCATGATCCTGTCGGAAAAAGCCCTGAATTCGCCGTGGGGCCGCATGATGCGCGCCATCCGCGATAATCGCGATGCGGCCGAGGCCATGGGCAAAGACGTTACCAAACGCCATTTGCAAACCTTTGTTATTGGTTCCGCCGTGGTGGGCATTGCGGGCGCCATGCTAATCACGCTTGATCTGCAATTCACGCCCGGCACCTATAATCCGCTGCGCTTTACGTTTTTGATCTGGGTGATGGTGATTGTCGGCGGGTCGGGCAATAACTGGGGGTCGGTTCTGGGTGGTTTTTTAATCTGGTTTGTCTGGATCGAAGCCGAACGCGGCGGCCCTGCCCTGATGCAATTTGTAACCGCCGGCATGGCCGAAGATAGCGGCTTGCGCGCACATCTGATCGATTCAGCCGCCCATTTGCGCCTGTTCCTGATGGGGGTTATATTGTTGCTGGTGCTGCGCTTCAGCCCCAAAGGCTTGATTCCGGAGAAAACCGCGCGATCATGAGGGTGGGGGCAAGCACCCACCCTCCCTTAAAACGCTTTAAAGGTCAGGGTTGTCAAAGACCGCTGGATGCCCGCAATATCCAGCAAATTGTCATTGATAAATTTGCCTACGTCTTCGCTATCAGGCACATACAGCTTGATCAACAAATCAAAATCTCCACTGGTGGAATACATTTCCGACACAATCTCGCGGTCATAAACCGCCCCCGCCACGTCATATGTTTTGCCCGGCTCACATCTTAGTTGAATAAATACGCAGTTCATGGCTATTCCTTTGCTAATGCTTTGCTATTTGATAGCCTGTTTCAAAAACAATGGAAATCCTAAAGGGGGTGCAATGATTACCGACTGGACCGACGCATACGAAAATGGTGCATACATCCCCGATGCGGAAACATTTGTGCCCAAATGGAAGGCCAAAGCCGCCGCTTTTTGCGTTCAGCACCCGCCAAAACAAATTAAATACGGCAATCATCCCCGCCAAATAATTGATCTTTTCCAACCTGAAAACCCAAAGGGATTAGTGGTATTTGTGCATGGCGGATATTGGCGCAGCATGGACCGTCCGCTGTGGTCTCATCTGGCGCGCGGACCGTTGGAACAGGGCTGGGCGGTGGCAATTCCGGGATATATTTTGTGCCCCGAAACCAATATCGCCAACATCACCACTCAAATTGCCACGGCGATTGATACGGTTGCGAACATGATTAACGGCCCAATTCATCTAACCGGCCATTCCGCAGGCGGGCATTTGGTTAGCCGCATGGGGTGCAAAGATGTGGCGCTGAATTGCGCTGAGCGGCTTGGCAATATTGTTTCAATCAGCGGCGTGCATGATTTGCGCCCTTTGATCAATACCACCATGAATGATGATTTTGGCCTAACCTGCGATACCGCGATTGAAGAAAGCCCTGTGTTCAAAACCCCGCGCGACAATATCCGGCTGACCTGCTGGGTTGGTGCAAATGAGCGCCCAGAGTTTCGCCGCCAAAACCAGCTATTGGCCAATATCTGGACAAGCTGCGGAATTGAAACCAGCGCCGTTGAGGCACAAAACCATAACCATTTCACCGTTATCGAGGGTTTAGAGGCACAAAGCGACCTCCTCGCGCGGTTATTGAAATAATTCACATTCAAAACTTGCAATATGTTTTTTCTGCCCTATATAGAAGCTAACCCAACATTCAGGAGATCACCATGAAGCCCGAAGTAACCCCGTTTTTTGACAATGCAACCAACACGGTCAGCTATATTTTCAAAGACCCGAACAGCAATAAATGCGCGATTATTGATACAGTGCTTGATTTTGATTACGCATCGGGCCGCACCGATACTAAATCGGCGGATGAAATCATTGCGTTTGTGCAAAAGAATAACCTGGAGCCGGTTTGGCTATTGGAAAGCCACGTTCATGCGGACCATTTATCAGCCGCGCCCTATATTCAGGAAAAAATCGGCGGCAAAATTGGCATCGGCGCTGAAATCTCAACCGTTCAGGATACCTTTGGAAAAATCTTCAACGAGGGCACCGAATTTCAACGCGATGGCTCCCAGTTTGACAAACTTTTTGTTGAGGGCGACAGTTTTGAAGTTGGTGAAATGAGTGTCAATGTGATGCACACCCCCGGCCACACACCGGCTTGCATGACTTATGTAGCTGGTAATTGCGCCTTCGTGGGTGATACAATGTTTATGCCGGATTTTGGCACAGCACGCTGTGATTTCCCCGGCGGTTCTGCCGAAATGCTTTATAATTCCATCCAAAAAATCCTGTCGTTGCCCGACGATACCCGTATTTTTGTCGGCCATGATTACAAAGCACCGGGCCGCGATGAATACGCATGGGAAACCAGTGTCGCCAAGCAAAAAGCCTATAACGTCCATGTTGGCGATGGCAAAGACGCTGTTGAGTTTATCAAAATGCGCACCGAACGTGATGCGCAGCTTGACATGCCAAAGCTAATTGTGCCGTCTCTCCAGGTTAACATGCGTGCCGGTAATTTGCCCGAAGCAGAAGATAACGGGCTGGTCTATATCAAGGTGCCGATCAATGTTCTTTAACTGGTTCAAACGCAGAATAAAAACGGAAATCGGCAATATGCGTGTCAGCCAGATTAATGAAAACTATATGGTATCCGCGCAAATCACTGTGGCGGATATCGCAGACGCGAAGGCGTTTGGCTTTGACACCATCATGTGCAATCGCCCCGACAACGAGGAAAACGGCCAGCCAAGTGCAAGCCAGATTGAACGCGCCACCAAAAAAGCAGGCTTGAAATTTTTTCATGTACCAATGGCCCGTAACGGCATGGCCTCTGGCACGATGGATAAATTTCGCGCTGCTATTGGCCCTGAAAATGGCAAAGTTTTGGCCTATTGCGGCTCTGGCAACCGCTGTTCAATGCTCTGGAAAATGGCGCAGCAGTAACACGCCAATTCAATAGCCACCAATAATGGTAATAAAAACGTAACAAAGGGGCGTCCAGCCCCTTTTCCTTTTGAAAACCGGTTAAGCCATGCTCAGACGTTATTTCCCTATTCTCGAATGGTCCAAAACCTATAACCGCGATAGCCTTTCCCAAGATTTGATGGCAGCGATTATCGTTACCATCATGCTGATCCCGCAATCATTGGCGTATGCATTACTAGCCGGATTGCCAGCCGAGGTCGGGCTTTACGCCTCAATAGCGCCGTTACTGATTTATAGCATCTTTGGCACAAGCCGCGCGCTATCCGTTGGCCCGGTGGCCGTGGTCTCGCTGATGACCGCCGCCGCCGTGGGGGAGCTGGCCTCGCAGGGCACCCCCGAATATTACGCGGCTGCTGTAGCGCTGGCCCTGATTTCGGGATTGATGCTGCTGGTGATGGGCTTCCTGCGCCTCGGTTTTCTAGCGAATTTTCTTTCGCATCCGGTGATCTCGGGTTTTATCACAGCGTCAGGCATCATTATCGCAGCCAGCCAGCTTAAACATATCTTTGGCGTCGATGCCAAAGGCCACAATTTGTATGAGCTAACCCTGTCGCTGATTGAGCATTTTGACCAAATCGACATTCCCACCCTAATTATCGGCGTTTCAGCCACAGCGTTTTTATTCTGGAGCCGGAAATACCTCAAACAAACCATTGCCAAGTTTGTGCACAAGCCCAAGCTCACGGATATTCTTGCTAAAACCGGCCCTGTTGCTGCGGTTGTTGTTACCACGCTGGCGGTGTGGATGTTTGCGCTGGATGTTGAAGGCGTTCGGATCATTGGTGAAATCCCGCGCGGGTTGCCAACCCCCGCCGCACCACCGCTCGATCTGAACCTGTGGATGCAAGTCGCCACGCCCGCCCTGTTGATCTCCATCATTGGCTATGTCGAAACTATTTCGGTCGCATCAACATTGGCAGCAAAACGCCGCCAGAGGATTGATCCTGATCAAGAACTTATCGCGCTTGGTGCCGCCAATGTTGGCTCCGCCTTTTCTGGTGGTTTTCCGGTTACTGGCGGCTTTTCCCGCTCAGTTGTGAACTTTGACGCAGGCGCGCAGACCCCTGCCGCAGGGGCGTTCACTGCCATCGGCATTGCCATGGCGACCGTGTTTCTGACACCACTACTTCATTATCTTCCGAAGGCCACACTGGCGGCCACCATCATCGTTGCCGTCCTCAGTCTGGTCGACTTTGCCGCCATCAAACGCACCTGGATTTACGCCAAAACCGATTTTGCCGCGATGGCCGGAACCATCCTCGTAACACTGGGTTTTGGTGTGGAAATCGGCATCACCGTCGGCGTTAGCCTGTCAATATTCCTGCACCTTTACCGCACCTCCCAACCGCATTTCGCAGTTGTCGGCCAAATCCAGGGCACCGAACATTTTCGTAATATAAAACGCCACGAGGTCACAACCAGCCCGACAATCCATTCCATCCGCATCGACGAAAGCCTGTATTTCCCCAACGCCAAATTCCTTGAAGGCACCATCAATAACATGGTCGCCAACGACAAAAACATTGAACACGTAATCCTGGTCTGCCCGGCTGTGAATTTCATCGACGCATCAGCATTGGAAAGCCTAGAGGCCGTGAACTGTCGCCTAAAAGACGCCGGTGTGATGCTGCATTTATCCGAGGTCAAAGGCCCGGTAATGGACCGTCTGAAATGCAGCCATTTCCTGCAAGACCTGAGCGGCAAAGTCCACCTAACCCAGTTCAATGCAGTGTGCAGCATAGATCCGGATTGCGCCAACCACGCCCTGAACCGAGACAAATCGTAGGGCGGGGTTCTGCCCATCAGCCCTACCTACCACTCCGCCGTCCGCTTCTCAAAAAACGCCGATATCCCCTCGGCGGCCTCTGCCCCTTCCCAAGTATCGGCCAGCATTTCGATCGTCATATCAATCACCGTATCGTCAATCACCGGCCCCAACTGCCGCACCAACGCCTTGGTCCGCGCCACCGCTTGGGGTGCCGCGCTCAGATATGGTAGAACTTCAACCGCAACTGCTTTTTCCAGATATTCCGCCATCACAGGTCTCGATATAAGCCCCATATCCTTGGCCTCAGCTGTGCCAAATTTGCGCCCAGACATCATAACCCGCCGCGCGAACCGCTCGCCCATGCGCGCCACAACATAAGGCGAAATCGTGGCAGGGATCAGCCCCAGCCGCGTTTCCGTCAGGCCAAAACGTGCATTTTCATCCGCAAGTGCCACATCACAAACCGCTATTAATCCAACACCACCGCCAAATGCCTGCCCGTTTATTTTTCCAATGAGCGGCTTTGGTATTGTGTTTAGCGCTTGTAACATCTCCGCCAGTTTGCGCGCCTCTCGCATTCGCGCCGCGCGATCCGCAGCCATTTGCGCACGCATCCAGTCCAGATCACCGCCAGCGCAGAAACTTTTGCCAGCGCCCGTTAGGATCACCGCCCGAACATTCCGGTCCGTGCCCAGATCAGACGCCGCTTGCGTCAGTTCTGCAATCATAACTGCCGATAATGAATTGTGCTTGTCGGGCCGGTTAAGGGTCAGCGTTGCCACCCCATCGGCATTGGTTTCAATTAAAATTGTATCCATCATTTCCCCCGTAATGCTTGTGCAAATTCAGCAGCCTTGGTCAATTTTTTGATATCTAGCCCAGTTTGAAAGCCTCGTTCTATCAACAGGTTTTCCACCTTTAAAGTATCAACATTTCCCTTAGCTCCGGGCGCATAAGGACAGCCCCCAAGCCCCGCGATTGCGGCATCAAATATCCGGACTCCCGCATCAAGACTGACGGAAATATTTTCCAGCGCGCGCCCGTTAGTATCATGAAAATGGCCCGCCAAATTGCTTGCCGGGACGCGCATTATAACTTGCGCCAACATTTCTTGCACGGCTTCCGGCGTTGCTGCGCCGATAGTATCGCCAAGTGACACACCGTAACAGCCCATCTCCATTAGAATTTCAGCCAGTTCCGCGACTTTTCCTGCGGATGTAGGCCCGTCAAACGGGCAATCGGTGACGCAAGAAATATAGCCTCGCACCGGGATCAAACTATTTTTTGCTGCGGCTAGAATTGGCGAAAACCGCTTGATACTCTCAGCAATCGAACAATTTATATTGGCTTGCGAGAACCCTTCCGAAGCTGACAAAAACACAGCAACCTCGTCTGCACGCGCCTGAACAGCAGCCTCAAACCCGCGAAGATTTGGGGTTAATGCCGAATAAACCACTGCTTGATGGCGCGTAATACCCTGCATTACCGCACCAGAATCCGCCATTTGCGGCACCCATTTCGGGCTAACAAAACTGGCGGTCTCGATTTTTTGGAACCCGCAATCAGACAGCATATTCACCAAGGTAATTTTGTCTGCCAGCGGAATTATCCGTGTTTCATTTTGCAATCCATCCCGCGGGCCCATCTCAAATATCTGGACAAAGTCACCCATCCAATACCTCGTAAAACGAGGCAGAATACAGCATCGGCTCATCTGCTTTTGGCAGTGATTTTTGAAATGCCACCCGCCTAGACAGCCGTTCCATATAGCTGGATAAACGCTCAAACGGCCCTAGTTTGGCAAAGTGTTGCGCCATATAAAGCGCCTGACCAACCGCAACATCCGCACCGCTGAATTCCCCCAACAAATACTCGCGTTTCTCCAATTGGTTTTCCAAAGCCTGATATAATTTCCCGAGCCGCATGGCCTCCAGCTTTGTCACCAGTGCGGATCTTTTTTCAGCCGGATAAATCACCACATGTTGTTGTGTCAAAGCCGCCGCATGTTGCGAGATCGTCTCGGCAAAATGCAGCCAGTTTAGCCAATCAGCAAAATCCCTGTCGCCCTGAACACGGCCAAACAGCCCTTGCCGCGCCGCCAGATATTCCAGCGCCGCGCCACTTTCAAACAGCACAATTCCGTCAATTTCCAGCGCCGGAACCCGCCCCGCCGGATGCACAGCCAAATAGGCAGGATCACGCAAAGACCTGTCAAACCGATAGGTTTTAACCTCAAATTCCAGCCCCAGTTCATGCAGCATCCACAACACCCGCATAGACCTGCTTTCAGGCACATGATGCAGCCTGATCATGTTTCTTCTTGCTTTAAGCGCAACAGCAATGCGCCCGCATCCACCTGCGCGCCTTGCACCGCCAAAACCAGCTCGACCACCCCGTCACGCGGGGCGCTCAGCGTATGTTCCATTTTCATCGCTTCCAATACCATCAGCGGATCGCCTTGTTTTACAACATCCCCCACCGAGATCATAACCCTCTGAACCAACCCCGGCATCGGCGCCAAAACCACATCACCACCCGCTTGCGCACCCCCCGCTTCCTGCATCGGATCCTGAATGCTAAACGCAACACCGGTCAATCCGAGCCGCGCAAAGGCCATATCATTTGAGCGCCAAACCATTGCCGATTGCATCTTGCCAGCCACCAAAAACCGCCAATCCGGCCCGTCAATTGCCAGAATATCAACCGCGATGGTGCTATCATCACAACACACAGTAAACCTGTTTTCACCAAGCGTAGCCACCCGATATTCAACATCATCAAGCACCACAATGCGCACCAATGCTCCCCAGATGCTAAACCCCGAATGGATGTTATCATTGGGCAGGCCCAAAGCCACAATCGCCGCCAAAGCCTCTGCCAGAAAAGGCGCCTCTGGCACCGCAATCAGCCCCGCCAAATCTCGCACAATCAGCCCTGTATCAACCTGCTCATCCCCAAAACCTTTATGCCGACACAAAGCCGCCAGAAACGTGGTATTGGTAATGGTTCCGGTAATATCCAATTGCTCCAACGCCACCCGCATCTCAGCCAAAGCGATTTTGCGCGTGGCTGCGTGGCTGGTCAGCTTGGCAATCATCGGGTCATACCAAGGCGAAATTTCATCGCCTTGCCGCACACCGCTATCGACCCGAACCCCGTTTGGAAACCGCAGCCGCTCCAGCGTTCCGGTGCTTGGCAAAAACCCTGCCGGAACATCCTCGGCGTAAATACGCGCCTCAAAAGCATGGCCATTCAAGGCAATATCATCCTGCGCCAGCGGCAGGGGCTGACCACTTGCCACCCTTAATTGCCATTCCACCAGATCAAGGCCGGTAATGGCCTCGGTCACCGGATGTTCGACCTGCAAACGGGTATTCATTTCCATAAACCAAAAGGCATCCGGCCGCAGCCCGTCTGAACCATCAACAATAAATTCAACCGTTCCCGCACCCGAATAGCCGATGGATTGCGCGGCCTTAACCGCCGCGCTGGTCATTGCGGCGCGCATTTCCGCTGTCATGCCCGGCGCCGGGGCTTCCTCGATCACCTTTTGATGGCGCCGCTGCAATGAGCAATCGCGCTCAAATAAATGCACAACATTGCCGTGATTATCGCCAAAAATCTGCACTTCTATATGGCGCGGCGCGGTTACATATTTTTCCACCAACACATCCGAATTGCCAAAACTGGCGCTGCCCTCACGGCGCGCCGCGTGCAAAGCATCTGCAAAATCAGCGTGATGGTCAACGCGGCGCATCCCTTTGCCACCGCCCCCAGCCACGGCCTTTATCAGCACCGGATAGCCAATTTTCTCAGCCTGCATGGCCAAAAAATCCGCATCCTGATTTTCGCCATGATAGCCCGGAACCACCGGAACATTGGCTTTTTCCATCAATTTTTTGGCGGCATCTTTCAGGCCCATCGCCCTGATCGCATCCGCAGATGGCCCGATAAATACCAGCCCAGCGGCCTCCACAGCCTCAACAAAATCAGGATTTTCCGACAAAAACCCATAGCCCGGATGAATAGCCTCGGCCCCGCAATCAAGTGCTGCCGCAATAATCACATCCCCCAGCAAATAGCTTTTAGCCACTGGCGCAGGCCCGATGCGCACGGCCTCGTTAGCCATGGCAACATGTTTGGCACCAACATCCACATCCGAATAAACTGCCACCGTAGCCACACCCATACGGCGCGCGGTTTCGATAATCCGACAGGCGATTTCGCCGCGATTTGCGATTAAGATTTTTCTAAACATCACATCCGAAACACGCCAAAACGTGTCTCCTCAATTGGCGCATTCAAGGCAATTTCCAGCGACAAAGCCAAAATCTGCCGCGTTTTGCGCGGGTCAATAATCCCGTCATCCCAAAGCCGCGCGGTGGCGTATAAAGAATGCGATTGCTCCTCGAACATATCAATGGTTGGCTGTTTGAATGCCGCTTCATCCGCCGCGCTCCACTCGCCGCCATCGCGTTCAATCCCGTCCCGTTTTACCGTGGCCAAAACCCCGGCCGCCTGTTCGCCACCCATCACAGATATACGCGAATTTGGCCATGTCCAAAGAAAGCGCGGCGAATAGGCCCGCCCCGACATGCCATAATTCCCAGCGCCAAAAGACCCGCCAACCAAAATGGTCACCTTGGGCACGCTCGCACAGGCAACCGCCGTCACCAGCTTGGCCCCATGCCGCGCGATCCCCTCGCCCTCGTATTTCTGACCCACCATAAATCCGGTGATATTTTGCAAGAAAACCAACGGGATTTTGCGCTGGCAACACAGCTCGACAAAATGCGCGCCCTTCACCGAACTCTCGCTAAACAACACCCCGTTATTGGCAATAATCCCTACCGGAATACCCTCAATATGGGCAAACCCACAGATTAACGTCGTGCCAAATCGCGCTTTGAATTCATCAAATTCCGACCCGTCCACAACCCGCGCAATCACCTCGCGAATATCAAAAGGCACCTTCGGATCGGCCGGTATAACACCCAACATTTCATCTGGATCAACGGCTGGCGGCACCGGCCGTTGGCGTGTGATGCCGGCCTGCTTAGGTCGGTTGAGCGCGCCAACAGCCCCCCGCGCCAGCTCCAAAGCATGGGCATCATCATTCGCCAAATAATCCGCCACGCCGGAAAGCCTTGTATGCACATCCCCGCCACCCAAATCCTCTGCCGTTACAACCTCGCCGGTTGCAGCCTTTACCAAGGGCGGCCCTGCCAGAAAAATAGTGCCCTGTTCTTTGACAATAATAGACACATCCGACATCGCCGGAACATAAGCCCCCCCCGCCGTGCAAGACCCCATGACAACCGCAATCTGCGCAATGCCCGCCGCTGACATGCGCGCCTGATTATAAAATATCCGCCCAAAATGATCGCGATCGGGAAAAACCTCATCCTGATTAGGCAGGTTCGCCCCGCCGCTATCCACCAGATAAACACAAGGCAAATGGTTCTCTGCCGC
>CAZCDC010000040.1:9835-18727 GCA_964497195.1 uncultured Rhodobacterales bacterium | reverse complement strand
TGGCAGAGATAAATTCCTCGATATCCGGATGGTCAATCCGCAAAACCCCCATCTGCGCACCGCGCCGCGCGCCGGCGGATTCCACCGTGGCGCAGCTTTGGTTAAACACATGCATATATGAAACTGGCCCCGAGGCTGACGAATTTGTCCCCGCAACCCGTGCGCCGCGTGGCCGAATGCTCGAAAAATCATAGCCAACCCCACCGCCCCGTCGCATGGTTTCAGCAGCCTGTCGCAAAGCGTGATAAATCCCGACCTTACCGCCCACAGTTCCCGAAACACTGTCCCCCACAGGCTGTACAAAACAATTGATCAAGGTCACATTTTTGATCCCGGCCCCCGCCGCAGAATTAACCCGGCCACCGGGAATAAACCCGCTTTCTTGCGCCGCCAAAAACACAGTTCCATAGGCTGCAGGTTCTGGCTCAACCGCCGCCAATGCCCGTGCCACACGCAGCCGAATAGCACTAACCATCGCGTCGGCATCCAGTTTCTGCTCCTCGCCTTTGGCATATTTTTCGCGCAAAACATCAACGGAAATCTCTTGCCATTTTCTGGCCGATATGGCGGCAGTTTTGTTCATAATCGATTCTCGCAAAAAAAGGATAGGTACCCAAGCTACAGCAAAAAGGGTATTTTTTCAAGAACAAAACAGAAACCGCGTGACGAATCCCGCTGGTCTGTTAAACAGGTTAACGGGGGCGAAATGGCAAAATTACATCTGGTAAAACTCAGCGTCGGGTCCGAAAGCGTGGCAAGCAAAGCCGAATGGCAAGCGCAGCATATGGCCAAAACAGGTCAAAATCTGCGCCATGTCACCCGCATGTGGCCTCGCCGCGCTGCGGAACTCTTGCAAGGTGGCTCAATTTATTGGGTCATCAAAGGTAACGTGCTGGCCCATCAAAAAATCATCGGGCTGGACGAAGTAATAGGCGAAGACGGCATTCGCCGCTGTGGCATCGTGCTCGATTCTCAATTGATGCAAACCGTGCCACAACCCCGCCGCCCGTTTCAAGGCTGGCGCTATTTGGTGGCGGATGACGCACCGCGAGACACCAGCCCGTTCACGGAGGGCGCAGAAGAACTCCCGATTGAATTACAATCTCATCTTGCGAATCTCGGTGTTTTATAAAACCCCCCGCACCCCTCTTGATTCCCACTTTAACAGCCTTATGTTTATGCCACAAACATACCATCAGGACAGGAGAGCCAAATGGAAACTATTGACCACAACCAAGAATCAGATCGCAAAAAAGGCGTGTGGATGCGCGGCCTGTTTATGTTCTTCTTTTTACTATTGCTTAACTTAGCTGTAACCGTTTTGGCCGTAATCGCCATTATCCAGTTTTTCTGGCTCCTTTTCAAAGGTGAAAAAAACGATGGCCTAACCGATTTTGGCCGTTCACTTGGCAAATGGTTCCGCGAAGTAGCACGTTTTCAAACCGTTGAATCCGAGGTAAAACCGTTTCCGTGGGCGGCTTGGCCATCCAAAGATGAACGTTAAATAATTTCGGGCGTGTCGGAAATTCCGGCCCGCCTTCTTTGTTTCAAAAATACTCAAAAGCCAGCGCAGCGACACCCGATGCGCGAAGCGCGAGGGCCAAGCCCAAAGGGAAGCGCCGAATTGCAAAGCAATTCCGGCGCTGAACTGCGGGAGCCTCCCTTGACCTCTCAAGAAATTTCTATACCCTATGAGCAGGCCACACAGCCCGCCCCTCGCCCCGTTATCGGGATGGTGAAAGTGTTCAAATATCACGACCTTCCTTATTAGTGCGACAGGTCAGCAACGCGAGGCCTGATGATTTATCGTCGCTAATCAGAAAGGTTACATCATGCAAATTCTTGCAGAACCCAAATCCATGGCCAAAGCATTACGCAGTGAAATGGCGTCACAAGGCACAAAGCTCAGCCATGGTAATTGTCTTGAAATAGTCGCGCATCAACTAGGTTATCGCGACTGGAATACCTTGGCAGCGACATCAATTGATGACATGTTACTACTGCCCAAGGACTGGTCAATCACCAGCAATACCAACGATCTCTATTACCGTTTTGGCCTTGATCCAGCCCGTAGCGGCGCGGCAATGCTGGCCAGCCGGAAAGATATCAAAGACATGAATTCTGCTGAATTTGCAGCATTTATGCAAACCGTTCAGGCGAAAAAATACGTTGGCAAACGCCTGCGTCTTAGCGCGTTTTTGGCAACAAAAAATGCAGATTCCGGCGCGCTCTGGTTTAGGGTTGATGACAAAAACGGCAATGTTTTGCGCTTTGACAATATGATGAATCGCAAAGAAAACGGTGCGCTGGTTGGTACAAATGATTGGGTTGAACGATCCATCATTATCGATATTCCTGAAAACAGCCACGCCCTTCATTACGGATTTATCCTGAATAATCGTGGGAAAATCTGGGCTAAAGAATTCAAGTTGGAAAGTGTGGAAAATACAGTTTCAATCACTGAAATGCCCGGGCAATTTTTATCGACCCCCAAAAATCTCGGGTTTGCCGTGGCCTAGAATGAAGGAATGCGCCATGATCGACGCATTCCACCCTCACCCCGCAATAATATTCGGAGACTCGCCAAAATCCACCCCGGGGAAAACGATATTTCCGAGGTCCGACAGCGGCATGCCAAACATATCGCGCAAAACCCAACCCGCATAACGGCGCACGTCGCTGGTGGGTTGCAGGTCTCGGTTTTGATACAAATCAAATTCATCCAGGCCTGGCCAATTGGTCATGACTTTGCCGCCATTCAGCGCACCGCCAGCCATCAGCATCGCCCCGCCCGTGCCGTGATCTGTTCCTTGGGAGCCGTTCTCGGCAACCGTGCGGCCAAACTCGGTAATTGCCATAACGGTCGTGCGTCGCCAGTTGCCGGCAAGCTGGGATTTCAAGGTCAAAATCGCCTCGGATAATTGCCCCAATGCATTACCCAAACTGCGGGTTTGGTTTCTATGCGTATCCCAGCCGCCAATTGAGAATGCGGCAATCCGCGATTCTGCGTTCAATTTATCAGCAGCAAATTGCGCTAAGGCTCTGGTTGGCCCACTCCGCCCGCCGGCCATTCCCATTGCATCATTTGTCTTGGATAAATCCATCGCCATCTGCGCAGATTCGCTGAATAACGGATCATTGGCGTAAATATGGTTCAGTAATAATTCGGCTTGAGGCGAAAGGTTCAACGCGGATTCCGGGCTCCAGATTGAATGCTCCTGCTGGCCCTCCAATAACAATAACCGTTCGCGGCCCACCGCAAATGCGGTTTCGACATGGGTATTGGGCATCAAGGATAACAGCCGGTTTAACCAGCCATCCCCCCCCGGGGTCAGGCTGGCATCCGAATTTTCACCGCCATTTTCCAAAAAATCCTGCCCGTCAAAATGGCTGCGTTTATCGCGGTACGGCGTCGATACCGCATGGGCAAATGATAGTTCCCCCGCCCGCCAAAGCGGCATTAAATCTGCCAAACCGGAATGCAACGCAAAAAACCCGTCAAGGTCCGAACTCCCCGCTGCTTCGCCCGCGATCAGGCTCGGCCGCCATTGTGCCAGATTTGAATCGCCATATGGCTGCACCACATCCAGCCCATCCATGGCCCCGCGCAGGATAATCACCACTAGGCGGTTTTCGCCGGGCGTGGCGGCAAATGTTACCGGCGTTAGCAGCGGAGAGGCCGCCGCAGAACACCCGAGCGCCACAGATTGACTGATGAATTTTCTTCTTGAAATAGACATATCTGCCTCCTATCGGCGTATAAATGTGGGGGAGATCAGCATCAAGGCAACGCCCTCCCATTTGGTTTCAGCGGCGGCCACCGCAAAGCTGAGATCATCAGGCGCCAGCGGCCCCAACACCTGCTCCAGCAATCGGCGCGGGTCCAGATGGGTGGCGCTATTCTGCGCCAATTCGCCGGCCCAGTTGATACGCGCCGCAAGGGTTGGCGGGGTGATCCATGCGCCCAAGGCTTCATCCCAGCCATCAGGCCCGGGTGGTGCAAAAGGCGACTGCCCCATTCCCGTTAGCGGGATGAAAAACGCCTGACGCAAGGCGCGCGGCTCTAAATCCAAAATCGTTTCCGCAGGGGTGCCAACGGCGCGTAAACAGCAAACCATATATTCAAATGGCGTGCGGGATTTCTGCCCCAAGGGTGTCTGCGCTACGGGATGTTCAAGCAAAACACGGTACAGCGCCGACAACTGCCCACCGCTGGCCAAATAGGCCTGCGCCATGGCATTTACGTAATCTGCATCCGGTTCCGGCCCGATAAAATGCACCGCAAATTTCTGCGCCAGATGCTGCGCTGTTGCGGGATGCACAGCCAGATCTTCCAAAAACTCAAAGATGTTTTCAAGGCTTGCACGCCCCGCGCCATATGTCTGGCCCAAAATGGTCTCCGGCCCCGGTTCAGCAATGTTATCAATGAATTCTGTACCTTTTTCGGTGACAGTCAGGCCGGTTAACAGCTCCGCGAATTGCTGTACGTCCTCTTGCGAATATCCAGCATTAACACCCAATGTATGCAGCTCTAAAACCTCGCGTGCTAGGTTTTCATTTAGCCCTCTATCGCGCCGTTGCCCCAGCCGTGAATTTGGCCCGACCGAGACGTTTTGATCCAGAAACATCAGCATTGACGGGTGGGTCACAACCGCTTTTAGCAAATCCGCAAAAGTACCATTCAGGTTGGGCCGAATGGCGTCTTTAAAATATCCGCCCAGTAAAATCGCATCTTCTACCCGCTTAGGCGAGACGGAAAAATGATCCAGCCAAAAGGCAAAAATCCGTTCTTTAAACCCGCGCGGGCTAAGCATTGGGCGTAGCAATAGATGGCGAAAATCCTCGTTGATTAACGCACGCGCTGAATCCCGCAAGCGTTGGTATTTTGCGGAATCCCGCCCATCCTCACGCCGCGCTTGGCGCATGCCCAACAGCAAATGGCGTCGGGCATCTGTATCCGGAATTTCAAGTGCCGTATCTGCCGGATCAACACCAAATTGCGCCAGCATCCCCGCCGTAAACGATGTTTCATCGGGGCGCATACCATATGCAAACCGGTTGGCATTTATGAATTCCTGAAGCGTGGCCATTCCTGCATCCCTTAATGGTTGTTAATACTCTAACGCATTAGCAACCAGTTTCCGTCGGACTTATTTTTTGGCTCGGCTTGGCATGGCCACCAGAATGCCTGCAAGCGTGATCACAGCCATGCCAAAAGCTGTGGCCGCTCCGGGCTTTTCTGCAAAAAACACCACACCCCAGATCGTGGCCGAAATCAAATATACATAATCAAAAACCGCAACAATTGACGGCGGCGCAATTTGATAAGCGCGTGCAATGCCGGAAAAAATTCCGACAACCAGCAGCGCTGTAAACGCCAGCTGCAAGATAAAAGAGGCATTAAGCGCGTGCCAACCAACAAAAACAAAAGGCGAGAGCGTTTGAATTTCGGTTGAAAACGGTACTGTTTGCAAAACAACAATGCCAACTGCCCCCGCAACAAGAAACCCGAAAAGCTGTGAAAACGATAGGATCAGCGGCGATTCCTGCTGGCATTTCACCCGCGTCAGGATCATCGCCAAAGCCAAAAACCCAGCTGCCAAAACCGGCAACATGGTAAACCATGAAAACGCCTCACTGCCGGGTTTTAAAATAATGACCACGCCGATGAACCCCATAAAAATACCAAGCCATTGACGTTTGGTTGTTGGCTCGTCGGTTAAAAATGTGGAAAATAACGCAACCAATATGGGGAATGTATAAATTGCCACTGCTGCAATCGTTAGGTCAAGCACCGGAAATGACCCGTAATAGGCAATCCAGGTCAGTACCAGCAAAATGCTGCGCAAGACCACCCATTTCAGGTGAACTACTTTAAATTTTGTACGGGTAAACCAAAATACCAAGGCCAGAATTGGCAATGCAAAAAGTGAGCGGATGAAGAAAATCTGCCAGATGGAAATGTTGGCGCTAAGCTGTTTGGAAATAGCATCAGCAAAGGCCAGCACAAAAACCGATACAGATATAAGTACAATACCTTGCAGAGTTTTGTTTTGCCGTGCCATTATTCCAGCAGCTCCGCTGGGTCCACACCCCACACAGCGATTTTCAGAACCCAGCCTTCAAACCCCTCCGCACTGACAAAACACCATTCAATCTGGCAGGATTCCAGATGCGCAATCACGCCTTTTTGAGCCTCAGCCAATGGCTGGCTGTTACCGTTTGGTTGTTCAAACAGGGTTGCTGTTTCATCGGTTACAACAACATTTCGCACGCCGCTTAGCAATGATCGATGCACCCAGCCCCCCGCACCATCTGCATCCAGAACCCGCAGCCAATTGCCATATTCAGCTGTAACCTGAAGCGGCGTACCGCGATGATTTAAGACCCAATCAATGCGATGGGTTTGCGCGGGGCCACGGCGCACAAATGCTTTGGTAACTTTCATCGAAACATATCGTGGCAATGGATGGCCGGTAACCGGGCCGACATCGCCTTGTTGTGCCATTGCCGGAATAGCGACCACCATTAGGAATATGCTCAAAAATCTGTACATCACACCGCGCCCATATCAAAAATTTCCGCGTGGTTTTGTTTTTTGATTTCCCTGCGCGGTTTTCCCTGTCATGATAACCTTATTCACAGGTGCAAAGGAACCTTAATCTATGCCGGCTCAAGCTCTCAAAGTTATTGTCACCCGTCGCCTGCCCGAACCGGTTGAGACCCGTATGAATGAGCTGTTCGACGTGGAGCTTAACATTAACGACACTCCCATGAGCCGTGAACAATTGGCAGATGCCATTGCGCGCGCCGATGTTCTGGTGCCCACATTAGGCGACCGGATTGATCAGGGGCTGTTGGCGCAGGCTGGCGATAAACTGCGCCTGATTGCCAATTATGGTGCAGGTTTTGATCATATCGATGTGCAAACCGCATTGCAGCGCGGCATTATGGTGTCAAACACGCCCGGTGTTCTGACAGATGATACCGCAGACATGACCATGGCGATGATCCTGTCTGTACCTCGCCGCCTGCGAGAGGGTAATTTGCAAATGCAAAAAGCCGAGTGGGAAGGCTGGAGCCCAACCGCCTTGATGGGCCACCGTATTGGCGGCAAACGTCTGGGCATTCTGGGCATGGGGCGCATTGGCCAAGCCGTTGCGCACCGCGCCCGCGCATTTGGTTTGCAGGTGCATTACCATAATCGCCGCCGCCTGCACGCAGATACCGAAGCCGCGCTTGAGGCCACCTATTGGGAAAGCTTTGATCAAATGCTGGCCCGCATTGATATTCTGTCTATCCACGTGCCGCATACGCCCAGCACGTTTCATTTGCTAAACGCGCGGCGGCTGAAGCTGATGAAACCAACAGCGTTTGTGGTCAATACTGCACGCGGTGAAGTGATCGACGAAAACGCCCTGACCCGTATGTTGCGCGCCGGTGAACTGGCGGGCGCTGGTTTGGATGTATTTGAAAACGGCAATGATATTAACCCGAGGCTGCGCGGATTGGATAATGTTTTGTTGCTGCCCCATATGGGCAGCGCCACCATCGAGGGCCGTTTGGATATGGGCGAAAAAGTTATCATCAATATCAAGACTTTTGCTGACGGCCATCGCCCGCCGGATCAGGTTGTGCCTGCGATGCTTTGAGAAAGCTGCTCCCGCAGTCCGGCTATGATGCTTTCGCATCACATCCTCCCTTTGGGCTTGGCCCTCGTGCTGCGCACCTCGGGTGTCGCTGCGCTGGCTTTTTGAGTATTTGAGCAACAAAGAAGGCAAAACGGGTGTTAAATATCAATTTCGGTCAATTGTTGAACGATTTTCTTTTTTACTGGTGGCAAGATATTTCCCAGCCTCAACGCGGCGCCGCGCAATATCCGCCCGGGTACCGAGGTATCAGTAAACAGTTTCACCAGAGCGTTGGTGCCAACATATAAAGGCCGGGCAACCGCGCGATGTTTGGCCTGATATTTACCAAGAACCGATGCTGCGCCAATATCGGTACCATTGGAAATTGCCAATTTTATTTCCTTGGCCAGTGTGTATGCACCATTTAATCCAAGATTGAATCCGTGGGCTGTGACCGGATGCATCCCCACCGCTGCATCACCAAGCAACGCAAACCGGGTGGCGATGAATTTTTCAGCGTAAACGCCCATCAATGGATAGCTGTGCAGTTTCGTGGCCAATGTCATATCACCTAATTGCGCATCGAAGCGGTTTTGAATATCTGCGGCAAAAACCTCAGCTGACATATTCATCAAATGCTGTGCATTTTCGGTGGGCATTGTCACCACCACAGATGATTTATTGCCATACATCGGTAAAATCGCAAGGGTTTGTTCATAATGGAAACACTCAAACGCGGTATCGTTATGGGGTTTGGTATGGCTCATTTCACAAACAATAACTGTGCGGTCAAAATTTTGCATTTTGGCGGTGATACCCATTTTTTTGCGGGTGCCAGAAAACCGGCTGTCAGCAGCGATGACCAGTTTGCTGTTTAGCGTTGAACCATTCGATAAGGTAACAGTTCCTGCGGTTATATCTGTGCTAGTATCAATCACATCAACGCCGGCAATGATCGTGATATTTTCGCAATCTTTTACGGTTTGATATATGGCATGACGGATCACATAATTGGGGACCAAATGGCCCAGATATTCGGATTCCGTAGTTTTGCTGTCAAAATGCAGAACATAGGCTGAATTTCCGTTCAGAACCTTTGCGTCACGAATGTTGCCTATTTCCGATATTGGAAAGTGATCCCATATGCCAAGGTCTTTTAGCACCCTTTCCGATGTATGAGTCAGGGCAATATCGCGTCCATCTTCGGGTGGGTTTTCCAAAACATCCAACGGAGACCGTTCAACCAGTGCAATTTTCAGGT
>CAZCDC010000040.1:3198-9735 GCA_964497195.1 uncultured Rhodobacterales bacterium | reverse complement strand
GGTGGGTTTTCCAAAACATCCAACGGAGACCGTTCAACCAGTGCAATTTTCAGGTCTGTATCCGCCAAACATCGCGCAAAGCTAAGCCCAGCCGGGCCAGCGCCAATCACCACAATATCAAATGAATTTTCAGCCATGGGTTTCTCCATTTTTATACCTATAATATCTATATAAGCCGGAAATTGAACAAGGCAATCTGGCTTAACCGGATTTACAGGTTTTACAGGTTGGATTTACAGATGTAACAAGCTTGCGGGTTTCCCCAAAAAGCGCATCATATATCAATATTTCATCACGCAAAACTTTACCTGCCCCTGTGATGAATTTGATCGCCTCGCCTGCCATCATTGCCCCCATCACCCCAGCCAACGCGCCCAGTACGCCCGCTTCGGCGCAATTTGGTGCAAGCCCTTGCGCAGGACGTTCGGGAAAAACACAGGCGTAACATGGGCCAGCATTGGCAGGATCATAAAGGCTGATCTGCCCTTCCCATTGGCTCATCCCAGCGGAAATCAGCGGGATTTTCAAGTTAACACAGGTTTGATTAACCAGATACCGCGTATCAAAATTATCGGACCCGTCCAGCACAATATCGTATCCCGCAAGGATATTTTCCGCATTGTGATTATCCAACCTAAAGGAATGCTTTAGTACCAAAATTTCCGGATTTATCCGTGCAATCGAAGACGCTGCGCTGTCGGTTTTTGGGTGGCCAATGCTACCCGTGTCATGCAATATCTGCCGTTGCAGGTTTGACAGGCTAACGACATCATCATCGATAATCCCCAAGGTGCCAACGCCCGCTGCTGCCAGATACATCAAGGCGGGGCTACCCAAACCACCCGCGCCAATACATAATAGTTTAGCGTTCAACAATTTTTGCTGACCCGGACCGCCAATCTCTCGTAATATAATGTGGCGTGCATAGCGTTCAATCTGGTTAGGGGTCATGGCGTGCCTCTGCTATGCGGCGTGCCCACCGGATAAACATCGCATATACCAAAATAGGAAAAGCAATGATGCAGAACCATTTTAGGAACACCAAATCATCGTGAACGCTGATGTAAAAGGGGTGTGTTTGAACAAGGAACTGAGAAAATACGACCACAGCCAGCGCCAGTCCGGCCATGCCACCAAAAACCCACCGCGGCGCGTGAAAAACCCATGCATAGCCGCAGGCTAATGCTGATAAAATGCCAACTGTCCATATGCCGCCCGCATAGATCATCCGATGCCGTCAAACAATGCCGATGACAGGTAACGTTCTGCAAAGCTTGGTAGAATCGCGACAATGCGTTTGCCTGCCATCTCCGGCCTATGCCCGATTTCCACCGCAGCAGCCAGCGCCGCGCCTGAGGAAATGCCAACCGGAATACCCTCAAGTTGCGCGATGCTACGTGCCATTTCATACGACATTTCATTGCCAATTGTCAGGATTTCATCGATCAAATCTGTATCCAGAACTTTTGGCACGAACCCGGCGCCAATGCCCTGAATTTTGTGCGGCCCCGGCGCGCCACCAGATAAAACTGGCGAGTCTTCTGGCTCTACCGCGACGATATGCACATTTGGATTGCGGACCTTTAGAACCCGCGCAACACCCGTCAATGTGCCACCAGTGCCAACACCCGAGATGAAAATATCAATTTCACCTGCTGTGTCTGTCCAAATTTCCTCAGCGGTGGTCTTGGCATGAATGGCGGGATTGGCGGCATTTTCGAATTGTTGCGGCATAATTGCGCCTCCGATCGATTTCGCCAATTCAGCTGCCTTTTTGATGGCCCCCGACATACCAGCGGCAGCGTCGGTTAGCACCAATTCAGCCCCCAAAAGCGCCAGCATTTTTCGCCGTTCAATCGACATGCTTTCGGGCATTGTCAATATCAGCCGATAGCCCCGCGCCGCGCAGACAAATGCCAGCGCGATGCCGGTATTTCCCGAGGTTGGCTCCACCAAAACGCCCCCCGGTTTTAACGCGCCAGATGCTTCTAATGCGTCGATCATGCCAACCCCGATCCGGTCCTTGACCGAGGATAGGGGATTAAAGAATTCCAGCTTGCCGCATATCTCGGAATCTACATCATGTGCTTTTGCAAATCGCGCAAGTTTTACCAGTGGCGTTCCACCATAAACTTTTGTTATATCAGCATAAATCTTACCTCTTGGTGGTAATGACATCCCAACCTCCCCTGGTTAAATAGTGAAATCGTTCTTGGTTTCATCTGCGCGACTTATGCCTGCATTTATCGCTTGGTTACAGAGGTCTTCCATGGTTATTTTATCAAATTTTTGTAATATTTCTGCCTGAACAGCCTCTCGAATCGGGCCAATTATTGCGGCACCCAACGGCGAATGTGTTGGCGCATCGTCTTCATCATGTTCCATTTTATCAATCACGCGCAGCACATCGCCAAGCGAAATACGGCGGCGCTCTTTGGCCAGAGTATAGCCGCCCCGCGGTCCCCTGACGCCTTTTAGAACCCCCGCCCGCACCAGCTTTTGCAACACCTGTTCAAGATAACGCTGCGGAATGCCCTGCCGTTCGGTAATATCCTTGGATTGCACCGGATATGGGCGCGAATTATAAGCAATATCCAAAACAGCCTCGAGCGCAAGGGATGATTTTTTTGAAAGCGTCAGCATTATAATTTTCCTGTGGAGCCAAACCCGGCGGTACCGCGCTCCGTGTCCATCAAATTTGTTGATTCGATAATATCACATTGAATTAGTTTTGCAAAAACCATTTGCGCGATGCGATCACCATGATTTACCTCAAAATCCTGTGATCCAAAATTGATCAAAATCACGCCAACTTCTCCGCGGTAATCGCTGTCTATGGTTCCCGGCGCATTAACCATTGTTATGCCAAATTTAAGCGCAAGCCCCGATCTGGGCCGGATTTGAATCTCATAACCTATTGGAATTTCGAAACAAAGCCCGGTTGAAATCAGTTTGATTTCACCTGGTTTTATGATGATGATTTTGCCACGCGTATCCGCACGCAGATCCATGCCGGCTGCGCCAGCGGTTTCATATCTTGGCAACGCCAATTCAGGGTCACTGCCATGGCTCCGCGCTATTTTCAGGGTCTCAGACACGTAAAGTCTCAATGATTTTGATAACCAAACGGTTTGCAGTTTCAACTTTGGTCATTTTTGGCCATGCCTCGACCCCATCCTTTGATATCAGCGTTACCGCGTTCTGGTCTCCGCCCATAATACCGGTTTTAGGGCTTACATCATTGGCCAAAATCCAGTCGCACCCTTTTCGTTCACGCTTTGCAATCGCATTTTCGATCACATTATCTGTTTCCGCTGCAAACCCGATAACCAGCTCTGGCCGATTGGTTTTCCGATGCGCTACTGCTTTAAGAATATCGGGGTTTTCCTGCAATATCAGCTCGGGCACATCGCCTTTGGCCTTTTTCTTAATTTTTTGCGCAACCGCACTGGCCACATGCCAATCTGCAACAGCTGCCGCAAAAATTGCAACGTCACAATTGCCAGCGCCATTTACCGCGGCTAACATTTCTCTCGCGGTTTCAATTTGGACAATTTCCGCCCCCATAGGCGGCGGCGTATCGGCTGGCCCCGTAATAAACGTAACGCTAGCACCCCGCGCTAACAGCGCCCGCGCAATCGCGGTGCCTTGCTTGCCAGAGGACCGATTTGCGATGTAACGCACAGGGTCAATTGGTTCATGGGTGGGGCCGGATGTTACAATGATATGCTTCCCCTTTAAAGGCCCATCTTGAAGAATACTTTGGATATGCTCAACAATTTCAATAGGTTCGGCCATACGTCCAAATCCGTATTCACCACATGCCATCGTGCCCTCATTGGGTCCGACAATAGAAATTCCATCACTTTTAAGTTGGTCAAAATTCCGCTGTGTTGCGCTGTGTTCCCACATTCGCACGTTCATGCTTGGCGCGATTAATACAGGTTTATCGGTTGCAAGTAGCAAAGTTGACGCTAAATCATTTGACAATCCTGCAGCCATTTTGGCCATTAAATCAGCGGTGGCTGGCGCAACCACAATTATATCGCAAGCACGCGAAAGCTGGATATGACCAATCTCTGCCTCTGAATCGAGGTCAAACAGATCTTGGTGCAGTTTTTCCCCCGCCAACGCAGACACAGATAGCGGCGTTACAAATTCTGAACCGGCTGCTGTTAAAACGGGTATGACCTGCGCCCCCAAATCTTTTAACCGGCGAATAAGTTCAAGGCTTTTATAGGCAGCAATTCCGCCACCAATAACCAGCAGTACTTTCTTTTCGCCAAGCATTATGATTCTTTCTTGTTCACGGGGCAATTCCGGTTAATGTAACGCAAGAGTTCGATGGTTGACAACTCATGTAACATTCATGAATTATGCCCATGATAGTGTGATATTTAACCAAATAATGGATTAGAGCTGGATTATAAAAATTCATAAATACAACAATTTCATCACATAAAGCCTGTAAAATGTCACTAAATCAACATACTCCAAAAACTAGCCTATTTTTAGGTGGCGCACGTTCTGGTAAATCGAAAATAGCCGAAGATTTTTGCACTTCCACCGGATTTTCCCCTGTGTATCTGGCAACTGCGCAGGCACAAGATTCGGAAATGGTTGCGCGAATAGAAATCCATAAAAATCGCCGTGCCCCAAATTGGCGTTTACTGGAGACGCCTTTGAACTTGTCTGAAGCTCTTTCTCGGGTCAAACCCACCGAAATTATCCTAATTGATTGCCTGACTTTGTGGCTGTCAAACGTCATGTTTTCAGGTCGGGACCTTTTGCAAGAACAAGCCAATTTGTGTACAGCAATCAAGAACTGCGCCGGAAAAACTGTCTGTGTTTCAAACGAAGTCGGCATGGGAATTGTTCCGGAATCGACGCTCGGCCGACAGTTTAGAGATGCCCAAGGAAGCCTGAATCAGGAAATCGCCGCGCTGTCGGAGTTGGTGGTTTTTGCAGCGGCTGGTTTGCCATTGGTGCTAAAAGGTTCTTGGCCAAATGACCATTAATTTCTGGTGGGTTCGCCACGCACCAACCCATGCCAAAACCTTTATTGGCCATACGGATATCCCTGCGGATTTGTCCGACACGGGCGCTCTTGAACGGCTGGATCAATATTTGCCAAAAACCGCAGAAATCCTGTCCTCAGACCTTTTGCGCAGTGTTACAACAGCAGATGCGATTGCGAATTCACGAACAAGGCGGCCACATTCAGCCGCATTGCGTGAAATGGATTTTGGCGATTGGGAGGGGGGTGATTTTGCAAAAACTGCCGCAAAATATCCCGAATTATCAAAAGAGTTTTGGGAGAACCCGGGCAATATCAGCCCCCCGGATGGCGAAAGCTGGAATGTATTTTCCAGCCGCGTTCATAAAGAAATCAACAGGATTGTTGCGCATTCTCCACCAAAAGATATCATTATTGTTGCTCACTTTGGCACCATATTGGCGGCGTTGCAAAAGGCGAGCGGTATGCCTTCTTCTTCGGTTTTTTCGTTTAAAATAGGCAATTTATCTGTAACAAAAATTTCTTATTTGGGTGATGAAAATTCCTGGGCTGTGCAATATGTCAATCAAAATACTTAGCAGCCCGAACTTAAACAAAATTAACTAAAATTAAACTCTTAACCACGACATTAACCTAATTCCGTGGGAGAGAGTAATGATTGCACGCAGCTATACTGTTGCTTTTCAAGGTGTTGATGCAAAATTGATCGAGGTTCAGGTTTCCTTAGCCTCTGGGATTCCTGCATTTAATCTGGTTGGCTTGCCCGATAAAGCTGTTTCCGAGGCAAAGGAACGCGTGCGCGCGTCGATCACTGCTTTGGGTCTGGCACTGCCAGCTAAACGCATAACCATTAACCTTTCGCCGGCTGATATTCCCAAAATGGGGTCTCATTTTGATCTGCCGATCGCGCTGACATTGTTGGCGGCGATGGATGTCTTGCCAAAGGAACAGATGGAGCAGCAACTCTCGCTTGGAGAATTATCGCTGGATGGAACCTTGGTTCCGGTCAATGGTGCACTGCCCGCGGCAATCGCCGCGGCGGCGGCAGATCGAAGCCTGATTTGCCCCCAATCATGTGGACCAGAGGCGGCGTGGGTGGACGCGGTTCAGGTATTAGCACCGTCAAATTTGCTATCAATTGTTAACCATTTTGCAGGCCGCAGTATTTTGGCTAATGCGATGCCCGGTGAAATTATCAAAGATAAATCGCATCAGGATCTGCGCGATGTCCGTGGTCAGGAAAGGGCCAAACGCGCCCTAGAAATTGCCGCCGCCGGCGCGCATCATTTTCTGATGGTTGGCACGCCCGGTTCTGGAAAATCAATGCTCGCGGCGCGTTTGCAAGGCATTTTACCCCCCCTTGATCCCCGCGAGGCGCTAGATACATCCATGATTCATTCGCTTGCCGGGGTGCTGGAAGAAGGCGGAATTTCGCGAACGAGGCCGTTTCGAACCCCCCATCATACTGCCAGTATGGCGGCGATTGTTGGCGGTGGACGCAATGCAAAACCCGGCGAAAT
>CAZCDC010000040.1:0-3098 GCA_964497195.1 uncultured Rhodobacterales bacterium | reverse complement strand
ACAAATTCTTCTGCGGATGGTGAAGTGTTGGAAAGCATCACAAAATTGTCCAGCGAAGCGCTTGACCTTTTGGACAAAGCCGCTCAAAAATTCCGGCTTTCTGCGCGGGCCTATTACCGTGTGCAACGTGTGGCCCGCACAATTGCTGATCTCGATCACAGTAAAACGACGGAAAAACCCCATTTGGCAGAAGCATTGGGCTATCGGCTTGTGCAGGGTAGTTGATTTTGTGACATGGCGATGAAGGGTTTAGGTTTGCAAAACCCGGTTAATAAATTCTTGCGTTTCCGCCATCGCGCGGTCCGCCTCGGGCAGGCGACCATGGCCCAGTATCCAGACATGTGGTGTATTTTCATAAAGATTTAGCGCCACATCAACATTACTGGCCTTCATATTGTTTGCGACACCAACCGCATCATCAAGCAGAACTTCGCTTTTGCTTGCAAAAATCAAAACTGGTGGCGCGCCGGTGAAATTCGCAAATAATGGCGACGCAAGCGGGTTTTTGAAATCATCGGGAGCATAATAATCGCGCGCATTTCTAATTTGGTGAGGCGGCAACATATATTCAGTTTTATCGTTTGTAATCATTGACTTGCTAGATATAGTCATGTCAGTCCATGGGCTAAAAACAACAATTCCCACAGGTTTAGGCAGGTTTTCTGATAATACTCTTGCCAGTAAACAAAGGGTAAGCCCCCCGCCGGCTGAATCGCCTGCAAGGATAATATTCTGGACACCACTTGCCAATATTTCTTTATAGACAGCTACCGCGTCTTCGAGACCAGCAGGAAAAGGGTATTCTGGTGCGAGCCGATAGTTTAGCGATATACCTTTTAAGCCACACAGCCCACAGATATGCGCAACAAACCGCCGGTGGGTCGTTGCAGAACCAAAAATATAGGCCCCTCCGTGCAGATAGAGCATTGTCCCATTATCCGAATTACCGTTCTCAATTTGTAATACTGATACGTCCAACGCTGACATTCTGGTGGCCTTAATTTTGACGCCCCGCGCCGGGCGCAAACCCCACTCAAGAGACTTATTAAGCCACGGGCGTAGCCGCGCGGGGTTATTGGTGTTGACCCGATTTAAAACAGGCCGCAACGTCCATTTTAGTAGAAAATTAAAAATGTTAAGCCGAACTGACATTAGATCAGGCGCTGCTCAATAGCTTCCCAAATTAGCTTTGCGGTGTTAATTCCACTAAAGTTTTCCAGCTCTTGAATGCCAGTTGGTGAAGTTACATTGATTTCCGTCAGGTAATCGCCAATAACATCGATTCCGACAAATATCTGACCCTTTTCCCGTAACAAAGGTCCGATTCGTGCACAAATTTCAAGATCACGTTCTGTCAGTTCCACCGGTTCCGGTCGCCCTCCGACATGCATATTGGACCGAACCTCCCCTTTTGCAGGAACGCGGTTTATCGCACCGACTGCAACGCCATCCACAAGGATAACACGCTTGTCCCCTGCGATCACATCTGGCAAATATTTTTGCGCTATCAACGGTTCATTGTTAATTCCGGTGAACATTTCATGCAAAGAGCTTAGGTTTTTGTCCGCGGCATTCAATTTAAACACCCCGGCGCCGCCATTGCCATAAAGAGGCTTAATTATGATATCCCCGTGCTTTTCCTTAAAGGCACGCAACACCTCAAGATCACGGGCAATTGTCGTTGGTGGCGTCAAATCCGGAAAGCGCAAAACCAATAATTTCTCAGGGTAGTTCCTGATCCAGAATGGGTCGTTTACCACTAAAGTATCTGGGTGAATAAAATCCAGAAGATGTGTGTTGGTGATATAGCCCATATCGAATGGCGGGTCTTGGCGCACCCAAATCACGTCCCAGTCTTTTAGTTCTACGGTTTGCTCAGGCCCGAGTGTGAAATGGTTGCCAACTTCTCGTCGAACTTTCAGCGGCCAACCGCGCGCTGTGATTACGCCTTCCTCAAACGCCAACTTATCGGGTGTGTAATAAAACAGCTCATGGCCACGCGCCTGTGCCTCCAGTGCGATACGAAAACTTGTGTCACCCGAAATGTCGATATCTTCAATCGGGTCCATTTGAATGGCAACTTTGAGGGTCATGCTTTTTCTCCTTGATTATTCACAATTGGGCAGAACATCTGCGGTTTCAACCATAAATCCACTTACGGCAGGAAAATCTATTTGAAATGAGATATAGAGGCGAGT
This sequence comes from uncultured Rhodobacterales bacterium, assembly GCA_964497195.1. Taxonomy (GTDB): domain Bacteria; phylum Pseudomonadota; class Alphaproteobacteria; order Rhodobacterales; family Rhodobacteraceae; genus UBA3077. The sequence continues at coordinate 900 of CAZCDC010000040.1, read as the reverse complement.
ACCAGAATCGAACTCATGTACACGGATTTTGGACCTGTCGCAGAATTGTTCCGCAACAGGTCCAATTTTCCCGCTAAACATGACTTCTCTTTCGGCTCCTAATTCATCAGCGATAATCTCTTGTTTAGGTTATCTGGGTCAGCCTCCAAATTATTGGCGAGACTGACCTGCAAAGCGAGCCAAAGTTGCTTCAATATTTTTGAGGTATCCCCCGGGAGCTTTGCCGAGAAAAACACTAAACGCGCGGGTGAAATGGGCCTGATCAGAAAAGCCTGTTTCAGCAGCAACCCCCGCTAAATCACCACCATTACTTGCTAAAAGGTGATTTAAGGCTTGGTTGATTTGCAGGGTTTTACAAAATGCTTTTGGCGTTAGTCCGATCAAGGCTTTAAAATCCGTTCGAAACTGCCGCTCGGCCAAGCCAAGTTCATCAACCAACCCAGAAATTCGAATATCACCATCCGCGGCTTCTATGCGCTCAACCGCAGTGATAATCTTGTTAGAAACCACGTTCTTTGGCAATTGAGACAGAACATCGGCTAGCAGCACCATACGCGCGCTTACCGATAAATCCCCTGCGCCAAATATCTTTTCCAGATATGGCTTTAGTGCCGGATTTAAAACATGTGGCGCCACTGCATTTTCCAGCATGTCCGCGCCTGTTATTCCGAGCAACTGAAAATGGCCCAGCGCCGAAAACTCCAGAAATATTTGCCCGATATTACCTTGTATCTTTGCGACAACGTCGCGCTTGCTCACTTGGCCTGAAAAATGAACAGGCCCGTCTTTGTCGGTATCAAATAGGGTTTCACCGTCCACAACCCCTTGCCAGCGCCCACGCCAGACCCAGCCAAAATAATGATAGCCAGTTGCACAAACACTAGCCAAGATGTCCACCTG
>CAZCDC010000039.1:0-19204 GCA_964497195.1 uncultured Rhodobacterales bacterium | reverse complement strand
TGGCCGCCATCGACCACGGCCTGCTGGGAAACCCCATGGTAACCGACCCGGCCGAAGACGGAAAATTCCGCACGCCCACCCTGCGCAATACCGCTATTACCGGTCCCTATATGCATAATGGCGTATTCGCGGACCTGCGCACCGTGATCCTGTTTTATAACAAATACAACAGCCGCGCGGATGCCCGCCAGATTAACCCCGAAACCGGAATGCAATGGGCCAACCCCGAAGTCCCCGCAACCGTTGAGCTGGACATCCTGAATGACGGCCCTGCCCTGACGGATGAACGCATAGATGCGCTAGTTGCCTTTCTAAACACCCTGACCGATGAACGATACGAGGATCAAATAACCCCCTAATATATTTTAACAAGAGAAAACCCATGCCCGCTTTTGCCCTCTACGGTGCTATATTCTTTACCTTTGCCCTTGCGTTTTACAGCATTGGCATATGGGCAGAGTTCTTTGCCAAGCGTTTGAAATCTCAGCACAGTTTTGTCTTTGTCGATGGCAACCGCGCATTGCACAATATCGGTGTTGTCAATTTATTATGGCGCAATAAATGGCAAATTTGAAGTGTTCCGGCAAATCAGGTCTACGCCCTAGGGGCACCTCAATTACCAGCAACCTTCCCTTCGAGGAATGGACCGATAGAGATAGACCCGAAATAACATTCTCTTGACTAAATTTCAAATGCTGGTAACGTTCCCATAGCGTATGGAGATTGCAATGGGATTCGACGGCTAATGGGACGACCCAAAAAATACCAAGCGACAATTATTGATGTTGCCAAACTATCAGGCTTCTCAAAGAGCACTGTCGGGCGGGCGCTGTCTGATGCTTCGAATGTCAACCCTGAAACCCGTACTCTTGTTCAAAAAGCCGCTGCTGAACTAGGTTATGAACGTAATCATCTGGCGCATTCCTTGCGGTCGGGTCGTTCAGGAATGTTAGGGCTGGTTATACCGGATATCGCGAACCCGTTCTGGGCTGAAGTTGCACGGGGGGCCCAAGACAAGGCCGCGCAAATGGGTGCGTCATTATTGATATTTAGCTCGGACTGGGATTCGGATCGTGAGGCCTCTCATTTGCGCGCATTGCGACAGGCGCGCGTTGATGGTGTAATCGTCAATCCTGTTGAAAATCGTTTTGATGATCTGGCAGGTTTTGGCATGCCTGCCGTCTTGATTGGCTCCAGTGCCGAGCGATACCCCGAGCTGCCCAGTGTCGGAAGTGATATCGTGCAAGGTATTAAATTTGGACTGGATCACCTTAATTCATTGGGGCATGTGCAACCAGTATTTTTGCTTGGCCCGTATGGCCGTTTGGCGCGGGTTAAGTTTCAACGGGCTGTGCATGATTATTACGTAGCGCAAGGCGTGGACCCTGACAGCTTTTTGGTGGAGCAAGGTGATTATACCGTTGCCTCGGGCAAAGCTGCGATGAAGCGGATATTGGTGGCAAAACCAGAACGCCCACTTTGTCTATTTGCCGCCAATGACCTGATGGCGTTAGGGGCGTTGCTGGCAGTTCGCGACGCGGGTTTAACCTGTCCTGATGATGTTTCGATCCTTGGGTTTGACGGCATTATGGCAGGTGACTTTTCTTATCCCGGATTGACCACGATCGCCAAGCCGGCCCGTGGTATTGGTGATCGCGCCATGACCCTTTTGCTGGACCAATTGTCAGGGGATGAAACCAATGAGCGGGTCGTTTTACCTTGCCAATTGGTATCCCGAGGTTCGCTGATGGATTTGTCGAAAACCGAAACTTCCAAACTTACTACAATCGGATAGAAGGCCTTGAAAACCGCATCAAAAAAACAGACAGCCAATAGTGGGAACGTTCCTATGAGGCGTTGGGAGCGCTTTACGCGCAGCATACGAATCTGGTGGCCGTATTATGTGATGCTGGCGCCCGGTGTGATTTACTTTTTGGTTTTTCACTATTTTCCCATCTACAAAACCCGACTGGCCTTTGAGGATTTCCGTATTATTGGCCCAAATATCTGGGTCGGGATGAAGCATTTTTACGTTTTGTTCAGCTCCACCGCGTTTATGCAGGTTTTGCAAAATACCCTGATTATTTCAGCCATGAAAATGGCGTTTGTGTTTCCGGTTCCGATTTTTCTGGCCCTGCTTATCAACGAGGTGCGCGGTGGTGGGTTGCGCAAATTTGTCCAGTCGGCGATTTACCTGCCGCATTTTCTGTCTTGGGTGGTTATTGCCGGTATTTTTATCGCGGCGCTGTCGCCGTCATCGGGTGTTGTTAATGATATTCGTGGTTTGATCGGCTTGGCGCCGCGCCCGTTTATGACAGAATCCGGGTCTATCCGCTGGGTGTTGGTATTTTCTGAAATCTGGCGCTCGGCTGGGTGGGATTCATTGTTGTATTTTGCCGCCATTATGGCGATTGACCCGCAGCTTTATGATGCCGCCGAAATGGATGGCGCCAGCCGCTGGCAGAAAATAAGACATGTAACTTTGCCCGGCATTGTGCCGACAATCGCTACGCTGTTTATCTTGAATGTTGGGCTGTTTTTGAATGCTGGTTTTGATCAGGTATTCAACATGACCAATGATGCAATCCGCGACAAGATCGATATTCTGGATACCTATGTTTACCGTATCGGTTTGCAAACCGGCCAGTTCTCTTTGGCAACGGCGGCGGGGCTGTTCAAGGGCGTTATCGGGTTGGTTATGATTGTTGCCGCCCATAACTTTTCCAAAAAACTAACCGGAAAGGGTGTTTGGTAATGGCAACGCAAAACCGCACATCTTTGGAAAAAATCGAACAGGTTATTATTGTATCAACCCTGCTTTTACTGGTTGTCATCACTGTTCAGCCGATTTTGAATTTGCTGGCGATTTCCCTGTCCGAGCCAGACAAGGTTTTGACCATGAGCGGCATGGCCATAGTGCCGCAAGGGTTTTCAACTGATGTTTGGCAAATATTGTTTAACCATCCGCGTGTGCGATCTGGATTGATGAACTCATTGTTTATTACCATAACCGGCACGTTTCTGAATATCATTTTTACGGCGCTGATGGCATGGGCTTTGTCGCGCCCCAAGCTGCCGGGGCGGCGCATATTCTTTATATTTGTGCTGATTACCATTGTGTTTGAACCCGGCATTATACCCGATTATTTTGTAGTCAAAGACCTTGGCCTGCTAAATACCTATTGGGCGGTTATCCTGTATAAAATGGTTAACGCATGGTATCTGATCATCCTGATCCGCTTTTTTGAGGAAATACCCGAGGAGCTGATCGAGGCGGCCGAACTTGACGGTGCCAACGCGTTTCAAACCCTGTGGCATGTGGTTATTCCGCTGGCCAAGCCGGCGCTGGCGACCATTACCTTGTTTTATTTGGTTTATCACTGGAACGAATTTCTGCGTCCGATGATATATTTCAACGACCAAGACATGTGGCCTTTGCAGGTTGTGCTGCGCCAGTTTGTGGTTGAGGGCGACAAGGTGGCCATTGTTGGTCTGGAATCGATGGCCAATTATGATGCGGCCAGCCAGATCAGCGTGCGCTCGCTCAAGGCTGGCATGATTTTGTTTACCATCGCGCCGATTTTGATGGTCTATCCGCTAATTCTAAAGTTTTTCACCAAGGGCACCATGTCTGGTGCTGTTAAATAATCTCAAGCAACTAATGGAGGAACCAAAAATGCTTGGAACTAAAATCCTGAAAACAACCACCGCTATGGCGTTGTGTTTTGGCATGGCAGGGGCGGCTTTTGCTGAACCGACTGTGCTTCGCGTTGTCATCAAAGACACGCTTGAATCCAACCCACTTGATGCAGCCCATATGGCCCGTATCGAGGCCGCGATGGCGGCACAAGGTAATGAGATCGACATTCAATTGATCGAAGTTGCTGCTGGCGGCTATGCTGATAAACTTAACCTGATGTTGCTGTCGGGCGATATTCCCGACCTGATTTACTTTCAGGGCGGAGACGAGCAGATGGCGGCGCAAGACTTGCTATTAGATTGGCGTCCATTGCTGGCAGATACCGAGTATCTTCTTGATGGCCTTTGGCCCCACAATATCGCGCGTTTGGATAATTACCCTTACCTGCTCTATCCATTTGCTGCACGGACAAAAGCCCCACTTATTCGCACGGATTGGCTGGAACAAGTTGGCGGTGCGCCAAATACGCTGGATGAATGGACCGCAATGCTACGCGCGGTTTCAACGTCCGATTTTGACGGTGATGGCATTCAGAATACTTATGGCATTATGGCACCCGGAAACACCAAAGAACTGGATGCGATCTTTAACCAAGCATTTGGCATAACTGGATCATGGATGCAAAACGGTGGCGAATGGGTTGACGCGCGGGTTTCAGACGAGGAACGTGCTAAACTGGCCTATTATCATACGCTCTATGCAGACGGCATTCTTGACCCTGAATTCATCACAAAAAACTGGGAAGTCAAAGAAGACGACCTTTATGCCGGTCGTGTTGGCGTTGTGATGGGAACCGCAGGTGCTGTTGTTGGTATCTATCAATACAAATTGCAACAGGTTGCACCTGACAGCGACTTAACCTTGTTGTTACCACCTGCTGGCGTATCGCAAGGCCTGCAAGCCATATCAGTTGCAAAAGAAACCCGTGGGTTTGCGATTTCGGCATTGTCGGAAAACGTTGATCTTGCTGTTGCTTTGATGGATTTTTTGGCCAGCCCGGACGGGCAAATGATGGAGCGTCTTGGTTTTGAAGGCACCCATTACACCGTTGACGGTGATACATATGCGCTTACGGACGAATCCGGCAACTGGTGGCCGCGGTTTATGGCCGTGAACCCTGGTGCATGGACCGCTCCGGTCAATTCGTTGTCTCCTTTGGCGCAAGCCTCAATGGACCAAGGCGTTCGGTTCTTTGTGGCAGACAATGCGTTTGTGTTCCCAACCGAACATGCGGTTGATCTGGACGCAGCGGAAAATTTCTACCGGACCAGCGTGTTCAGGTTTATTTCCGGTGAGATGTCTCTTGAAGACGACTGGGATAGCTATGTCGCTGACTTTGGTGCAGCGGGTGGTAGCAATCTGACCGCATATGCGCGTACTGTTCTTAACTAATGGCAGTTAACAAAAATAACCCGTCCTTTGCAGGGCGGGTTCATGGAATGCTCCATGGCGTTGCATTAGGCGACGCCATGGGTGCGCCTGTCGAGAAACTCTCGGCGGCAGAAATTCGCGAACGTTACGGTCGGGTGGAGACTATCAACACCGCATGGCACCGTGACGTTCAATCAAGCGTGATGCGCAAAGGCCGCAAGCGCGGCAACGGTATTGTTACCGATGACACATTTATGACGCTGGCTTTGATGGAGGTTTACAACGATGTTAACCGGCATCTTGATGCATGGGACATGGCCGACGGCATGGTGCGCGAAATCGCTTGGCGGGTGCGCTGGATACCCGAATTACAACGCGAATGCCCGCTGATTGAGCGGCTGTTCTATCCCGAAAAATGGATTTTCCAGAGGCATCAATTATCCAGTTGTGATCCGCGCCAAGGCGGGATTGGCAACATGGTGAATTGCGGTGCTGCCATGTATATTGCACCCATAGGTGCGGTAAATGCCTGTGATCCGCAGGGGGCTTATGATGAGGCTATAAGTTTTGCCGCAGGCCATCAGCAAAGTTACGGGCTAGAGGCCGCCGGCGTGTTGGCTGGTGCTGTCGCTGCCGCCTTTCAGCCGGATATAACCATCAGCCAGATCGTTGATATTTCCTATGGGTTGGCCAAAGACGGGACACGCGACGCCATCGCCGCAATTGCGCAAACTGCGCAAAAGCTGCGCGATAAAGGTGCCGGTTTTGACGAGGTCGTCGAGGCTTTCCATAACGCTATTGCGCCGTTTTCTCCGATGGGTGATGACCTGAACCATACGGCCAAACGTGCTGGGGCGCCCTCAAAAGGGTATCAGCCCTCTAGGTTTTCAAGCATTGAGGAACTGCCCCTTGCGCTTGGATTTGCAATAGTTTCTGACGGTAATTTCAGGCAATCCATTCTGGATGGCATCAATTCTGGCCGCGATACTGATTCAATCGGCGTTATGGCTGGGGCAATTCTGGGTGCCATGCACGGTGATTGCGTGATTAATCCTGAAGACGCCGCGCAGCTAAACACTGCCAACCGGCTGGATATTGCTGCTGAAACCGATACATTTATTGCCACTGCACATAAAATTCTGACCCAGGATCAAAACAATGCAGATACCTTGAGCCTCCAGCGCACAGGCCTGCTGAATAAGGAATAATAAATGCTATCAGATACCTTTATCCGCGAACGCATTTATGCGGGTTTTCTTGGTAAAGCCATCGGCGTGCGGCTTGGCGCGCCAGTGGAGCCTACCGTCTGGACCTATGAGCGTATTCGCGACACCTATGGCAATATCACCGGTTATCTGCGTGATTACATGAATTTTGCCGCCGATGATGACACCAACGGCCCAATCTATTTCATCCGCGCCATGCGGGACTATCAACTGCAACCAACCGCGCAAGAGGTTGCAAAAACATGGTTGAATTACGCCGCAGAAGACCACGGCATGTATTGGTGGGGCGGCTATGGTATTAGCACCGAACACACTGCCTATAAAAATCTGCAAGCGGGTATTCCGGCGCCGCTATCTGGCTCAATCGCGCAAAACGGCCTGACCATTGCCGAACAAATAGGCGGTCAGATATTTATTGACAGTTGGGGCTGGGTGAACCCGGAAAACCCCGAACGTGCCGCTGAAATGTCGGCCACAGCGGCCAGTGTGGCGCATGACGGCAACGGCTTGCACGGCGCGCGGTTTGTGGCGGCGATGATCGCGGATGCGTTTACGGCCACCAGCGTTGAGGCGCTGTTCGATACGGGTATGTCGGTCATTCCGGCTGACAGCGAATACGCCCGCGTTATTGATGCTGTGCGCGATTTTCATCGCCACTCCCCTGAAGACTGGCGCGCCTGTCGCGAGATGCTGTGCGCTGAATTTGGCTATGACCGCTATGCAGGCGTTTGCCACATTATCCCGAATGCGGGGGTTATGGGATTGGCGATGCTGTATGGCGCGGGAGACATGCCGCGCACCGTTGAGATTGCCACAATGTGCGGTTGGGATACGGACTGCAACGCAGGGAATGCGGGGGCGATCATCGGCACAATGCAGGGCGTGCAGCCGAGTTGGGATCAATATCGCAGCCCGATCAACGATATTATCATCAGCTCGGGTGTGACCGGCACATTGAATATTATTGATATTCCGACCTTCGCGACGGAATTGACTGTGCTGGCATTGCAACTGGGCGGGGCGGATGTGCCGCGGCTTTGGCTTGACGATATGACCCGAAAAGGCGTGCGGTTTGATTTCAAGCTGCCTGGGGCAACACATGGGTTTCGTGTTGAAGGGTGCAATCGTTTTAGCGGAAAATGGCAGGATAATGCGTTCAAAGTTCAGATTGACCAAAGCAAACGCACGCAGGTCGGGCGGATATTCTGGAAACCGTTTTACCGCCGAGAGGATTTTGATGATAATCGCTATCGTCCGATGTTCTCGCCGCTGGTATCAACTGGTCAACAGGTTGGTTTTGAGTTGTCGCTAGACTATGTAAACGGCGATGATGATTTGCAATTCGTGCCCTATGTAAAACGTGCCATGTCGGGGAAAATTGATGAAATCGGCTCTTGGCAGAAGGTCACAGAAACGCAATCCGTCAGTGTGGAAATTCCAGAAACCGGTGACGAGGCAATCGTCGAGGTCGGCATTCTGGTCGAATATTTTGGCCGTTTACAATACCAAGGTAGTGTTTCCCTCTCTGATTTTTCGGTGTCGGGCGATGGGCGAACACGCATTGACCCAGCCCTCGAAGCTGAAGAATGGGATGCCATCACCCGTTTCACATGGAACCGAGGCCACTGGAATCTGGAAGGCGGCAAGATCGTTGGGTTAACCGATGGAAATGCCGATCTATGGACTGGAAACAGCTATGCAACTGACCAAAAAATCACCGCCGAGATGACACCTGAGGCAGGTAACAGCCATTTACTAACCATTCGCGCACAAGGCGCCGAAAGGTATTACGCCGCTGGTTTTTCCGACGGCAATCTGGTTATCCTATGCGAAGACTTCGGCACAAAGGTTTTGGCCAAGGCGCCATTCGTGCCTGAACTGGGCTGCGAATATAAAATCTGCCTGACCGCCAAGGCAGACAAAATTACCCTGACGATTAACGGGGTTCAGCAATTGGAAGTGACTGACAAGCATTTTGCATATGGCATGTGCGGATTACGTATGGGATCAGCAGGCCGCATGTCGGTTGGTATTATTGAAATCGAGGAGGGCTAGCCATGTCAAAGATCGAATTAAAACATGTTGGTAAATCTTATGGCAAAGTCAACGTGTTGCACGATATAAACTTCACCATAACAAAAGGTGAATTCGTGGTTTTCGTCGGGCCGTCTGGCTGCGGAAAATCGACATTGTTGCGCATGATTGCAGGGCTGGAAGACATAACTTCGGGGGAGGTGATTATCGCCGACAAAGTCGCCAACCGCATCCCCGCCAAGCAACGCGACCTTGCGATGGTTTTTCAGTCCTATGCGTTATACCCGCATATGAAAGTCGCTGAAAACATGAGCTTTGCATTGAAACTGGCCAAGGTGCCAAAAGCCGAAATCAAGAAACGGGTTGGCATTGCCGCTGATATTCTTGGCCTAACGGATTTGCTGGACCGCGTGCCGCGCGAACTGTCAGGTGGGCAACGTCAACGGGTGGCCATGGGGCGGGCGATTGTACGCGATCCTCAGGCGTTTTTGTTTGATGAACCGCTATCGAATCTTGATGCCAAATTACGGGTCAAAATGCGCTCGGAAATCAAAAAGCTGCACAAACGGCTAGGTAAAACCATGATTTACGTCACCCATGATCAGACCGAGGCCATGACAATGGCTGACACGATTGTGGTGTTGAATGATGGCGGCATTGCCCAAATGGGCAGCCCGCTGGACATTTACCGCAACCCCGTCAGCCCTTTTGTTGCCGGATTTATCGGATCACCTGAAATCAACTTGATTCCGGCAAGATCAACCGATGGGCCAAGCGTTAAACTGGCCGCGGGGACAGAACTGCCCTTGCCCGCAAAGCTCGGGATTCCCGCGGGCTGTGATGTTCTGTATGGAATCAGGCCGCAACATATTGCACTGGGCGGCACTGGTTTGCTTGCGGATGTTCTGGTCGTCGAACCCACCGGCGAGGATCAAAACCTATTGCTTAGCGTTGCAGGACAAGATGTTTCCGTGGTTGCCATTGGCAGAAAAACCTACGCCCCTAACGACAAGGTGCAATTGGATATCCAAACCGATAAAGTGATTGTCTTTGACAGCGAAAACGGATCACGCCTTTTATGACGACAACACCGGTAACTGCCTTTGACCCCACCCGGACTGGCCCGCTGACGGGGTATCGCGTGCTTGATCTTTCTCGATTGGTGGCAGGCAATATGCTGTCGTTGCAATTGGGGGATTTTGGCGCGGATGTGATCAAAATAGAACCCCCCTCAGGGGATCCGTTGCGGGCATGGACAGAAAACGATCTGCCATTGTATTGGAAGGTTTACGGGCGCAACAAGCGCTCGGTTCAACTGGATTTACGTCACCCGCCAGCGATGGTTGCGCTTAAAAAAATGGTTGAAGGTGCTGATGTTTTTATCGAAAATTATCGCCCCGGAACGTTGGAAAAAATGGGGCTTTCACCGGATGAGTTGCACCGGATAAATCCTGATTTGATAATTGTGCGCATATCTGGATACGGCCAAACCGGCCCTTATGCCAGCTTGCCCGGCTTTGGCACGTTGGTCGAAGCCATGAGCGGATTTGCCGAACAAAGTGGATTTGCAGATCGCGAACCGGTGCTCCCACCGTTGGCTTTGGCGGATATGCTTGCCGGAATTTACGGCGCATCGGCGGTGTCCATGGCATTGCTGGCACGACAACGCGGCACGGCTGCCGGACAGGTCATTGATCTGTCTTTACTAGAGCCGATTTTTTCCGTGCTTGGGCCTGAGGTCGCGATTAATCGCCTGACAGGCAAGGTGAATGAGCGTCTGGGCAGTGCTTCAAAAACTGCATCCCCGCGTAATGTTTATTTGTGTAGCGATGGGAAATACCTGGCGCTGTCAGGGTCAATTCAGGCCATTGCTGAACGCATATTCAAGGTTATCGGACAGCCTGAAATGATTGACGATCCAAGGTTTAGCAGCAACACCGCGCGTTTGAAAAACCGCGAACTGGTGGATGCTGTCATCGGCGATTGGTTTGCTAAACACAACAGTGCCGAGGCGTTGAAATTGATGCGCAAGGCAGGCGCAACCGTTGGTCCGGTGTATTCGGTTCCTGACATCGCGAAAGATCCGCATTTCATTGAACGCGAGGTATTTTTGGATGTCGAAGACCCTGAACTTGGGCCAATTCCAATGCATAATATTGTGCCACGCCTGTCAAAAACACCGGGCGGATTTCGCCTTTCTGCGCCTGAACTCGGGGCAAATACGCGGGAAATATTGGCACAAACCGATCTGACCGAACACGAAATTGACGATGCAATGGCACGCGCAACATGAAATTACGTTCCTTATTATATGTCCCAGCCGACAATGATGTATTCATTCAAAAAGCTCATGAACGCGGCGCTGACGCCATTATTCTGGATTTGGAAGACGCGGTTAAAAAAGAAAACAAAATCGCCGCACGGGCCAACTTACGGCAATCTGTCAAATTATGCCGCCAGTCAGGCGCGGTGGTTTTTGTTCGTATTAATGGTGATAAACCCTCCGCGTTGAAAGACGCAAAATCTGCATTTATCGCGGGGGCATCCGGCCTTTACGTTCCTAAAGCACGGGTTAAACGGTTGCGCCTGCTTAACGACTTCCTTGATCAATTGGAGAACGAGACCACTCGGAAAAAAATATCTCTGGTTGCGTTGATCGAAGACGCAAAAGGTGTTTTGCAGGCTGAAAGAATTTCCAGGCAAAACCGTGTGATCGCCCTGACAATCGGAGCCGAGGACTATGCTAACAGTATTGGCGCACAAGCAGACCCCGACGTGCTTATGTTGCCAAAGCAGATTGTGCATCTAGCGGCCAAGTCACAACAACTTATGTCGTTTGGTTTGTTTAGATCTGTTACGGATTATGCTGATATTCAAGCCATCACCGCCGCCGCAACCGAAGCCAGACGTTTTGGATTTGACGGCGCAAGCTGTGTTCATCCCAATGCAGTCTCAATACTAAACGCGGCATTTTCACCTTCTGAACAGGAAATTCGATGGGCGGCCAAAATATTGGAGAAGGTCACCGAACATGACGGAGGCGCCTTCGCGTTTGATGGCAAAATGATAGATGCGCCAATTTTGGAAAAAGCGCGGGAAATTATGAGCAAGAACGCATCTGAGAGCTGATCTACACCTATGCCGCAACATTTCGAGTTTTTATCTTGGCACCTTCTCACGGAAATGTGGAAAAATATCACCACAACAATTGGTACGGCTTGGGGTTTCAGGTCGCGCCGATACGCGCGAAAATCTGTTGGAAGGTCTGGCCGAAAAAGGGTTTGGGGCGGCCCAGCTTAACGAGATCAAGACAATGATCAACGCCGAGAAATCCGGCCTTTATGACGTGCTGGCCAATATCGCTTTTGCACATGTGCCTGTCTAACTGTCCGAGTTGGACAGGATTGCCAATTCGTAAAAATCAGCCAATTTCCATGCGTTTGGGCTGCTATCTGCCACAAGTTTCATAGCTGCTGCGGTTTTATCCCACCCAAGTTCGCGGGCGTATTGCATTGGCCCGCCGCGCCAGCGCGGAAATCCGTATCCGGCGATTTTCACAGTATCAACAGCAGCAAAATCCTCGGCAATGCCTTGCTCCACAATCAACGCACCCTCATTTGCCAGCACCGCCATAAGACGTGCAGAAATATCGTCCGCTGTGAAATTACGGCGGGGTATGCCCTCAGCCGTGCTGTACTCAACGATCATTTTATCCACCTGCGGATTGGGCAGCGGCGTACGGTCACCATTCTTGTAAATATACCAGCCTTGCCCATCGCGTTGGCCCATAAAGCCCTGTTCGCAAAGCATATCGCCAAAGGGGATATACCGTTCGGTGTCAGGGCGGGTTGCCGCAAGGCGTTTCCGGTTGGCCCAAGAAATTTGCAGCCCCGTAAGGTCTTGTAATTCATAAGGTCCCATCGGCATGCCAAATGCACGCATCGCGGTGTCAATCTGGATGGGCAAGGCCCCGTCAGCCAGCAAATAATCAGCAGCACGGCGATACGCTGCCAACATGCGATTACCGATAAAACCATCACAAATACCGGCTAATACCGCAACCTTGCGCAGAGTTTTTCCAAGCGCAAAGCCACTGGCAAGAACCTCAGGGCTGGTGTCGGGCATCGCGACAATTTCAAGCAGTTTCATGATATGCGCGGGGCTGAAAAAATGCAGCCCCAAACAGCGTGATTGGCTCTTAATACCTTTGAAAATTTCGCGCGGGTCAAGATATGAAGTATTGGTGGCCAGTATCGCATCAGGGCGCATGACCGCCGCCAAATCAGCAAAAACCGCTTGCTTGACCCCAACATCTTCAAACACCGCCTCAATCGCTAAATCAGCGTTTTTGGCGTTGGCATAATCTGCGCCGCTGGAGAAATTATCCAGCTGAATTTTGGCTTGCTCCGCTGTGGTTTTGCCGCGTTTTACCGCCCCGTCCAGAATATCGGAAACACGGGTACGCCCGGCTTTGGCGGCGTCAGTATCGCGTTCAATCATCGTAACCTTCAGGCCCGCATTAAGGGCCGTAACCGCAATACCAGCCCCCATCAACCCGCCGCCAACAATGGCAATATGGTTAATGTCGCGCGGGGTTGTCCCCAAGATTATCGCAGGTTTGGCAGCTTTGCGTTCAGCAAAAAAAGCATGCCGTAGCGCGCGGGATTCTGGCGTGGCGCGCATTGCCAAATGTTTGGCACGCTCCATTGGTTGCCCTTGATCAAACGGCAAACTGGCCCAGCCCACAGCCGTTAGATTATCAAGCGGCGATTGCTGGCCTTTGTTGCGTTTTTTCAGGGCAGCCATACGAGAGGCAATTTCATCAGTAGAAAGCGGATCAACCGAGCGCAGCCGTATTTTTTGCGGCACCGCTGGCAATGCGGCGATAAAGTCAGCAACGGTTTGACGAAGATCATCCCCGATGGCATCCAGCCCGCCCATTCCTCGCAAATCTTCAGCTGAAATCATATGCCCACCACACGCCAAATCTGCCGCTGCGGCCATGCCAATCAGGCGTGGCAAACGCTGGGTGCCACCAGCGCCGGGAATGATGCCGACATTAACCTCTGGCAGACCAAAACGAGTGTTGCTGGCAGCGATACGCCACGCACAGCCCATGGCGATTTCAAAGCCGCCACCCAGAACCGTGCCGTGCAGGGCGGCGATAAACGGGGTTTTGCTATCCTCCAACATTTGCACAATATCGGGTAAATGCGGCGCCACGGGCGGGCTGTCAAATTCGGTCATATCGCCCCCCGCCGTAAAGGTGCGCCCTGCCCCGCACAACACCGCAACACGCGCAGATTGCACTTGTTTGATGGCAGCAACCAGCCCGATGCGCATGGCTTGCGAGGCCGCATTGATCGGTGGGTTATTGATGGTGACCCAGGCAATATCCTCCATAAATTTGACGGTAACAATTTGGTTTTGTGACATGTTATTCCTGAACAAAAACGCGGCGCATTATTTATTGACCGACCGTTCAGTTTATGCAAACTTTTTATGAAAACCAAAAGATATATCAGGGGCCATTTGGCCATGGGACCGTCTCAACCAATGTTATCCCTGCAAATGATCTTGTTTGATATACGCAATGCCGAATCTGCCCAAAGCTGCGGCAGAATGGCCCAGAATTGCCTGCGACATGACCCATGGCGGGAAAAAGGGCCGCTGATACCCCCATAGTTAACATATAATTAATACCTCATAACACCGCGGTTTTGCTGTATGGCGACACCTTTATGTCGGTATACGGCAACTTTTGGCCTTGGCCCTAAGCCCAAGATAACAGGCGCAAAATAGATCAATTTGTACGCAGACGCAGTTTGGGAGAGGAAACGCCCTTGAAAAAGTGCCCCGCGGCACCTCAGCGCGCATAAAATATTTGGTCAACTAAACCTTTACTTAAACATGACCTGTGCCTTACCTTTGCGGCAACAGAATTTACATCAGGGAGAACAAGATGAAAAAACTACTCGCAACGGGCGCCATTCTGGCCGCAAGTTTAACCGCAACATCGGCTTTGGCCGAATGTGGCGACATCCAAATGGGTGAATTCAACTGGGCATCAGGCGAGCTGATGGCCAATGTGGACAAAATTATCCTTGAAGAAGGATACGGCTGTAACATCGAATTGATTGTTGGCGGCACAAGTGCGATTTTTGCGTCAATGAACGAAAAAGGCGCGCCACAAATCGCGGGGGAGCAATGGGTAAACGCCTTGCGTGACCTGCTTGACCCAGCGCTTGAGGCCGGCACATTGATTGCGGTCAATGAGGGTCCAATTTTGGGCCTTGGCGAAGGCTGGTGGGTTCCCCCATACACCGCCGCTGCACATCCAGAGCTGGTAACAGTGCTTGACTGGATCGAGCGCCCTGATCTGTTTCCATCTGCCGAAGATCCCTCCAAAGGTGCCTTTGTTGGCTGTCCGGCTGGCTGGGGCTGTCAGCATGTAAACGCAAACCTGTTTGAGGCGTTTGACATGGAAGCCAAGGGGTGGGTTCTGATTGATCCCGGCTCGGCTGCTGGTCTTGATGGTTCAATCGCCAAAGCCAATGAACGTGAGCAAAACTGGTTGGGCTATTACTGGTCACCAACCTCCATCTTGGGTAAATACAACATGGTTTCTGTGCCGTTTGGCGTAGATTATATTGGCGATGAGCATTGGAACAGTTGTATCTCTCAAGAAGATTGCATTGATCCACAGCCAACATCGTGGATCCAGTCGCAAGTATATACAATCGTGACCGAGGAATTCGCCGCAGGCAATGCGGATATCAACGAATATCTGGCTGCACGGGTATTCCCGGGTGATGTTATGGGCGGAATGCTGGTGTATATGGCTGATGAACAAGCCGCTGGCGAAGACGCTGCGTTTTACTTCCTTGAACAGCACGAAGACCTGTGGACAACATGGGTGCCTGCTGATGTAGCTGCGAAAATCAAAGCAGCAATGTAAGGGCCGTTGGTCAATTAAAAAAATATAAGCCCGTCAACTGCCGTTGATGGGCTTTTTTTATAATATAGGGAGTAATTGAGATGGGCATTCTGACCGAATTTCCGGAGATGTCGCGCGTAGATTTGCGGGACCTTAGAAAAGGTATCGACGAGGGGTTTAGGGCATTCACACGCGAACATGGCGAAGGGATCGAAGGCTTTTTTTTTCCCTTGGTGAAATTTCTGGTCTGGTTTGAAAAGCAGATGCTGGCAACGCCTTGGCCATTGATGATTATTATCCTTGCGGCGCTGGTTTATGCAGGTGCGCGCAACTTTATTCTGGCTGGCGGGACAGTCGCTGTTTTGCTCTTGGCCGGGTATCTGGGCATGTGGGAAAATATGATGAAAACCTTGTCGATTATTTCCGTATCAACCGCCATTTGTATTATCATAGGTATTCCGCTTGGCATTTTGATGGCCAAGTCAAACAAGATCCAAGCGGTTATGACCCCCGTTCTTGATTTTATGCAAACCATTCCAAGCTTTGTTTATCTGATCCCGATTGTGATGCTGTTGGGTATTGGTCGCGCCCCGGGGCTTATTGCTGTGTGCATTTATGCCATTCCGCCAGTTGTGCGCCTGACTAATCTGGGCATTCGTCTGGTCGACAAAGACGTAATGGAAGCCGCTGATGCCTTTGGCGCCTCAGCAAGGCAAAAGCTATTTACGGTTCAGTTGCCGCTGGCATTGCCAAATATTTTTGCCGGTATCAACCAGACCATTATGATGGCGCTGGCCATGGTTGTGGTTGCGGCACTGATTGGCGTTCAGGGGCTTGGCTCCGAAGTGCTAAAGGCGGTTAACAATCAATTCCTTGCGCTTGGCCTATTTAATGGCGGGGCTATTCTGGCCATCGCAATTGTGTTTGATCGCACGTCACAACAATTTGGCAAACGCTTGCAAAAGCACTCGGAGGTGATCCATGGCTGATAACAGTATCGAGGTTAAGAACCTTTATAAAATATTTGGTGCCCATGGCAAGAAATATATTGAAGCCGTTGAAAATGGCATGTCCAAAGATGAATTAAACGCCAAGCACGGCCATGTATTGGGGTTGAAAAACATCAATATCCATATGCCATCTGCAAAAATTCAGGTGATTATGGGGCTGTCGGGTTCGGGTAAATCCACCATGATCCGCCACATCAATCGTTTGATCGAACCGACCGCCGGCGAGGTTATTTTTCAGGGCGAGGATGTTTGTAAAATGTCCAAGGCTGACTTGCAGGAATTTCGCCGCCATAAAACCGCGATGGTATTTCAGAAATTTGCTTTGTTGCCGCATCGCACCGTGGTTGAAAACACGGTTTTTGGGCTGGAATTACAAGGCGTTGCCAAAAAGGAACGCACCGACCGCGCCATGCATTGGCTAAGCCGTGTGGGGCTGGAGGGGTTTGAGACCAACTATCCAAACCAGCTTTCGGGTGGTATGCAGCAACGTGTTGGGCTGGCGCGTGCGCTTACGAATGACGCGGATATTTTGCTGATGGACGAGGCGTTTTCAGCGCTTGATCCGCTTATCCGTATGGATATGCAATCTATTTTGCTGGAATTGCAGGCTGATCTGAAGAAAACCATTGTGTTCATCACCCATGACTTGGACGAGGCCCTGCGTCTTGGCGACCAGATCGCTATTTTGCGTGATGGCGCGGTTATCCAGCAAGGCACGGGGCAAGAAATTGTGCTTAATCCTGCGGATGCGTATATCGCGGATTTCATCAAGGAAGTGAACCGTGGTCGGGTGATCCGTGTGGATACAATTATGGATGCAGCCAATGATGGATCATCTGTAACCGTGCCAAGCGGTGCGCGTTTGGAAGACGCCGCCAAGCTGCTATCTGAAAGCGGCGAGGCTGGCGCAAATGTGGTGGATGAACAAGGCAAAGCGATTGGATCTGTCAATATGAGAGCCACAATCAATGCAATGGTTACGCCAGCCAGCCATTAATTATTGCCTCCGCGCGGTGCTGCTGCGCGGGGGAAACTAACAAAAAACGCCGGATAATTCTTTAATAATGCCAACGTCTCAATACCAAAACCTTGACCAAGCAATTGCAGAATTGGGTGCTGGAAAATTGGCATGGGCGCAGACCAGCCCGATGGCGCGCATCAAAACCCTGAAAGAAATCAAAGATTGCCTGATGGCTGTTTCCCGCGATTGGGCCGAAACCGCGGCGCGCAAAAAACTGATGCCAGCAGGATCTGTGTTGGTGGGCGAGGAGTGGATGTCTGGTTCGTTGCCGGTGATGATGGCCTGTAATGCCTTGATGGTTACTTTGTCTGGTATGGCGGGAAAAACATTTCTCAACAAACTACCCAGCCGTATCACGGTGTCTGGCCAAACTGCCGTTAGGGTAATTCCCCATTCAATCTGGGACCATCTGTTATTGTCAGGCATCACGGCCGAGGTCTGGATGCAAAAAGGTATCACAGATGTCAATTTGGCGGCCCACACTGCGGGCGCATATGACACACCAAAAGACCAGCGCGGCGGCAAAATTGCCTTGGTTTTGGGGGCTGGAAATATTGCCGCCATCGCGCCGCTTGATGCTTTTCAAAAATTGTTCAGCGAAAATCAGGTTGTGCTTTTAAAGCTGAATCCGGTGAATGATTATCTGATGCCGTTTCTCAACGCTGCTCTGAAACCGCTGATTGATCTTGATGCTTTGCGCATTGTCAAAGGCGGGGCTGAAATGGGCGGGTATTTATGCAATCACCCTGATATTGAAGAAATCCATATTACCGGCGCCGGTGAGACCCATGACATGATCGTGTGGGGGGCAGGGGCGGTTGGCGCCAAAAACAAAAAGGCCGGCACGCCAAAGCTGGATAAACCCATTACGTCTGAACTGGGCGCGGTTTGCCCAACCATTGTGGTGCCCGGCCCGTGGAGCGCTGCTGATCTGAAATTTCAGGCCGACCATATCGCGACCCAAAAAATGCACAACTCGGGCTTTAATTGTGTTGCCTGTCAGATGCTGATTTTGCCGTCAAAATGGGACAAGGTTAAAACCCTTATGAACAAGGTTGAACAGGCCATTCGCACTGCTGAACCAAGGCTGGCCTATTACCCGGGGGCATTGGGCCGGATGGATGATTTTGCGGGCCATGGTGGCACTGTTGTTAAGCTGGATCGCGGCGCTGCTCCTGCCTGTGTGTTGGTTTCGCATATTGACGGCGCGGATCCGTGGGTTTGCGAAAACGAAGTATTTGCCCCTGCCTTTGCCACCTATGAAATCGCTGAGGATGATCCGGAGGTGTATTTGCGCCAAGCCATAAAATACGCCAATAACAAATTATACGGCACTCTGGGCGGCAGCATTATCATCCACCCCAAAACCATGCGCGCCATCGGCAAAAAACGCTTTGAAGAAATCATCGCAGAATTTCAATACGGCACAATAGGCATCAACGTGTGGGCGGGGCTGGGCTTTTTGTTACCGTCTTGCCCGTGGGGCGCGTTTCCCGGGCATAGTTTGGACAATGTGCAAAGCGGCATCGGATTTGTGCATAACACGTTTATGTTTAACCGCGTTGAGCGCACAGTCATCACGGCCCCGTTCCGCCCATTTCCGCGCAATTTATTTAGCGGAGGCATGACGTTACTGCCCAAACCACCTTGGTTTATCACCAACAAAAAGCAAGACAAAATCGGTGCGTTATTAACAGATTTCCAACACCGCCCCGGCTGGCTAAAAATCCCGCGAATATTCCTGAATGCGCTTTTGGGATAACAAGCCTGCAAGCATTATTTTGGGCTTGATTAGTTTTTTATAAGCCCGTAGTTACGCGCTAAAGGGGCCATAGCTCAGATGGGAGAGCGCTTGCATGGCATGCAAGAGGTCGGGGGTTCGATTCCCCCTGGCTCCACCAATTC
>CAZCDC010000038.1:15704-19523 GCA_964497195.1 uncultured Rhodobacterales bacterium | reverse complement strand
GTGTCTAGTTTGATGACATCGGTTTTCATTCTTCAGCGCCCCCTTCAACAACAGGTGCTTGCTCAGGTGCCGCAGCCGAACGGATAGCCGCAGGCAATGGCACATCGTTAGGTGCAGCACGTTTGACCGCATCTTTGATGGTAACCCAGCCGCCTTTTGATCCCGGAACAGCGCCCTTGATCATTATCAGGCCACGGTCAGCATCGGTGCGCATCACTTGCAAGTTTTGGGTGGTAACCCGAACAGCGCCCATATGGCCCGCCATTTTCTTGCCTTTGAAAACCTTGCCCGGATCTTGACACTGACCGGTTGAGCCGTGCGAACGGTGTGAAACAGACACACCGTGCGTGGCGCGCAGGCCTTTAAAGTTGTGACGCTTCATCGCGCCTTGAAAACCCTTACCAATCGAAGTGCCCGCGATATCAACATACTGACCAATCAGATAATGGTCAGCAGTGATTTCAGCACCAACCTCGATCAGATTATCAGCAGAAACGCGAAATTCAGCGATTTTCCGTTTAGGTTCAACCTTTGCCACAGCGAAATGGCCGCGCATGGCTTGGCTGGTCCGCTTGGCTTTGGCAGCACCAGCACCCAATTGAACAGCCGTATAGCCATCCCGATCAGATGTGCGTTGCGCCACAACCTGCACGTTTTCCATTTGCAGAACGGTCACAGGTATCTGTGCGCCGTCTTCCATGAACAAACGGGTCATGCCCAGTTTTTTTGCAATTACTCCAGAACGCATAATATCAGCCCCCTAAAGCTTGATCTCGACATCCACACCAGCCGCAAGGTCGAGCTTCATCAGCGCGTCCACGGTCTGGGGGGTCGGATCAACAATATCTAGCAAGCGTTTATGCGTGCGGATTTCAAACTGTTCACGGCTTTTCTTGTTCACGTGAGGACCACGAAGAACAGTGAACTTTTCAATTTTGTTCGGCAACGGGATAGGGCCGCGCACTGTGGCACCGGTCCGTTTCGCTGTCGACACGATTTCTGCGGTGCTGGCATCCAACACGCGGAAATCAAATGCTTTTAGGCGAATGCGTATATTTTGACTCTGCATTTTAAGTGCCTCTCTAGGCTAGCAGCTATTGATTTGTGGCCGATGCGAACACCGGCCACGGAGTAAGTATTCGCCTTAAGCGAGGATTTTGGACACAACGCCCGAACCAACGGTCCGGCCACCTTCGCGAATAGCGAAACGCAGGCCTTCTTCCATGGCGATTGGGTTAATCAGCTCAACCGTGAATTCAAGGTTATCACCAGGCATGACCATTTCGGTGCCTGCTGGCAATTCAACCGTGCCGGTTACATCCGTGGTGCGGAAGTAAAATTGTGGACGGTAGTTCTTGAAAAACGGTGTGTGACGACCGCCCTCTTCCTTCGTCAGGATATAAACCTGAGTCGTGAATTTGGTGTGTGGCTTAACCGAACCGGGCTTAACCAAAACTTGGCCGCGCTCAACACCTTCACGGTCAATGCCGCGAAGAAGAATGCCAACATTGTCGCCAGCTTCACCGCGATCAAGCAGCTTGCGGAACATTTCAACACCTGTGCAGGTGGTTTTGGTGGTGTCGCGAATACCAACGATTTCGATCTCTTCGCCAACATTAATCACGCCACGCTCGATACGACCGGTAACAACCGTGCCACGACCGGAAATCGAGAACACATCCTCAATAGGCATCAGGAATGGTTTGTCGATATCACGATCAGGCTGTGGGATATACGAATCAACAGCCGCCATCAGTTCAGCAATTTTTGTTGCGCCAATTTCTGGATCACGATCTTCAAGAGCAGCCAAAGCCGAACCCATGATTACCGGAATATCATCACCGGGGTAATCATATTCGGAAAGCAGCTCACGGATTTCCATTTCAACAAGTTCCAGCAGCTCATCATCGTCGACCTGATCAACTTTGTTCATGAAAACAACCATGTAAGGAATGCCAACTTGGCGACCCAACAAGATGTGCTCGCGCGTTTGAGGCATAGGGCCGTCGGCTGCGTTCACAACCAAAATAGCGCCATCCATTTGTGCCGCACCGGTGATCATGTTTTTCACATAATCGGCGTGGCCCGGGCAATCAACGTGGGCATAGTGACGGTTTTCGGTTTCGTACTCAACGTGAGCAGTTGAAATCGTAATGCCGCGTGCTTTTTCTTCAGGCGCGCTATCGATCGAGTCGTAGTCCTGAAATTCACCGAATTGTTTGGTGATCGCAGCCGTCAGCGTGGTTTTGCCGTGGTCAACATGGCCGATTGTGCCGATGTTACAATGCGGTTTAGTGCGTTCGAATTTTTCCTTACCCATAATAGGCCTCCATAAATATTTGGTCAGGCGTCTGACCTGTGGTTTTCAGATCAGGCGAATTTTTCCTGAATTTCTTTTGATAGCGCAGCGGGGATCGTATCATAATGATCGAACTGCATCGAAAAGTTTGCACGGCCCGAAGACATGGACCGCAACGTGTTTATGTAGCCAAACATGTTGGCTAGCGGCACCATTGCTTCAATAGCAATCGCATTGCCGCGGGTCTCTTGGCCGCGAACCATGCCGCGACGCGAGGTAAGATCGCCAATGATGCCACCGGTATATTCTTCCGGTGAAACAACTTCGACTTTCATAATCGGCTCAAGCATCTTGGCGCCTGCGTCTTTTAAGCCTTGGCGCATTCCTGCACGGGCCGCGATCTCAAACGCCAGCACGCTGGAGTCTACATCGTGATACGCACCGTCGGTCAAAATAACCTTGAAATCAATCACCGGGAAGCCAGCCAACGGGCCGCTATCCATGACAGATTTAACGCCTTTTTCAACACCCGGGATATATTCCTTAGGAACATTACCGCCAACAACTTTGCTCTCGAACGAGAAACCTTCGCCCGGCTCGGTGGGAATAATGGTCATCTTGATGCGCGCGAATTGACCAGAACCACCAGATTGTTTCTTGTGGGTATAATCAAATGAGTGCTCGCGACCAATGGTTTCACGATAAGCAACCTGAGGCGCACCAATATTGGCCTCAACCTTAAATTCGCGTTTCAGACGGTCAACCAGAATATCCAAGTGCAGCTCACCCATGCCTTTCATGATGGTCTGGCCGGATTCTTGGTCAGTCTCAACACGGAAAGATGGATCTTCGGCTGCCAGACGGGCAAGGCCTGTCGACATTTTTTCTTGGTCGGCTTTGGTTTTTGGCTCAACAGCAATCTCGATCACAGGATCGGGGAAAGTCATTGTTTCCAGAACCACCGGATCAGCAGCAGAACAAAGCGTATCGCCGGTGGTGGTCTGTTTTAGACCCGCCAATGCAATAATATCGCCTGCAAATGCTTCGGTGATTTCTTCGCGGTCATTGCTGTGCATCATCATCATCCGGCCAACCCGCTCTTTGCGGCCTTTGGTGGAGTTGATAATGCTATCGCCCTTGGCAAGAGTGCCGGAATATAGCCGCGTAAATGTCAGCGTGCCAACAAACGGGTCATTCATGATTTTGAACGCAAGGCCGGAAAACGGCATGTCATCATCCGCACGGCGCGGGATGTCACGGGTTTCAGTTTCGTCGCCAGGCAGAAAGCCCATGTAATCAACAACATCCAGCGGGCTGGGCAAGAAATCAATCACAGCGTTAAGCAACTGCTGAACACCTTTGTTTTTGAACGCAGAACCAGCAAGAATTGGCACAAACGCCATTTCAATGGTGCCCTTGCGGATCAATTTGCGCAGGGTGTCAATGTCTGGCTCATTACCTTCTAGGTAAGCCTCCATCACATCGTCATCCATATCAACGGCCATTTCGATCATCTCGGC
>CAZCDC010000038.1:7932-15604 GCA_964497195.1 uncultured Rhodobacterales bacterium | reverse complement strand
ACAAACACAATGCGCGGAACCTTATAACGATCAGCCTGACGCCAAACGGTTTCGGTTTGCGGCTCAACACCTGCATTGGCATCCAACAGTGCAATCGCGCCGTCAAGCACCGCCAAGGAACGTTCAACTTCAATGGTGAAGTCAACGTGGCCCGGGGTGTCGATGATGTTCATCCGGTGCTTGGGTGTGGTTTCGGTTTCGCCATCTTCGGTGCGCGCCCAGAATGTGGTCGTCGCAGCCGAAGTAATGGTAATACCGCGCTCCTGCTCCTGCTCCATCCAGTCCATAGTCGCCGCGCCATCATGCACTTCGCCAATGTTATGGGATTTACCAGTATAATACAGAATGCGCTCGGTGCAGGTGGTTTTACCCGCATCGATATGCGCCATGATACCAAAATTACGGTATTCTTTTAGGGGATATTCGCGTGCCATCTGTCAGATCCTACCAGCGATAATGGGAGAACGCTTTGTTAGCGTCTGCCATTTTGTGGGTGTCTTCGCGTTTTTTCACAGCGGAACCGCGTGTGTTGACCGCATCCAGAAGCTCACCGGCAAGGCGTTCTTCCATGGTGTTTTCATTGCGCGAACGCGAAGCGTTGATCAACCAGCGAATGGCCAATGCTTCTTGACGGATCGGGCGAACCTCAACGGGCACCTGATAAGTCGCACCACCCACGCGGCGCGAACGCACCTCGACGGTTGGCTTGATGTTTTCCAGCGCTTCGTGGAAGGCCTCGATCGGCTCCCGCTTCAGCTTTTCTTCAACCTTGGTAAGCGCACCGTAAACGATACGTTCTGCAACGGACTTTTTGCCGTCCAGCATCAGGTTGTTCATAAATTTGGTCAAAATCTTGTCGCCATATTTGGCGTCTGGCAAGATTTCGCGTTTCTCGGCTCTGTGACGTCGTGACATATCGGTATTCCTTACTTGGGACGCTTGGTGCCATATTTCGAACGACGCTGGCGACGTTCTTTGACGCCTTGCGTATCCAAAACACCGCGTAGGATGTGGTAACGAACACCTGGAAGATCTTTTACACGACCGCCGCGGATCAACACTACGGAGTGTTCCTGCAAGTTATGGCCTTCGCCCGGAATGTAAGAAATAACCTCGAACCCGTTGGTCAGGCGCACTTTGGCAACCTTACGCATCGCCGAGTTCGGCTTTTTCGGTGTTGTTGTATAAACACGTGTGCATACGCCGCGTTTTTGCGGGCATGCTTGAAGATGCATCGATTTTTGATGCTTTACTTTAGGCTTCCGCGGTTTGCGGATAAGCTGTTGGATCGTTGGCATGCAGTTAAAACCCCGTTCAACCCGTTTCAATACTTACGACACCCTGCACCGAATGCACAGAATGCCAAATTGCCGCCTCGGACGTGGTAATTGTCCGGCGCAGCGAAATTCCAGAGGAACGAGACCAAGGTCCGGTTCATGACCGCCAAATTGTGGCTTGTATCGGAATCAGTAAAATTACCTCACCCGAGCGCGCGGAAAATAGGAATAGTTGGGGCGCTTGTCAACAGCAATTATGCAATCTCACCCCACCATCTGTTATTCCTTTAGAAAGGCACTATTAACCCGATTTTGGCATGAATTCATCTGCATTCAAACCGAACCTTTGTTGTAGGATTTGACTAAAGTTCGTATCGGTTTCTTCCGACGGTATAAGATGGTTTTTTTTACCAGAATCGTTATACCCGTGCAGCGAACGAATAAACATTATCGGCCCCGGATCCAGAAACGTTGGCAAAATCGCCCCGTATTGACGATGATTATGCTGGTAAACATTTGTTGGCATATCGGCGCTGGTAATCATGGATGCCGCAAGCCCAAGCGCGGTGCGCTCCTTGATCTGCATAAACGGCTGCGTTTCGTTTCTAGCATCCCAATATAGCCCGTTTGTATAGGCAAGAACCGTTGGGGTCGATGCCAGACCTGCACTGATCATCATTTCAGAGCGCGCCCGAATCCGCGAGATATAATCAATTGCAACTGCGTCATCATCATCAAGCCGAAAAGCGGTTACATATTCAGAATCGCTATTAACCAATTTTTCAAACGCAGCTTTGGTTGAACGGTAAAGAAAGTCTTTTTTCATGGAAATTATAACTGCGCCGGGAATGTCAGAAATTGAATTTTCAAGACGATCCACATATTCTTCAGGCATCGACTCCCCAATCAGAAATATGAGCCGGAAATCCGTGTCGGTCTGATGCTTCATGGAATGGGCACATAATTTTTCCAGCATAGAGAACCTGAATTCCATACGTTCAGGCGCAAACAATGCGTCAAACTGCGCCTGGTCATTTTCATATTTAACCCGAAATGCATTTTTCGTTGGAAAAGAAAAACGAACCAGCCCCAGAATTTGGTGTTTTACCGACATATGATGAGGCTTTCCCGTGTTACGGCAACTAAGTATGTGATCAGGTTTTGGCACATAACTTTAAGGGGCAAGTTTTTGAATTGGTCGTTTGGAAACCATAAGAGCAATGTTTTTATTCTACATATTTTCAATCAAATCAAACCCAAAAGCCGGAAATCATATCAGAATTCATTTTGGGTGTCGCAGAAAACGATGGCCCCGTAAAAACGGGGCCATCGAATATTTATTCAGAAGAAGGTGCATCACCAAACACATCTGCTTCGGTTGGTGCTGCATCCTCAACAGGTGCCGCCAATAATGCGGCTGCTTCTGCCTCGGCTTTGCGTTCCTCGATGATCAACGCATCGCGTGATTGCGCCACACGTTTCAGCTCGTGGGTTGCACCACCGGTCCCCGCAGGGATCAAGCGACCAACGATCACGTTTTCCTTAAGACCGATTAGCTTATCACGCTTACCTTGCGTGGATGCTTCGGTCAGAACCCGTGTGGTTTCCTGGAACGATGCCGCCGAGATAAATGAGCGAGTAGACAAAGACGCCTTGGTAATACCCAACAAGATCGGTCCACCTTTGGCTGGCTCACGGCCCTCCGCAATGGCTTTCTCGTTGTTCTCAAGGAACTCAAACTTGTCGACATGTTCGCCCTTTAGCATAATGGTGCCGCCGGAATCAGCGACTTCCCATTTTTGCAACATCTGGCGCACGATCACTTCGATATGCTTATCGTTGATTTTCACGCCTTGCAGACGGTAAACATCCTGCACTTCGTCAACCATATATTCAGCCAAGGCTTCAACACCCATAATCGCCAAAATGTCATGCGGTGCCGGATTGCCATCCATCAGGTATTCACCCTTGGAGATAAAATCACCTTCTTGCACCGGAATGTGGCGGCCTTTTGGCACCATGTATTCGAAATTATCCAGATCTTCATCAACCGGTTCAATCGCGATACGACGCTTGTTTTTATAGTCTTTGCCAAAGCGCACATAACCGTCGATTTCGGCAATGATCGCGTGATCTTTGGGGCGACGTGCCTCAAACAATTCCGCAACCCGCGGCAAACCACCGGTGATGTCCTTAACCTTGGTGCCCTCACGCGGGATACGCGCAACAACATCACCAACCGCAATTTCCTGACCATCCTCAACCGACAGAATTGCTTCGATCGACATGGTATGTTTGGCAGGGTTGCCGTTTTTCAGGCGCATTGGTTCGCCGGTGGCCTCGTCCATGATGATGATCTCGGGTTTGAGATCGCCACCCTTGGCCGTAGCGCGCCAATCAGACACGATTTTCTGGCTCAGGCCGGTTGCGTCATCGCTTTCTTCGCGCAGGGAAATCCCCATGGTCAGATCAACAAATTTCGCCACACCGGCTTTTTCGGCAATGATCGGCAATGTGAACGGATCCCATTCATAAAGCTTGTCACCGCGCTTAACCTTGGCGCCTTTTTTGACGCTCAGTTTAGAGCCATAACCAATTTTATAAGCGATCAGCTCCTGACCATTTTCGTCCATAATTGCCATTTGCATCTTGCGATCCATGACAACGATTTCGCCTTTGGTGTTCTTCAGCGTGTTGGTGTCGCGGAACTCGATCTTGCCCTCAGCCGAGGCTTCTTGCGTGGTTTGTGATGAGCCACCCTGTGCAATGCCGCCAATGTGGAAGGTCCGCATGGTTAGCTGTGTGCCGGGTTCGCCGATTGATTGTGCGGCGATAATGCCCACGGCCTCGCCCGGGTTCACCTTGGCGCCCCGTGCCAAATCACGGCCATAACATTGCGCACAAATACCGTCTTCGGCTTCGCAGGTTAGCGGGCTGCGCACCTGAAGGGATTGCAAGCCAGAGGCATCAATCTCGTCAGCCTTGCTCTCGTCAAGCAAGGTATTGCGCAGCGCCATGACTTCGCCGGTTTTTGGATGCAACACATCCTCGGCAACAACACGGCCCAGAATACGCTCGGAAAGCGGGGAAATCACCTCGCCATCATTAACCGCAGCCGATGCCTTGATTGAAATATCAGTGCCGCAATCGTCAATGCGCACGATGCAATCTTGTGCAACATCCACCAGACGACGGGTTAGATAACCCGAGTTTGCGGTTTTCAACGCTGTATCCGCAAGGCCCTTACGTGCCCCGTGGGTAGAGTTGAAATATTCCAGAACCGTTAGGCCTTCTTTAAAGTTGGACACAATCGGGGTCTCGATAATATCGCCCGAAGGCTTGGCCATAAGGCCACGCATACCGCCCAATTGTTTCATTTGTGCAGGGGAGCCACGCGCGCCGGAATGCGCCATCATGTAAACCGAGTTTGGTTCCATTTCAGCGCCAGCATCGTCCGTCTGGACTTTGGCAATCTCGGCCATCATCTGATCGGCAACCTCGTCGGAACATTTCGACCAAACATCCACAGCTTTGTTGTATTTTTCCAGCTTGGTAATCAGGCCGTCCATATACTGCTGCTCAAATTCCTTCACCTTGTCGCGCACACCGTTCACGATGGGCCACTTGCTGTCTGGAATAATGATGTCGTCTTTACCAAAGGAAATACCGGCCTTGAACGCCTCGGTAAACCCAAGCGTCATGATCTGGTCACAGAAAATAACCGATTCCTTTTGGCCGCAATGGCGATAGACAATATCAATCACTTCGCCGACTTCTTTTTTGCGCAGCAAACGGTTGATAATGCTAAACGGTGCCTTGTGGTTTTTGGGCAGCAATTGCAGCAAACGCACACGACCAGCAGTGGTTTCAAACCGCTCCTGATAAGTATTACCCTCAGCGTCGATCTGATCAACACGCGCGGTAATTTTGGCGTGCAGATGCAGATCACCGCTTTCCAGCGCATGGTCAATTTCTTCCATCGAGGCAAAAATCATACCTTCGCCTTTCATGCCTTTACGCATCAGCGTGACATAATAAAGGCCCAGAATCATATCTTGCGATGGCACAATAATCGGCTGGCCGTTTGAGGGCGACAGCACGTTATTGGTGGACATCATCAACACACGACATTCCAGTTGTGCTTCCAGCGACAGCGGCACATGCACCGCCATTTGGTCACCGTCAAAGTCAGCGTTAAACGCGGAACATACCAGCGGGTGAAGCTGAATGGCTTTGCCCTCGATCAATACCGGCTCAAACGCCTGAATGCCCAAACGGTGCAAGGTTGGCGCACGGTTCAGCATTACCGGATGTTCGCGGATAACCTCGTCCAGAATATCCCAAACATCGGGATGTTCGCGCTCAACCAATTTTTTGGCCTGCTTCACAGTCGAAGACATGCCTTTGGCCTCAAGCCGCGAATAAATAAACGGCTTGAACAGCTCCAACGCCATTTTCTTGGGCAGACCACATTGATGCAGTTTCAGCTCAGGGCCAGTTACAATGACCGAGCGACCCGAGAAATCGACGCGCTTGCCGAGCAAGTTTTGACGGAAACGGCCTTGTTTACCTTTAAGCATGTCCGAAAGCGATTTCAGCGGGCGTTTGTTGCCGCCGGTAATCACGCGGCCACGACGGCCATTGTCAAACAGTGCATCCACAGATTCCTGCAACATGCGTTTCTCATTGCGGATAATAATATCCGGTGCGCGCAGATCAATCAGACGTTTCAGGCGGTTATTACGGTTGATAACCCGGCGATACAGATCGTTCAGATCCGAGGTCGCAAAACGGCCACCATCCAGCGGAACAAGCGGGCGCAATTCTGGCGGGATTACCGGAATAACCGTCATCACCATCCATTCAGGACGGTTGCCAGAGCCACGGAAATTCTCAACCAGTTTCAACCGTTTGATGATTTTCTTTGGTTTCAACTCGCCGGTTGCCACAGCCAGATCAGCGCGCAGCCCTTCGGCCTCGGCATCCAGATCAATCGCCGCCAGCATTTCGCGGATGGCTTCGGCGCCAATACCCGCTGTAAATGCGTCTGCGCCGTATTGATCCTCGGCATCAAGAAACTCTTCTTCGGTCAACAACTGGCCGTGTTCAAGCTCGGTCAGGCCCGGCTCGATCACCACATATTGTTCAAAATAAAGGATGCGTTCCAGATCGCGCAGGGTCATGTCCAGCATCAAACCAATGCGCGAGGGCAAGGATTTCAGAAACCAGATATGGGCCACAGGTGCGGCCAGATCAATATGGCCCATGCGCTCACGGCGCACTTTTTGAAGGGTTACTTCAACACCACATTTCTCGCAGGTAACGCCGCGATATTTCATGCGTTTGTATTTGCCGCACAGGCATTCATAATCTTTGATCGGGCCAAAGATACGCGCGCAGAACAAACCATCACGTTCAGGTTTGAATGTGCGATAATTGATGGTTTCGGGCTTTTTAATTTCCCCGAACGACCATGAAAGAATCCGCTCTGGCGAGGCCAGAGAGATTTTGATTTCGTCAAACGTTTTCATCGGCTGGACCGGGTTAAACGGGTTTGTGATTTCCTGGTTCATTTCAAATTCTCCAATCGCGAAAGGTCGTTGTTTAAGCGCGTATTTCTGGCGTGGTTAACCGCCGACCGATAACTGCTGTAATCAGCATTCATCGCAACATATTGATCTATTTCGGATGCCCGGGGCAGGGGCTTTAAATTTTCGCTCTTGCCAAAAACTTTTTCCAAACCCTTGGTCAAAAGCGGATCAACACCCAAAAATTGAAAGACATCCGCCACGGTTTCCTGAGCAAAGAAAAATTCCTCATACAAGACAACATGCATTTCAGGCACGCCCGCATTTTGGATTTTTACAATTTCTTTTACCGCAGAATTGAACAGCTCTACGGCTGTTTTATAGTTCCGCACTGCGTTAAAATTGTTAGCGTTCAGGTTGGCTTTTGCATCCATGCTTCTGGCGACACCGCCAGGTTCACGCAAAATAACAATAAGCCGGACATCTTTAAATGACTCCAGTAATTCTAGCGAATTGATCAATGTCGGCAGTTTGTCACCGACAATTTTTGCTTGGCTGATCTTGGTTAGAACAGCCTCACGATCAGGATTACCTTCATAGGAACGATGATGGGAATCGTCTTTTTCAAATCGCCGGAACCGTTCAGGCTCAAACAACTGCGGGCTTAATGTTTTGTCAGCCACACGGCCCGAAAACCGCTCAAAACCCAAAGCAATATCCGGGTGGCAATTCAGAACATGCGCCAAGGCGGTTGTGCCACTATTTGGACAACCTGTGACAAATGTATATTGAGGCGAGGCCATTAAGAAATGTCCTCCTCTGAATTCGTCAGCTCGATATTCATACCAAGCGAGCGAATTTCCTTGA
>CAZCDC010000038.1:0-7832 GCA_964497195.1 uncultured Rhodobacterales bacterium | reverse complement strand
TCCTCCTCTGAATTCGTCAGCTCGATATTCATACCAAGCGAGCGAATTTCCTTGACCAACACGTTAAACGATTCTGGCACGCCAGCCTCGAAATTGTCCTCACCCTTCACAATGCTTTCATAGACTTTCGTCCGTCCAGCAACGTCATCGGATTTAACCGTCAGCATTTCTTGCAGCGTATATGCCGCGCCATATGCTTCCAGTGCCCAAACTTCCATTTCGCCAAAACGCTGCCCGCCAAACTGGGCTTTGCCACCCAGCGGTTGTTGGGTCACAAGGCTGTATGGCCCCGTGGAGCGCGCGTGGATTTTGTCGTCCACAAGGTGATGCAGTTTCAGGATGTATTTGATACCAACCGTCACTGGCCGGGCAAATTGCTCGCCAGTTCTGCCATCAAACACGACCGACTGACCAGATGTATCAAGGCCCGCGCGGGTCAAGGCATCATTGACGTCAGCTTCTTTTGCACCGTCAAAAACAGGCGTTGCAATTGGCACACCGCCGGTAACATTGCTTGCGGCCTCAAGAATTTGATCGGTGGTGAAACCCTTGGTGGCCTCAGCATAAGTATCTTCGCCATAAGCAATTTTCATGGCGCCCTCAACAGGGGTCATGTCGCCGGTGCGGCGATATTCCTTTAGCGCGTCATCAATCGAGTTGCCAAGATTATGCGCCGCCCACCCCATATGGGTTTCCAGAATCTGCCCGATATTCATGCGCGAAGGCACACCAAGCGGGTTCAACACCACATCAACAGGGGTGCCATCCGCAAGGAAAGGCATGTCTTCTTGTGGCACAACCTTGGAAATAACGCCTTTGTTGCCGTGACGCCCCGCCATTTTATCGCCGGGCTGCAATTTGCGTTTTACCGCCACAAAAACCTTAACCACTTTCATGGCGCCCGGTGGCAGATCATCGCCGCGACGGATTTTCTCAACCTTGTCGTCAAAACGCGCCTGCATACGGTCTTTTTGTGCTTCAAACTGGGTGTTCAAGGCCTCGACTTGCGCCGAATCCGCATCATCAGCCAGCGCCAACTGCCAGTATTGACCACGGCTTAGGGTCGCCAGCAGTTCCTCGGTTATTTCGGAACCGGCTTTTACGCCTTTCGGGCCTTTGACAGCTTTTTTGCCAAGGATCATGGATTTCAGGCGGTTATAAGTATTGCGCTCAAGGATGATCAGCTCATCGTCACGGTCACGCGATAGCTGCTCGACTTCTTCACGCTCGATCTGGATCGCACGTTCGTCTTTGTCGATGCCGTGGCGATTAAACACCCGAACCTCAACAACCGTGCCAAAATCACCCGGTTTCAGACGCATGGATGTATCACGCACATCCGACGCTTTTTCACCAAAAATCGCCCGCAGGAGTTTTTCCTCCGGCGTCATGGCGCTTTCGCCTTTCGGGGTGATTTTACCAACCAGAATGTCCGACGGGCCAACTTCGGCACCAATATAAACAATACCGGCTTCGTCCAGATTACGCAGAGCTTCTTCGCCTACATTGGGAATATCACGGGTGATTTCCTCTGGGCCTAGCTTGGTATCTCGCGCCGCAACTTCGAATTCCTCGATATGGATCGAGGTGAAAACATCGTCTTTCACGATGCGCTCGGAAATCAGGATCGAGTCCTCATAGTTATAGCCATTCCAAGGCATAAACGCGACCATGACGTTTTTACCAAGCGCCAATTCACCCAAATCAGTGGATGGCCCGTCAGCAATAACCTCGTCTTTGCGAACGATATCGCCAACCTTAACCAAGGGGCGCTGGTTGATACAGGTGTTCTGGTTTGAACGCTGGAATTTCCGCAAGCGGTAAATATCAACACCCGGATCACCAACCGACAGATCAGCCGTGGCGCGCACAACAATACGCATCGCGTCTACTTGGTCAATAACACCATCACGGGTGGCCACAATCGCAGCGCCGGAATCCCGTGCTACAATTGATTCAATGCCAGTGCCCACATAAGGCGCTTCGGCCTTAACCAAAGGCACAGCCTGACGCATCATGTTGGACCCCATCAAGGCCCGGTTCGCATCGTCATTTTCCAGAAACGGAATAAGCGACGCCGCAACCGACACCAACTGACGTGGTGAAACGTCGATCAGGTCAATGTTTTCCGGTGGGTTCAGCATATGCTCGCCGCCCTGACGGGTGGAGATCAGGTCGTTTTTGAAACGACCGTCTTCGTCAAGGCTCGCATTGGCCTGCGCCACAGTAAAACGCATTTCCTCGGTGGCCGACATATACTTGACTTCGTCGGTCACAACGCCGTCTTTCACAAGACGATATGGTGTTTCGATAAAGCCGTATTTGTTAACCTTGGCAAAAGACGCCAATGAGTTGATCAGGCCAATATTCGGCCCCTCGGGGGTTTCGATCGGACACATACGACCATAATGGGTTGGATGCACATCGCGCACCTCAAAACCGGCACGTTCGCGCGTAAGACCACCCGGCCCAAGCGCAGACAAACGGCGTTTATGCGTAACTTCTGACAGCGGGTTGGTTTGGTCCATGAATTGCGACAATTGCGAGGAGCCAAAGAATTCACGCACCGCAGCCGCGGCTGGTTTGGCGTTAATCAGGTCTTGCGGCATCACCGCATCGATCTCAACGCTCGACATACGTTCCCGAATAGCACGCTCCATCCGCAGCAGGCCAACGCGATACTGGTTTTCCATCAATTCACCAACCGAGCGAACCCGACGGTTACCAAGGTGGTCAATATCATCAACCGTGCCACGGCCATCGCGCAATTCTACAAGGGCTTTAACAACCGCAACAATGTCTTCTTTGCGCAGGGTGCGTTGGGTATCGGGCACATCAAGCTGCAAGCGCATGTTCATTTTTACACGGCCAACCGTGGACAGATCAAAGCGATCTGAATCAAAGAACATGGTGTCAAACATCTGGCTGGCGGCTTCAACGGTGGGTGGCTCGCCGGGGCGCATAACGCGGTAAATATCCAGAAGCGCGGTATCACGGTTCAGGTTTTTATCCAGCGCCATGGTATTGCGCATATAGGGGCCAACATTGATATTATCGATATCCAGTGTCGGGATTTTGGTAACGCCGTTATCAAGCAATGTTTTCAGCGTGCCGCCAATAACTTCGCCCTGTTTGTCCAGCTCTTCGGTGATTTCACCGCCAGCTTCGATCCAGATTTCGCCGGTTTCTTCATTAATGATGTCTTGCGCCGAGAAACGGCCAAGGATCAGCTCCATAGGCAACAGAATTTCCTTAACGGAACCGTCTTCGATCAGTTTTTTGACAGTGCGCGGCGTGACTTTTTTGCCGGCTTCAGCAATTACTTCGCCGGTTTTGGCATCTATGATGTCATACAAAGGCTTGGTGCCTTTGATGCGGTCAGGGAAAAATTTGGTTGCCCAGCCTTTTTTCTTTTTGTTCAGCTTGAAATCAACCGTGTCATAATAAGCATCCATGATGCCTTCCTGATCCATGCCCAGCGCATAAAGCAGAGTGGTAACCGGCAATTTCCGGCGACGGTCAATACGGGTGTAAACATTGTCTTTGGCGTCAAATTCAAAATCAAGCCACGAACCGCGATAGGGGATAATACGGCTGGTGAACAGCAATTTGCCAGAACTATGGGTTTTGCCTTTGTCATGGTCAAAAAATACACCCGGGGAGCGGTGCATTTGGGAAACAATCACCCGCTCGGTGCCATTGACAATAAACGTGCCGATATCGGTCATCAGGGGCATATCGCCCATGAATACGTCTTGTTCTTTGATGTCTTTTACGGTGCGCGCACCTGTGTCCTCATCAACATCAAACACGATCAGACGCAGCGTGACCTTTAGCGGCGCGCTATAGGTCATGTCGCGCTGCATGCATTCCTCGACATCGTATTTCGGCTTTTCCAGCTCGTATTTCACGAATTCAATGGTCGCGGTTTCGTTAAAATCCTTGATCGGGAAAACCGAATGGAAAACGGCGTTAATGCCTTTGTCATCCATTGGCTGCGGCTGATCACCGGAATTTAGGAAAAGATCATATGAGCTTTTCTGGACCTGAATCAAATTTGGCATTTTGGCGACTTCACGGATGTGACCATAATGTCTGCGAATACGTTTACGACCTGAAAACTTCTGAGCCATGCTCTTTTACCTCTTTCAACGCTCGATGAACGACTGGGAACGTTCACCTGCAGCACTGCGGACAGACTTACCAATTCTTGCAAAGCTCCCACACTTTGCTTCCGGCAATGTCTGCACCTTTTAGGATGTCCCGCAGGGCACCCAAAAAGACGCAAACAGCCGGACCCGTTATATTAACGGATCCGACCAATTTTTTATGGTGCAGCGGTTAGGCCGCAACCAGATTACTTAAGCTCAACAGTGGCGCCAGCGGCTTCCAATTTGGCTTTCAGCTCTTCGCCTTCAGCTTTGGAAACAGCTTCTTTAACTTTTCCGCCAGCGTCTACAACAGCTTTTGCTTCTTTGAGGCCCAGGCCAGTGATGGCGCGAACTTCTTTGATCACAGCGATTTTCTTGTCACCCGGGGAAACCAGGATAAGGTCAAATTCGTCTTTTTCTTCAGCCGCGTCACCGCCGCCATCAGCAGCAGCCATCATGACAGCGCCACCAGCAGCTGGCTCAATGCCGTGCTCGTCTTTAAGGATATTTTTCAGTTCTACAGCTTCGAGAAGGGTTAGACCAACAATCTCATCAGCAAGTTTTTTCAGATCAGCCATTTTATGCTCTCCGTTAATCAGTTTCAATTTATTCCGGTTAGATCGCGTTTGCGCATCAGCCGGTCATATAGTCGAGATATTATGCCGCCTGCTCTTCGAGGGTAGAAAGTATACCCGCGATATTGCTGGCAGGAGCGCCAATCGCGCTGGCAATGTTGCTGGCTGGAGAACCGAGACAAGCAGCAATAGAGGCAAGAACCTCCTCGCGGCTTGGCATGGCTGCCACAGCTTTAACACCGGCAACGTCCAGAACTGTATCCCCCATCGCACCGCCAAGAATAACAAGTTTGTTGTTATCCTTTGAAAATGCTTGCGCTACTTTCGCAGCGGCAACAGGGTCGACCGAAAAGGCCAGAACAGTCTGGCCCGTCAAAAGATCACCGATGCTAGCAAAGGCTTTCCCTTTCAGGGCAATTTTGGCGAGCCTGTTTTTGGCAACGCGAACCGATGCGCCAGCTTCGGTCATCCGAAGACGCAGGTCCGTCATATCTGCAACTGTAAGACCGACGTAATGTGCTACCACGATCACGCCAGAGTCCGTGAAGATTTGATCAAGTTCGTTGATCACTGCTTCTTTTTGGGCTCTATCCACAGAATTGCTCCAAGTTTATGGAAGGGTCACCCCCTCCGGCTCAAATTCATCGGGCAACAACATGTCCCCCGACGTCTTGGTCCTTACGAAACCAGCCAAAATCCCCCATGGGCTTGCACCCAAAATTGATCCTGTTTGCTTCCGTCTCAAGCAGGAAATTAAGCGCCTTAGCACCCACTATCTCGGACGAAAACGGGCCGTTACAGCCCGCCTAACCCCTTACGGGGATCTTTTACTCGGACATTGCTGCCGAGATATTCAGTGTCACACCCGGCCCCATGGTGGAGCTAAGCGCGATTTTCTTAACGTATGTGCCTTTGGCGCCCGATGGGCGAGCCTTGGCAATTGCCGAAACAATGGCTTTAACATTTTCAGCCAACGCAGCTTCGCTAAACGAGGCTTTGCCGATACCCGCATGCACAACACCGGCTTTTTCAGCCTTGAATTGCACTTCGCCACCTTTAGCCGCTTCAACAGCCGCTTTGATGTCCATGGTAACCGTGCCAACCCGAGGGTTTGGCATCAGGTTGCGCGGCCCAAGAATTTTGCCCAGACGGCCAACAATCGGCATCATGTCAGGGGTTGCAATGCAACGGTCAAAATCAAGGTTGCCCTGCTGGATTTGCTCCATCAGGTCTTCGGCGCCAACAATATCAGCACCGGCCGCTTTGGCTTCTTCAGCTTTTGCGTCGCGTGCAAAAACTGCAACACGCATGGTTTTGCCGGTGCCGTTTGGCAAGGCACAAACACCACGAACCATTTGGTCCGCGTGGCGTGGATCAACGCCCAGCGCAAATACGATATCAACAGTTTCGTCAAATTTAGTGGTTGCGTTGGCTTTAACCAATGCAACGGCTTCCTCAACGGATACTTCACTTTTGCCAGCAAAAGCTGCTTTGGCGGCGGTAAAACGTTTTCCTACATGTGCCATAAGATTAACCCTTTACCTCAATACCCATCGAACGGGCAGAACCCATGATGATTTTCATAGCACCCTCGATATCAACCGCGTTCAGGTCTTTCATTTTCGCATTGGCGATTTCTTTGACCTGTTTCAATGTGACCGAACCAACAACTTCCTTCGCAGGGTTATTCGCACCGGATTTAACACCAGCCGCTTTTTTCAGCATATAGGATGCTGGCGGGGTTTTGATTTCCATGGTGAAGGATTTATCAACATAATAGGTGATAATGGTCGGGCAAGGTGCGCCAACTTCCAGTTCCTGTGTTTTGGCGTTAAACGCCTTACAGAATTCCATGATGTTAATGCCGCGTTGACCCAATGCTGGGCCGACGGGGGGGGACGGGTTTGCCTTACCGGCGGGGACTTGCAGCTTTAGCGTCCCGGCTATTTTCTTGGCCATTGTGGCCTCCTTTGTTTACCGCCCTTTGAACGCATTCAACGGGCATCGTGGTAGTGTGGTCTGGTCTGGGCGTGCGCGCCCTCGCCTCCCACACTCGGGGTTTATCAGGTCTGTTTAGAGACCTGCGTAAATTCAAGCTCGACCGGCGTTGCGCGGCCAAAAATAGATACGGTTACTTTAAGGCGGGCATTTTCCATGTCCACATCCTCAACCATGCCGGAGAAACCCTCAAACGGGCCATCAACAACATTCACGGTTTCACCGATATCAAAGAAAATCAGATTGCGCGGACCATCAGCGGTTTCGTCAACCTGATTGAGAATCGCCGCCACTTCCGAATCGCGCATGGGGGATGGCGTATTTTGCGCGCCCAAAAATCCAGTCACACGATTAATGCTGTTTACGGCGTGATAGGCGCGGTCGGTCAGCTCCATTTGCACCAGAACATAGCCCGGCATAAAGCGGCGCTCGCGCGTTACTTTTTTGCCACGGCGCATTTCCAATACTTCTTCGGTCGGGACAAGAACCTGAATGATTTCATCCTCCAGCCCCTTTTGGCGCACAGCCTCATGGATCGCTTCTTCAACTTTCTTTTCGAAGTTCGAAAGAACGCTTACTGAATACCAGCGTATCGCCATTATGCCCGTGACCTCAAATTATCTGACGTTATCGTCATTTTTACGTTATTTTGCAGGGGTTTAGCCTGCGGCTTCCAAACAAACAAAAACGCGCTTACCGAATCGAAGCGCGCAGTCATAAGGTGGAAGGCATGCCTATACGCCCAGAACCGAATGGAATCAAGAGGCTACGGAGAGTAATCCCTCAAGTCCGAACTTGATTACCATGTCGACCAAAACAAAAAAGATCGCTGCTAAAACCGTCATGACCAAAACCATAGCGGTGGTCAAAAGCGTTTCGCGGCGTGTCGGCCAAACAACCTTTGACATCTCAGCGCGAACTTGCTGGATAAATTGAAATGGATTGGTGCGTGCCATGGGGATTCCTCTGCTTAATACGATATATTAATCGCGTCTGTGTCACATACGGGTTCATTGGATAAAGTTCAAGACACGACCTATTGTGGCGTGCCAGATAGTTTGAGGTTTAAGGTTCCAAGAGGTTTTTAGGTCAATTTGGTGCAGAGGTC
>CAZCDC010000037.1:12658-19691 GCA_964497195.1 uncultured Rhodobacterales bacterium | reverse complement strand
TTTATGCCCCGCATTGCCGCCATAGATTTTGGAAAACGATGCCCCATGCCGTTGCAATGGGGAACCTGATAGAAACGGTTTTTGGTGGTCACCGGACCGATTTTGACCGGCTCAAACAGGATGTCGTATCGGGGGTCACGCGCCATAGGGTTTCCATTTGTGTTTGTTGAAATGAACGCTGAACTGTGCGCAATTTTTATTGCCAGCGCAAAGGCTATTGCCAATAGTTTTTAGTTTGATACACCAAAAGCTATATTCACCCGATAAGGAGCCGAACAAATGGCCACCAAAAACCATTTTAACTGGCAAGACCCGTTTTTGCTGGACGGGCAATTGACGGAAGAAAACCGCATGATCCGCGATGCAGCAGCCGCTTATGCGGCTGATAAACTGGCCCCTCGTGTGCAACAGGCGTATCGCGACGAATACACCGATCCGGCGATTTTTACCGAAATGGGTGCGCAGGGTTTGCTTGGGGTGACCGTGCCGGAAAAGTATGGCGGTGTTGGTGCGTCATACGTTGATTACGGCCTCGTGGCGCGCGAAATTGAACGGATTGACAGCGGTTATCGCTCTATGATGTCGGTGCAATCCTCCTTGGTGATTTATCCAATTCTTGCTTACGGCTCTGAGGAACAACGGCAGAAATACCTACCCAAACTGGTTAGCGGCGCGCATATCGGCTGTTTTGGCTTAACCGAACCCGACGCGGGTTCCGACCCTAACGGCATGAAAACCACAGCCAAAGCCGTGCAGGGCGGCTATCTGATAAATGGCACAAAAATGTGGATTTCAAATTCACCCATGGCGGATGTTTTTGTGGTCTGGGCCAAGTCGGATGCCCATGGCGGCAAAATCCGTGGATTTGTGCTGGAAAAGGGCATGAAAGGGCTTTCTGCGCCTAAAATTGAGGGCAAATTATCGCTGCGCGCCTCCACCACTGGCGAGATTGTGATGGAAAATGTCGAGCTGTCCGAGGATGCTTTATTGCCAAATACTGAGGGTTTATCCGGCCCGTTTGGCTGTCTGAACCGCGCGCGTTATGGCATTGCGTGGGGCGTGATGGGCGCCGCAGAATCCTGTTGGTTTGCGGCGCGACAATACGGGCTGGACCGTGTGCAATTTGGCAAGCCATTGGCGCAAACCCAGCTTTTCCAGAAAAAACTGGCGGATATGCAAACCGAAATCACCCTTGGCCTTCAGGCCGCGCTTCGGGTTGGGCAGCTTTTCGACGCAGGGCAAATGGCCCCCGAAATGATTTCGCTGATCAAACGCAATAATTGCGGCAAAGCGTTGGAGATCGCGCGCCATGCCCGCGATATGCACGGCGGCAACGGTATTTCTGACGAATATCCGGTGATGCGCCATATGATAAATCTTGAAACTGTAAATACCTATGAAGGCACGCATGATGTTCATGCGCTTATTCTGGGGCGCGCGCAAACCGGCCTACAGGCGTTTTTCTAATGGCTGACGCACCACTAAAAGGCCTGAAGGTGTTGGAGATGGCGCGCATTCTGGCGGGGCCATGGGCGGGCCAAACTTTGGCTGATTTGGGTGCGGAAGTTATCAAAATCGAGTCGCCTCAGGGGGATGATACCCGCAAATGGGGCCCGCCATTTGTAGACACAGGAGAGGCGGCCTATTTCCATAGCTGCAATCGCGGCAAGAAATCAGTGGTGGTAGATTTTTCAACGCCTGAGGGGCAGGAGATTATCAAAAAACTCGCGG
Organism: uncultured Rhodobacterales bacterium; assembly: GCA_964497195.1. Lineage (GTDB taxonomy): Bacteria > Pseudomonadota > Alphaproteobacteria > Rhodobacterales > Rhodobacteraceae > UBA3077. The sequence continues at coordinate 17,960 of CAZCDC010000037.1, read as the reverse complement.
CACAAAGCGATGTTTTCATTGAGAATTTCAAACTGGATGGCCTAAAAAAATACGGACTGGATTACGCCAGCCTGCACAAAATCAATCCGCGCCTTGTTTATTGTTCGATCACAGGTTTTGGGCAAGCTGGCCCTTATGCCCACCGTCCGGGCTATGATTTTATCATTCAGGGCATGTCGGGTATTATGGATTTAACCGGTGAGCCAGATGGTGAACCCCAAAAACCGGGTGTGGCCTTTGCCGATATTTTTACGGGGCTTTACAGCACCATAGCCATTCAAGCCGCCCTTGCACAACGTGAGCGGACGGGGAGGGGGCAGCATATTGATATGGCGCTGTTTGATAGCATGGTGGCGGTGATGGCCAATCAGGCGCAGGGCTATCTGGCCTCGGGGGCTGTGCCAAAACGCATGGGCAATGCGCATCCCAGCATTGTGCCTTATCAGGTTTTTCCCACATCCGACGGCCATCTGATAATTGCGGCGGGTAATGACGGGCAGTTTGTTAAGCTGTGCGCGGCGTTGGGTATTCCTGAAATTTCCAGCAATCCCGATTATCAAACCAATACCGCGCGGGTGAATAATCGTGCCGCGCTGGTTGAAATACTGTCAGCCAAAACCTCTGCAATCGCCCGTGATACCTTGCTCAAAACCCTTGAAAATGCTGGCGTGCCGATCGGGTCTATCAACACGATGCAAGATGTGTTTGACGATCCGCAAATCATTCATCGCGGTATGAAAATAGACCTGAAAGGCGGCCCAACCGCAGGGGTGCGCAGCCCGATGGTTTTTTCCGATGCGGACCTGAATTTGGATAGGCCAGCGCCAAGGCTTGGCCAGCATAGTGATGAAATTCTAAAACAACTGGACTAAAGCCGCTGGCCGCTATTGCCGTCAAACAGGTGGTGCAAATCGGCTGGAAAATTAACCGCCAGTTGTTCACCCTCGGACATTTTGCGAATACCCTCAAGCCGGATCACCATTTGGGTGCCGCCCTCAAGTGATCCGTAAACCAGCGTATCCGCGCCCAGCAATTCAGTGATCGCCACGGTAAATTCCAGCGATGTATCGCTTTCGCCGATGGTAATATGCTCGGGGCGAATACCAAAGGTCACCGATTGATTAACCGCTTGGGTGTCATTTAAAATAACACTTCCGCCGCCTTTTAGTGTGGCGGTTTTGCCATCAGAACCAATGGTCGCAGGGATCAAATTCATAGAAGGCGACCCGATAAACCCGGCAACAAATACCGTTTGTGGCCGCTCATAGATCTCGATCGGAGTGCCAAGCTGTTCAACATAGCCCGCATTCAGCACCGCCAAACGATGGCCCAATGTCATGGCCTCTACTTGATCATGGGTTACATAAACCGATGTGATCCCCAGATTTTCTTGCAGACGTTTGATTTCAAGACGCATCTGCACCCGTAGTTTGGCATCCAGATTCGAGAGCGGTTCGTCAAACAGAAATACACTGGGCTGGCGCACAATGGCACGGCCCATTGCCACCCTTTGGCGTTGCCCCCCCGACAAGGCACGCGGCGCGCGGTCAAGATATTCGTCGATCTCCAGCAATTTGGCGGCAGCGCGCACCCGGCGATCAATTTCATCCTTGGGGATTTTTTTGATTTTCAGCCCGTATGCCATATTGTTATAGACGGTCATATGCGGATAAAGCGCGTAATTCTGGAACACCATCGCGATGTCACGCTCGGCTGGTTCCAGTTTATTCACCACACGATCTCCGATGGAAATATCACCCGATGTAATGCTTTCCAGCCCCGCGATCATGCGCAATAATGTTGATTTTCCGCAGCCCGACGGGCCAACAATAACCACAAATTCGCCGTCATTGATTTCCCAGTCGATGCCATGGATGACATCAATTTTACCATAAGATTTCTTGACATTTTCAAGTTTAATTTTAGCCATAATAAAATCCTATTTCTCGGTTTCCGTCAGACCTTTGACGAACATTTTTTGCATAGACAGCACCACGATAACCGGCGGTAACATCGCCAATAGTGCGGTCATCATAATAAGGTGCCAATCGGGGGCCAGCTCGGCGGCCTCAAGCATTTGTTTGATACCCATCACCACGGTGAAATATCCGGTATCGGTGGTTATTAGTAGCGGCCACAAATATTGATTCCAGCCAAAAATAAACATAATCACAAATAGCGCGGCAATATTAGTGCGCGATAGCGGGATCAGAATATCCCAGAAAAACCGCATCGGGCCAGCACCATCAACCCGCGCGGCCTCCAGCATTTCATCGGGGATGGTCAGAAATACCTGACGAAACATGAATGTCGCGGTGGCCGAGGCGATTAGCGGGATGGTCATACCCCAATATGAATTCAACATGCCCAAATCCGCAACGATCTTGAATGTTGGAAAAATGCGCACCTCAACGGGCAGCATCAAGGTGACAAATATCATCCAGAAAAACCCCATGCGAAACGGAAACCGGAAATAAACAATGGCAAATGCCGATAGCAGCGAAATCGAGATTTTACCCCCCGCAATCATCAATGCCATCAGCAAACTATTGGCCATCATCAGCCAGACCGGCGTGGCATTACCCGTGCCCACACCGTCTAGCATCACGGTTTTCAGATTGATAAAAAACTGGTCGCCGGGCCATAGCGGCAGCGGCACCTGCGTCATGCGCACGGCCTCGTGGGTGGAGGCCACAAACGTAATCCAGACAGGAAAGGCAACCAACACAACACCAAGCACCAAAACAGCATGGGCCAGCAGGGTTACAAAGGGGCGATTTTCGATCATCAGTATTCGACCTTTCGCTCTATATATCGGAATTGAACCACCGTCATCACAATGACAATACCCATCAAAATAACCGATTGCGCCGCAGATGACCCCAGATCAAACGCCACCGCGCCGTCATACCAAACCTTGTAAACAAGGATTTCGGTGGCGCGATACGGCCCGCCTTGGGTGATGGCGTGGATAATGCCAAATGTATCAAAGAATGCGTAAACAATATTGACCACCAGCAGGAAAAACATGGTGGGTGTGATGAGCGGAAATATGATGGTCCAGAACCGCTTGAACGGTCCTGCACCATCAATTGCCGCCGCTTCAATCAGGGGTTTGGGGATGCTTTGAATAGCAGCCACAAAGAATAAAAAGTTATAAGCGACCTGTTTCCATGTTGCCGCCAGCACCACCAAGGTCATGGCTTCGCCGCCGTTTAGTTTATGGTTCCAGTCATAGCCGATGGTGTTGAGCGCATACGCAAAAATGCCCAAGGTGGGATCAAACATAAAAACCCACAGCGCGCCGGCCACAACAGGGGCAACAGCATAGGGCCAGATCAGCAGGGTGCGATACACAAAAACGCCGCGAATGATGCGGTCTACCATTGCCGCCAAAACCAGCGCAATACTCATGGCCATCGCCGCTACTGAGAATGAAAATAACGCGGTGCGCTTAAACGCACCCAAATAATATTGATCGCTAAACAGCGCTTTGAAATTCTCCCAGCCGACAAATTCGGTGCTAAGGCCAAACATGTCTTCTATCAAAAACGACTGATACAGCGCCTGTCCGGCGGGCCACATGAAAAACACCAATGTCACGGCTATTTGCGGAGCAACCAGCAGGAACGGCAGTATTGAGGGGCCAAAATGAACGCGTTTAAGCATGGGGGGTATCCGTTAATTAGAAATGCTCTGGCCCGGAAATCAGCATCCCGGGCCAGAGTTTTGCAAACCTAGTTGTTTGCTTTTTCAAACTTCTCTAGCAGATCGTTACCACGGGAAACCGCAGTATCGAGCGCCTCTTGAGCGGTTGATTGACCAGCCCAAAGTGCTTCCATTTCCTCGTTGATGATGTCACGGATTTGCACAAAGTTACCAAAACGCAACCCACGGGAATTGGCCGTTGGTGTGTTTAGGCTTAGCTGGATGATGGCGGTATCGGTGCCCGGGTTTTCGTCATAAAAACCCTGCTCACCCGACAGAACCGACGCAGCGGTTGTGATCGGCACATAACCGGTTTCTTGATGCCACCATGCCTGCACTTCGGCTGAGGACATGTAATTCATGAATTCAGCAACACCCTTATAGCTGGCGTCATCTTTGCCGCGCAGCACCCAAAGGGTCGCGCCACCAATGATAGAGTTTTGTGCCTCGGATGCTACATCAGTATCCAATGGCAGCATGGTTTGGCCAAATTCAAATTCAGCTTGTGAAACCATGGAGCCGTAATATGCTGATGAATTCATCCACATGCCGCATTCACCCGAGGTGAACAAGGACAGGCTGTCACCACGACGACCACCATATTTAAAGATGCCGCTTTCTTGGCTGTCTGCAATAGATTGCAGGCGCGCAACCACATGTTCGTTGTTAAAGGTAAAGCGGGTATCAAGCCCGGCAAAACCGTTTTCAGATGTGCCCATCGGAATATCATGCCAGGCGCCAAAATTCTCGATCATAACCCAAGACTGCCAGCCAAAGGAATAGCCACAGGTCATGCCGTCATCCAGCAAGGCTTGTGCAGCCGCATTCAGCTCGTCCCAGGTTGTCGGGGCGGATTCAATACCAGCCGAGGCAAACGCGTCTTTGTTATACCAAAGAACCGGAGTGGATGAATTGAACGGCATCGACAAAAGATCGCCATCGGTGGTCTGGTAATAAGACACAACCGCAGGCAAAAATACCGATTGGTCAAAGTCAACACCAGCATCCGCCATCAATTCGGAAATCGGATATACAGCGCCCTCGGCAGCCATCATGGTGGCAGTGCCAACCTCGAATACCTGCACAATATGGGGCTGTTCACCAGCGCGGAATGCCGCAACAGCCGCGGTCATGGTTTCGGTATAGTTGCCCTTGAATGACGGGGTGACCACAAATTCGCTTTGGCTTTCGTTAAAGCCGGCGGCGATGCGGTCAATGCGTTCGCCATTGGCGCCGCCCATGGCGTGCCACCATGAAATTTCGGTCTGGGCTACGGCACCGCCTGCAAATGCAGCGGCGGTAAGCGCACCCAATACATAATTAGTAAGTTTCATTTCTCTCTCCTGAGGTTGGTTCGGAATTTGTGGTAGTTTTTGTTATTTTTGCGAATCTTTTGCGCGATTTTTCATAAAAAATAGGTCTTTCGCCCGTGAACTCGGATTACCCAAAAAGAATTGCGGTATTTTCGTTAACTGTCAAGTTTTCATTCGAAATGTTCGTTTTTATTTTCACATTAAGTCGCTCCAAATATTGCCGGCTTGACGCACGGGGCTGCAAGACGGTATTCAGGAGGTTCGAAAAAACCTTTAGGTCC
>CAZCDC010000037.1:6821-12558 GCA_964497195.1 uncultured Rhodobacterales bacterium | reverse complement strand
GCGTCTGTGCCCAATGATGTATCAATGTTCATCAATATCGGCACCACAACCGAGGCCGTGGCCCGCGCGCTTAACAAACATCGTGATATTATGGTGATCACAAATAATTTGAATGTCGCTAATATTCTGGCCGACAACCCCCATTGTGATGTGGTGGTAACCGGCGGTATGCTGCGCCGTTCCGATGGTGGTCTGGTTGGTGAAAATACCGTTGATACAGTGCAGCAATTCAAAGCAGACATAGCCATAATAGGCGTTTCAGCCATTGACGAAGACGGCGCCTTGCTTGATTTTGATTACCGCGAGGTCCGCGTTGCCCAAGCCATTATCGCCAACGCAAGGCGGGTGTTTTTGGTGGCCGACAGCACCAAACAGGAACGCTCGGCCCCGATCCGTATTGGCCATATTTCCGAGATTGACAGTTTTTTTACCGATAAGCTGGAATCCGACAGCTTGCGGCAGATTTGTGCCCAGCACGGCGTGAAAATCTGTATCGCCGAATAAAAAACGGCACCAAAAGGCGCCGTCTTTATCGTTTATAGTGGTTCTGGCCCGGTTCTGGCCCAAGCTTACCCCGGGCCTATCCCGGCCCTTTTCGGATATTCTCCGGCAGCCATGTGGCGAGTTCTGGAAAGAAGATCAGCACAAAAACCATCACCACCATAATCAAAAACATCGGGAAGGCGGCTTTGGCAATAAACCCCATTTCATGGTCGGTCATGCCTTGCAGCACAAACAGATTAAACCCGATCGGCGGTGTAATTTGCGCCATTTCCACCACTACTACGATGAAAATACCAAACCAGATCACGTCAATCCCTGCTTGCAGGATCATTGGTTCCACCACCGCCATGGTTAATACCACCGATGAAATACCATCCAGAAACATGCCCAGAATGATGTAAAACACCAACAAAACCATCAACAATTCAAACTTGGTTAGCGCCATTTTGGCAATAACATCAGCCAGCCCACGCGGTAATCCGGTAAACCCCATCGCCAGCGACAAAAACGCGGCCCCCGCCAGAATAAGCGCAATCATCGCGGATGTCCGTGTGGCCCCCATCAGGCTGGCGGAAAATGTTTTCCAGTTCAGCGACCCTTGGGTTGCCGCCAAAATCAATGAGCCGATCACGCCAAATGCCGCGGCCTCGGTGGCAGTGGCATAGCCCAGATACATAGAGCCAATAACCACCAGTATCAAAAGTATAACAGGAATAAGAAATCTGGAGTTTTTAACCCGATCCATAAATGTCATTTCAGGCTCTGGTATCGGATTCCAGTTTTTGGAAAACTTTGAATACAGCGCCAGATACGCCATAAACATAGTCGCCAAAAACAGCCCCGGCAAAATACCGGCAAAAAACAGCTTCGAGATGCTCTCGTTCATGGTCACCCCATAAACAATCAGCGTCAATGAGGGCGGTATCATCAGCCCCAGCGTTGCCGCACCAGCCAAAGTGCCGATAATCATATTTTCGGGGTAATTCCGGCGGCGCAATTCAGGGATAGACATCTTGCCCACCGTGGTCAGCGTTGCCGCCGATGAGCCAGATACGGCAGCAAAAACCGTGCAACCCACGATATTGGTATGCACCAATCCACCCGGCAATTTGGCCATCCACGGGGCCAGACCGCGAAACATGTCTTGGGATAATCGGGTTCGAAATAATATCTCGCCCATCCAGATAAACATCGGCAAAGCCGTTAATGTCCAACTACTGCTGCTTGACCAGATTGTGGTCATCATCACATCGCCAACCGGGCGGGTGGTAAATATTGTCATGCCAAACCATGCCACGCCCAACAGGGCCAAACCAACCCAAACACCTGAGCCTAGCAGCAAAAACAACACGAATAGAAATAGAAAAATAACTGAAAGATTTTCCATCATTACACCTCAAAACTTGGTTCGGCATCACGCTTAATGCGGTGATTTCCGGTGAATATCAGATGCAGCAAATGATCACTCAGCGCGATTGCAAAAATCACCGCTCCGACCAGCATGATGGATTGCGGCATCCATAACATGGTTTTATCTTGATCCTGACTGATTTCGTTGAATTTCCAGCTCCAGTAAACGAACTTTTGCGCGTGAAAAACAAAATACCACGCGATGGTTGCGCCAATGGCAAAACACCAGATATCAATGATCCATTTGGCTTTTGGCCCCACGGAATTTAGCAAAATAGATACCCGGATATGCGCGCCTTTGTTCAGCGTATTGGCAAAAGCCAAAAAGCTGGCAGCGGCCATGGCATATCCGACATAGGCAGCGGCACCGGGAAATACTTCGCCGGTCCAGCGCGCCACCATTTGCACAACGATCAGCACCAAAATGGTAATCAGGCTAAGCGAGGCCAAGATCCCCGAGATCAAATATAGCCCGTCTAGTAATTTTCGAACGGTTTTCATAACAGCCCCCAGTGGTGGAAAAAGGGCGCGATCTGTGCCGCGCCCCATGTATTTTATTGCGATGCCAGATATGCATCAACAATGCTTTGGCCTTGCTCGCCCGTGGCTTCTAGCCATTCAGCGGTCATGGTGGCACCAATGGCTTCTAGTTCAGAGCGCATTTGATCGGAAGGATCAGCAACAGTCATGCCGCCATCGCGCAAACCTTGCAGCGTGAAGCCGGTATATTCCTTGGCACGCCAAGTGCCGGCATATTCAGCCAGTGTCGCACAGGCACGAATGACGTTTTGGTTGGCTGTTGATGTGCCTTCCCAAACTTCAGAATTTACCAGCATATAATTGCGCGGCAACCATGCCTGCACATCATAAAAATACCCGAGGCTTTCCCAAACTTTGCGGTCATACCCCGTAGCACCCGATGAAACCATCGAATCTGCAACACCGGTTGCAAAGGCTTGTGAAATTTCAGCCGCCTCGATGGATACTGGCAACATGCCGGTCAATTCAGCCAAACGCGCGGTGGCGCTGTTATATGAACGAAACTTAATGCCAGCCATATCAGCAACGCTTGTTACCTCGTCGCGGAAATACAACCCCTGCGAGGGCCAAGGCACCGCATAAAGCAATGTGAGGTTTTGTTCCGCCAAGGCTTCCTCAAGCGCTGGTTTGGCAGCGGCATACAAGGCGTCAGACGCATCAAAAGAGGTCGCAAGGAACGGCACAGAATCGTAGCCAAAGATGGCGTTTTCATTCTGGTGACCCGAAAGCAGACGCTCGCCTATTTGCACTTGGCCGGTTTGAATAGCGCGTTTGATATCGCCGCCCTTAAACAGTGACCCACCCGGATGCACGGTGATGGTAATATCACCGCCGGTGCCGGTTGTTACGCATTCGCCAAATGCCACGCCGGTAACGGAATGGAAATTGGACGCGGAATATGCCATCGGCAGATCCCAGCCCTCGGCCATAACGGCGGTGGATGCAAAGGCAATACCGCTGGCCATCAGAGCAGTGGTTAGTTTTGAAATCGTCTTCATCATTTTCTCCCTTTGTTGAAGATCTAAATCGCGCTCATGCAAACCGTTTTGGTTCATATGGCGCCAAATTGTGGTTTGACCGTTTGCCGGTCATTATGTCGGCTATCATTCGGCCCGTTTTAGGGCCAGCGGTCAAGCCGATATGGTGGTGGCCAAAGGCTGCAAACACGCCAGTGTCTCCAACCTCGCCAATCAATGGCAGACTGTCCGAGGGGGCAGGGCGAAACCCCACCCAGTCTTCCTCGGAACCCGCTGTCATATTCGGAAATGTTTCTTTTACAACCTTGCGCAGCAACCGCAGCGGTGCCTTTGATTTCTTGTCGTCCATGCCGCCAAATTCAACAATGCCCGCACAGCGCAAACCCTGTTCCATATTGGTGGCCACAAATTTACCCGTGGTAATCATCATTGGGTTATTTGGCACAACACTGGGGTTTTTATACAGCACATGATAGCCACGCTCAGCCTCCAGCGGCACATTAAGCCCCAGTTTTTTCATCAATGGCTTTGACCAAACACCAGTAGCCAGCACAACATTATCGCACTGAAAACGGCCCTTATTGGTGTCAACTGCGCTCACTTTACCCTTTGAAAAATCAAAGTCTTTAACCTCTGCCTGAATCACTTTTCCATCCATTTCGCTCAAAAGGCTAACCAGATCAGTGATGTATGACAAGGGGTTCAAAATAAAGCCGTGGTTTTTCATCACCGCCAACAGGTTGATATTATGGTTTAATATAGGCTCGGCCTCATACACCGCATCGCCCTCAATCACTTCAGGCACAAACCCCGCATCGCGCCGTAATTCCCATGTATAGCTGTCAGCATCAAACGCTTTGCGGTCCTTATAGGCAAAACTATATTCGCTTTCTTGCACCCATTTCTCGGCCTTGGTGCCTTTGACCATCATCTGGTGTTGCTGCAATCCGTCGGCAACAATCGGTATCAGCCCTTTGGATATCCGCCGCGTGTCAGCATCATTGGCATTGCCCATATAGCGCAATAACCAAGGCAAAAGTTTTGGCAAATACGACCATTTTATAAACAAAGGGAAATTCGGGTCCAGCAACATTTTTGGCCCTTTGAATGCCAGCCCCGGCGCGGTTACCGGCACAATCGAGCAATTCGCCAAAATACAGCCATTGCCATAAGACGTGCCCATGCCGGGCTGCCCCTTGTCAATCAAGGTCACATCATGCCCTGCGCGCGCCAGCCACAAGGCCGAGGAAACCCCGACAATGCCAGCCCCTATAACAATGGTATGCGTTTTTGCCATCCAGCCAATCCGGTTTGTTTGATAAAAAGTCTCTCATGGCCAACCCATCATTTCAAATACAAATATATAGCATAGCCATAAGTTTTTGTGATACAGTTTGGATATGGCACTCAGGTTCAGGCAATTACAGGCATTTCATTCGGTAATAGAAACCGGCACCGTAACCGGCGCGGCGGCGGCCTTGGGCATTTCCCAGCCCGGCATTTCAAACCTGATCGCGCAGTTGGAACGCCAAACCAAGCTAAAGCTGTTTGAGCGTTCAAAGGGCCGGCTTTTGCCCACGCCCGAGGCGGCTGTGCTGTTTCGCGAAACCGACACAGTGGTGCGCGGGCTTGACCATGTGGCACAGGCGGTTACCGATCTGCAAAACAACAAAGCAGGGCAGCTTCAGGTGGCCTCACAGCACTCGATTTCATTTGGCCTGATGCCAAAATTGATCGCAAAATTTGCACAAAACCGCCCCGATATGACCATTTCCTTTCAATCGCAATATTCCTCAAAGGTGCAGGAATGGGTGGTTTCGGGCCTGTTTGAGATCGGCATATGCGAAATGCCGCCGCTTTATGACGCCCTGAATTATATCCCGCTTCAGGTTGGCACCTTGCTGGCCATGCCCAAAAACAGCCCATTGGCGCAGCATGATATATTGACACCCAAATTGCTGGAGAACGAACCTTTTATTGTCATGGGCCCCGACCACATGACCCACCGGCGTATGCGCGAGGCGTTTCATGCCGCGGGCATACAGCAAAAAATCCGGGTGCATTCCCACCTGTTCAAAAACCTGCTGGGCTTTGTAAAAGAGGGCATGGGCGTATCAATACTAGACAAATTTGTGCTGGATTATGATGGTGAGGGCGGTTTTGTCACCCGCCCCTTCAAGCCCGAAATAATGATCGACATGGCCATCATAACCTCAAAAACCCGACCGCTCTCGGCAATAGGACAAGAATTTCTGGACCTGTTGCGGGTAGAATTGGCGCATTTCTTAACAGATTAGGGTCAGGCC
>CAZCDC010000037.1:0-6721 GCA_964497195.1 uncultured Rhodobacterales bacterium | reverse complement strand
TCTGGACCTGTTGCGGGTAGAATTGGCGCATTTCTTAACAGATTAGGGTCAGGCCCTAGCCTCTCCCGCGGCGCACCGGCGCGTTGCACATTAAAATAGTGCTGTATACAGATAAATATATGGTCTTGCATATATATTAATGCACAGCTATTTTACCCAAATGAACAGCGAAACCCAAATCTATGACACGCTTCGCCAGATGGCAGCGAATTTTGATTTCAAGCCCGAGGAGCGTATCAACGAGGGCGCAATGGCAACCCTTGTAAACGCCAGCCGCACCCCGGTGCGCGAGGCCATGAACCGTTTAGTCGCCGAGGGTTTTTTGACGTTCCAGCCGGGCAGGGGCTTTTTCTGTCGCTCGCTCAGCCCCGACAAAATTCTGGAATTATACGAGGCCCGGGTCGCCATTGAATGCGAAGCCGTGCGCCTTGCCTGCAAAAAAGCAACCGACAGCCAGCTCGCCGATTTTGCGCATTATCTGGATATCACAGAACCCGATTATTCAACCTGTCTAGACATTGAAAAATTGTTGCAAATGGACGAAGATTTTCACCTGCGTATTGTTACCCTCGCACAGAATAAAGAGTTGAAAAGACAGCTAAAAAACCTGAATGACCGGATCAGGTATATCCGCATTATTGACCTTAAAACCATGCGCGGCAATGTGCCGATTGTCAAAAGCCATCTTGGCGCCATGACCGCTCACCGCACCATTTTTGATAGCCTGAAAAAGCGCGATTCAGACGCCGCCGTCTTCGCAATGCGCGGCCATATTGAGCGCCGCCAAGCCGAGATAACCCAAGCTGTGCAAATCGCATATGCCCAACTTTATGTCCCGAATGGAGGCCTGTAATGACCGTAATCAAAGGCGGAAAAACCGTATACGGCGCCGCTGTTGGCGTGATGATGCTGGAAACAAAATTCCCCCGCATTCATGGCGATATCGCCAATGCCGCCACATGGCCTTTTCCGCTACATTACCGCGTGGTGCGCGGCGCAACACCAAATCTTGTGGTCAAAAATGACCCACGCCTGCTGGTCGATGATTTTATCGCAGTGGGCCGCGAATTGGTGCGTATGGGGGCGGATGGTCTCACCACAAATTGCGGGTTTTTATCCCTTATTCAAGATCAAATCAAAGACGCGCTCGGGGTTCCTGTGGCCACGTCTTCATTGATGCAAATCCCGATGGTTCAATCGCTTTTGCCCGGCAATAAACGGGTTGGTGTGTTAACAATTTCCAAATCCAGCCTGACTGACGAGCATCTCATAGCCGCTGGTGCGCCCCTTGATACGCCGGTTGTTGGCACGGATAATGGCCGCCAATTCACCACCGCTATTCTAGAGGATCATCCAGAGATTGATTTTGACGATTGTCTGGCCGACCTTCTGGATGCCGCAACCGAGCTGACCCGCACTTATGAAAACATTGGCGCCATCGTTCTGGAATGCACAAATATGGTGCCTTATGCCGCCCAAATTCGCCACCTGACGGGCCTGCCGGTATATTCGATCTATACATTTATCACATGGTTTCAGTCGGGGCTTTTGCCACGAAAATTCCCGTTAGAGCTGGACGACCCGCGTTTAATTTAGCAAGCTCAGGATTTCGGAGCAATTTTCGGCCTGACCATTACAGCAATCCTTAAGCATAAACCCGATCAATGAATTCATGGCTGTGATATCCGCCTGATACCGGATTTCACGATGCTGGCGGCTGGAGTGCAGTAATCCGGCACGTTTGAGGATGCCAAGATGGCCAGATAAAGTAGACGGCGCAATGGAAAGCGTGCGCGCAATTTCCCCCGCCAACAGGCCCGCAGGTGCGCGGGTGATCAGCAACCGAAATATAGAAAGCCGCGTTTCCTGCGCAAGTGCTGAAAAGGCTGTAACCGCTGTTTGGTTTTTCATAATTCGGTTTTGCCTGAAATTTGAATTCTTGACAAGGCCGCACTGGCTGCGGTATCTGGTATGTCAATACGGCACACACCGAAATGAGAAATGTTTTGACCCCAAATATTAAAGACGCAGCTTTTCGCGTATCCGGTTTAGCGCAAATGTTAACAGCAGAACGCAGCACCCATAAGCCAAAAATCTTGCTTTTATACGGATCGTTGCGGAAGGTTTCATATAGCCGCCTAATGTCTGAAGAAGCGGCGCGGGTTTTGGAAAAACTGGGTGCTGAAACACGGCTGTTTAACCCGTCTGGCCTGCCTTTGGTGGATGATGGCGAGGCTGATCAAAGCCATGCCAAAGTCACAGAATTGCACGAACTTGTGGCATGGTCTGAGGGTATGGTCTGGTGTTCTCCGGAGCGCCACGGCGCCATGACGGGCATAATGAAAACCCAGATTGACTGGATTCCGTTATCGTTGGGTTCTGTGCGGCCAACGCAGGGAAAAACGCTGGCTGTCATGCAGGTTAATGGCGGTTCTCAAAGTTTTAACACGGTTAATCAGTTGCGTATTCTGGGCCGTTGGATGCGGTTGTTGACCATCCCGAACCAATCATCGACCCCTAAGGTATTCCTTGAATTCGATGCAGATGGGCGCATGGCCCCGTCAGGCAATTATAATCGTATGGTTGACGTCATGGAGGAGCTGGTGAAATTTACAACTTTAACACGTGACATCAAAGAACATCTGGTTGATCGATATTCCGAACGGGTCGAGACAGGTCAGGAATTAATAGATCGGGTTACCCAAAAGAAATGATGCAAAATCAGGTTGGTTTTGCCAGATTTGGATGATTATACGCAATGGGATAGGGCATCGGTTCAAACGGGCCAAGCGGGATGACATTGTTCCATGATCTGCCAAAATACCCTTGGCGGCAATGCGCCAGTGAATTGCTTTGCGCAACGCCGGGCAGGGCGTAAACGCGACATAGCCAACGCCATAGATGCGGGTAATCGAGGATCTTGGCACCGTTCAATTTCATACGAATGTAATATACTGGGTCATGCCGATACAGCGTCGGGAAAAGCCGCAGGTCAGCTTCGGTGAAATCTTCGCCGGTCAAAAATGGACGGTCGTCTGATGCAAGCAGTGTATTCAGCGTGGCAAGCGCATCAAAATAGGCCTCGAAAGCGGCGGAATATACGGTTTGGTCAGAGGAAAACCCAGCCTTATACGCACCGTTATTTATACGCACATAAATGAAGTCATTTAGCGTTTCGATATGTGTGCGTATCGCGTTATCACTCGGATAAAGATCAATTTTTGCTGGATTGGTGGCACCCAATTCAGCGGCTTGATGGTTAAGCATCCGAATAATTTCAGCGCTCTCGTTATTCACGATCCGTTTGGTTTTTTTGTCAAATAATACCGGCACGGAACCCTCATTTGACCCCTCAGCAGCATAAATTTGTTTGACCAGCCTAAAGTTCTCATCGGTGCCGGTTTCTGTTGTGCATTCTGGGAGCGGTGCGCCAGTAAGCGTTGAAATACGCGCCGGATTGAATTCCCACAGGTTTGGCGCAACCGGATCATCATTACCCGTTCGCCCGGGATAAACCACGTCCAGCGAAATGTTGTTTTGCAAACCAAGCACATTGCGCGCCAGCGTTACACGGTGGCACCAAGGGCAGTTCAGCGCCACAATCAGATGATAGCGCCCGGTTTCAGCCGGGAAATCCGCATCGCCAAGTGCACCGCGAAACCCGCTAACGCCACGCACAAATTCACCTTTGACACGGCGGTTTTCGGCGTTTGACTGGCTTTCCTCAATTGAACTATCAACAGGTTTTTTCATGGGGTTCCTTTATCCGCGCAAACGGTGGTGTAAAATAATCGGCACTGCCAGTTCTTCTTCGTCGCTCAGATGACGTTTCAAAAACGCCTCGATTGTTGTGGCGATGGTATGCAATTTGCCCGCCTCATTCAGTGCTTGTTTTGGGTCATGATCCGCCAGTTGTATCACATGATTGGCCGATTTTGAGAAACTGTCCAGCACCACGTCCAGTTCTTGATGGTCTTTTTCCAGAATTTCCAAACCCAGCTCAAACCGAGGGTCAGCCGCCATCAGTTCGGGGAAATAGCTGTGGTCCTCCCAGCCGTGATGGCCGTGCAGATTGCGCACCATCATGTCGCCGTAATGCGCCAGTCGCGCCGTGAATTCGTCAGCGTCACGCGACTTATCCAGAAACTTTTCGGTTTCAACGCGGATGATTTCACCCAGTTGGCGAAACATATTATGCGCCCCCAGCCAGTTTTTGGTTTTTTGCCTAAAACCGGGATGCGCAGACCATGTGTCGCGCGGATACGCGTCCAGCAACACCTGCATTTCGGTGGGCATTCCGGTGCTGCGCATCTCAAACTCTTGGATCATATTTTTCGAGCGATCAGCTGCACGGTTGCCCCTGTTCCATTATGCAATCTACCCTCATGAATATCGCGCACAACTTCTTGGGCCAGCTCAAATTCGAGGCCACCCAGCTCCTCTCGCAGGCTGTTAATATCCATCATCATCGCCGCATTTGGCGGGCCGCCGGTTTTGTATTGCAACTGTTTTGGCGTATAGGCCTCAAGAATAAGGCAGCCGCCGGGGCGCAAAGCCGCCGCGATTTGCCCATGCACTTTGCGCCGCAAGTCCGGTGGCAGATGGCAAAAAATCGACACGATCACATCCCAGCGGTTTTCCGCGAATTTATACATGGACAGGTCGACATGAACGGTTTCAATTTTTACGCCTTTTTGCGCGGCAAACACCTGCGCCTTGTCCAAGCCGGTTTTTGATCCGTCCAGCCCCGAAACCTTATGGCCAAGCCCCGCTAGAAATACCGCGTTGCGCCCCTCGCCCTCACCCAGCGACAGGGTGTCGCCCACGGGTAGCTGGCCCGCATGTTCGCGCAAAAAGTCATTGGGTTCAGTACCATAGGCGAATTCCTCGCCGCTATATCGTTTATCCCACATCTGTTAATTCCTTTGCAATAGGCCAGCAAAACGCACGCCGCTTAGGTCCGCCATTTCGCGTTTCCATGTTGTAATGTCTTCGGGCCGAAAATCCGACAGGCTGTGATGCCCACAAGCCCGTGCCAAAACCTGCATCAGCTCCACCGAGGCCCCGAAATAACGCGCCAGTTTTTCAGCGCCGATTTGCACATCCAACCGCTTGCGCAGCTCCGGTTTTTGGGTGGCGATTCCAACAGGGCAATTGTTGGAATTGCACATCCGCGCCGCGATGCAGCCAACGGCTTGCATGGCGGAATTTGACAAAGCCACCGCGTCTGCACCCATCGCCATTGCTTTGACAAAATCCTCTGCTACGCGCAGGCCGCCGGTAATGATCAGGCTGACCTCGTTGCCGGTTTTTTGGTCCAGATGTGCGCGCGCCCGCGCCAATGCCGGAATTGTCGGCACCGAAATATTATTGCGGAAAATCAGCGGCGCTGCGCCCGTACCGCCACCGCGCCCATCCAGAATAATATAATCAGCGCTGGCCTCCAGCGCAAAATCTATGTCGTCCTCAATATGATTGGCGGATAGTTTAAACCCGATGGGAATACCGCCGGAAATCTCGCGGACCTCATCCGCCAGTTTGCGAAAATCGGCCGCACTGTGCAGGTCGGGGAATGCCGCGGGTGAAATCGCGGCTTGGCCGGGTTCCAGCCCGCGCACTTCAGCGATTTTGCCCATGACTTTGTCCCCGGGCAAATGCCCGCCTGTGCCGGTTTTTGCCCCTTGACCACCCTTGAAATGAAACGCCTGAACCTGCGTAACAAGTTCGGGTTTCCAGCCAAAACGGGCTGAGGCAAGTTCATAAAAATAGCGTGAATTTTCGGCCTGTTCTTCGGCCAGCATCCCGCCTTCGCCCGAACAAATGCCGGTACCCGCCATTTCAGCGCCGCGTGATAAGGCGGTTTTGGCTTCCTCGGACAACGCGCCGAAACTCATGTCTGAAACAAATAACGGAATGTCCAGTTGCAACGGCTTTTTGGCGCGCGGGCCGATGGTAACAGATGTCGCGACCGACACATCATCCAACAGCGGTTTGCGCGCTAGTTGTGCCGGTAAAATCTGAATATCGTCCCAATGTGGCAAATCTTTGCGCGGCACGCCCATTGACCCCATTTCGCCGTGATGGCCCAGTTTTGACAACCCGTCGCGCGCCAATTCGTGAATTTGGGCCACCGTGGGTTCCTCGGGGGTTGGCACGGCTGTGGGTGTTTTTGATTTTGGCGCAGGGGCCGCGTCACCCACCGCTAGGTCGCCAAGACGGGCATGGGTGCCATCGCAAAACGGTGCATTTGCGCTGGATTTGCATTGGCAAAGCGCCGCCGCGCCGGTTTTTTCAGCGGTGAATTTCAGCGGCGCTATGCCGGTTCCGGCGTGCGAGCCATCACAAAACGGCTGGTTTGCGGATTTACCGCAGCGACACCAGAAATAATTTTTACCCGCCTCAAGATCAACTTTTTTAGGGGATTTTGCCGCAATGATCGGCACAGATTTATCAGTCATTATTTTTATTCCTTATGAAAAACGGCTGCGATCATGCGGTGCTGCAAAATCTATTTCCGGCCCGACAGGCACCACGCGCGACGGGTTTATGGTTTCATGGCTGCCGTAATAATGATGTTTGATATGTTTCATATCCACAGTCGCCGCGATGCCGTTTTGCTGGAAAAGATCACGGATATAACCCGACAGGTTCGGGTAATCAGCAATCCGCCGGATGTTGCATTTGAAATGCCCGACATAGACCGGATCAAACCGCACCAATG
>CAZCDC010000036.1:18294-20320 GCA_964497195.1 uncultured Rhodobacterales bacterium | reverse complement strand
TGGCGGACAGACAGGGATTCGAACCCTGGAGACGGTTACCCGCCTACACGCTTTCCAAGCGTGCGCCTTCGACCACTCGGCCACCTGTCCACTGGAAATTGTGTTATACTTATCAGGGCGTAAGGTTCAAGGCCTGATTGAACAGAAACGCCAAATTCATTCGACGTTTTACATATTTTCCAAGACGCATTTTAAAAGTCGCTTAGATATTTGGCTCTCCACGCAAGGCTGCGCCAATTTCATCAATATTTTTAAGGTTGATATCACGCTGCGCAAACGGAATTTCGATATCATGTTCAGCAAACTGGCGTACAATCTCAAAATTCATATCAGACTTGGCTGACAGCATCCAGTTTACGTCGCGCAAAAATGCCCTGATTTCAAAATCCATCGAATCTGCGCCAAACCCATGAAAAATCACCGCGGGCGCGGGGTTTTTCAGCACCATTGGATGGCTTTCGGCAATTTTTAACAACAGTTTTTCAACCAAACGTGTGTCGGTACCATATGCAACGCCCACAGCTACTTTAACCCGTCCAACCAAATTTGAATGGGTCCAGTTCAGCACCGGCTGCGAAACCAGATCAGCGTTTGGCACAATAACCAAAGAACGTTCAAATGTTTCTATAGAGGTAGAGCGGACCGCGATGTTTTTCACATAGCCGGCATAAGGGCCAACTTCGATCCAGTCGCCTTCTTTGATGGGGCGTTCAATCAACAAAATTATGCCAGAAACAAAATTCGAAACAATATTTTGCAAGCCAAAACCAATGCCGACTGACAGCGCGCCCGCAACGATGGCAAGGCTGGAAAGATCAATGCCCGTAGCAGAAATTGCGGCCAAAGCCGCCAAGGTAAACCCGACATATGATATCCCTGAAAGGATGGCATTTTTGCCGCCAGTATCCATGCGGGTACGTGGTAAAACAGATGTGCGGAATATTTTTTGCAAGAGCCGCGTTAGCATATAGCCGCCGATAAATACGGCTACAAAAACAAAGAGTACCGAAAGAGATATTTTCGCGCCTCCCAACGGAATACCATCATTCACCAGTCGCCAGATTTCCGTTAAATCGGACACCCGTGCGCCCCAAATCAATGCAAATAACGGCAGTGCGCCAAGCACAATTAAAAAGCCCAGCAATACAGGTAACAGCCGTAAATCGCCTGTGCCGTCTTTGCGTATGCCGTTGCCCAGCCAGCCCTCTAGCACCTCACCGAGAATTGCAAAAATAACGTATGCCGTACCCAGCAGCGCCAAGGAAATTATTGCCGGATAGAGCAGGAAACGTGCCGCCGCAAAATAACCGATTGCTGCCAGAATTGGCGCGGCTATGGCGATAACCACCATGGCGCGGCGCACAAACCGCAAAAATGCTACGTTAAACCCGTTATCTTCTCCCAAATCGGTTGAATTTTTGATCAGCCGTCCAGCACTAAACAGCAAAAAGCTACCCAGCAAAACAATGGGAAACCCAAGTACTGCGGTGGTATCTGGGGCCAGCTCCATGCGCATCACAATTGCATCAACAATGGTTTTCAGGATCAATACAATGCCCAGCGCTGCGATCAGACGCTTTGCGGTTTGTTTGAATTCAGGCGCAACAATACCAATATTGCGTGTCGCCCAGCGCCCTCCTGTCAGGCTGTTGGCCAACCAGTATGCAGTCACACCCATCACCGCAATAAGCGGTAACTCGGTGGTTATTGACAGGCCCCAATAATCAGGGATATCGGAAAAATTAATCGCCCAGATCAATCCATATGCGCCAACAGAGGGCAAAATAACCCGTGAGGCATTCAACAACAACGCCCAGCCAAGACGGCGATTTGGCGTTGGTGCCGCCACAATTAGCTCACCTAGCCGACGCAAGGCAATTGGCCGCACACCAAATATCAATGCTAGGCTGGCCAGCAATGCAAGAACCAAAAACGGTAAGCGTTGAAATAATTGTGTCCGGGTAATTGGATTACTGAACGCCCCGCTAATTTCACCAATTACGCGGCTTGAATACTCCGCCAGCGC
>CAZCDC010000036.1:11351-18194 GCA_964497195.1 uncultured Rhodobacterales bacterium | reverse complement strand
GGCAATATCTGCTTCGAGGACCGGAACATTGGCATCAGATAATGCAGATGTTGTATCACTGCGTAATGCCGCAATTGCAGGAGATTCAGGTATGCCATCTACGGGTTCTGCGCCCATTGTTGCCAATTGCGCCGCCAGTACCGTAACAGCCGAAAATCCTTCTTGATACATGTTCTGTGCAGCGCTGCGCTGTGCGGCCAACTCTGTGCGTAAAACTTCCAACGCGGGGTTAGAGGCCAGCTTTTTGTCCAACACAGCAGTAGCGCGAGTAGCGGTTGCCTCCCATGCAACTAGGTTTTCAGCACGCAGGTCATTTTGCGCAGCGGAGGGCAACGCAAGCCAGCACAGCGACACAACCAAGAGAATAGGTTTTAAAAATCGAAACATACGGGTTATTCAGCCCAAACGCACAGAATTGCAAGTAGCATTAGCCCGGCTGCATTACGTTCGGAATATCTGCGCGGCTTTCCACCAACCAATGCGGCACTGGTAAATCTTTGGAGCGCAGAAACTCAGGGTTAAACAATTTAGATTGATACCTTGTGCCAAAATCGGCCAGAACGGTCACAATTTTATGCCCCGGCCCCATATCGCGCGCCATTCTAATGGCCCCGGCAATATTAATACCGGTGGAGCCGCCAACACAAAGCCCCTCCTCTGACAGCAAGTTGAAAATCAGCGGCAAAGCCTCGGAATCATGAATGTTATATGGCAAATCAACCTCTAACCCCTCAAGATTGGCCGTAATGCGCCCCTGCCCGATGCCCTCGGTTATGGACCCGCCATCACTTGCGCCAAGCGCTCCATTGGCAAAATAGTTGTAAATCGCTGCGCCGTCCGGATCAGCAAGGCCGATTTTGATACCGGGGTTTTTGTGCCGCAAATATTCGGCCACACCTGCCAAGGTCCCGCCAGAGCCAACCGAACAAATAAATCCATCAATTTTGCCATCGGTTTGCTGCCAAATCTCGGGGGCGGTTGTATCAATATGGGCTTGTCGGTTGGCGATATTGTCAAACTGGTTGGCCCATATTGCGCCATTTGGATCACTTTTCGCCAACGCCTCCGCCAGCCGCCCAGAATAGCGCACAAAATTATTGGGGTCTTTATAAGGCTTGGCAGGAACTTCAATCAGCTCTGCGCCGGTTAACCGGATCATATCCTTTTTTTCTTGGCTTTGCGTGTCGGGAATAACAATTACCACCCGAAATCCCATCGCGGCCCCCACCAGGCCAAGACCAATGCCGGTATTGCCCGCGGTGCCCTCAACGATGGTTCCACCGGGGCGTAATTCACCATTTGCCACCGCTGCATTGATAATCGACAAAGCTGCGCGATCCTTGATGGATTGGCCCGGGTTCATAAACTCGGCTTTGCCAAAAATCTCGCAGCCCGTCAGCTCAGAAGCGTTGTTAAGCCGGATTAATGGCGTGTTGCCGATTGTCGCTTGTAAGTCATTATACGTATTCATCTTGTGAAACCTTTGATTTTACCGGTTTTTCGAATTTAGTTGTTTTTGAGCAATGCGCAAGATGCAGCGCACAGGTTTTCATTCTGCTTTGCAAAACTTTTAGCGTGTATTATATACAGGCTCATAGTTTTAGTGAGGCAAACAAATGTTTTCTACCCGTCGCAAATTCATCACAAATCTCGGAAGCGCTGTTGCCGCCACCGGACTTTCCGCGGTTCCTGCATTAGCGGCAACCTCTACGCGCCGGTTTTCCGCAGTTTTAGGCCGACGGCAAGTTGGCGAAACATCCGTTATTTTAACACGGCGCGGGCGCGACGTAATTGCCGAAGTCGACGCGCGTCTGCATATCAGCATTCTGGGAATTATCAATTTTGATTACCATCTTAGCAGCCGCGAAGTTTGGCGTGACGGGGTGTTGCAGGAATTACGTTCAACAACAAATAATGACGGCGCCGAAGAATTCGTTATTGCCAGCCGAATTAGCGGTGGTGTGCAAATTGATGCCTCTGGCTTTCAGGGGGTTGTGTCGGGTAACCCCGCGACCACCAGCTATTTCACATCCGACTTTATGGCACGCCCAACATGGATCAGCACCCAATCCGGCGACCCTCTGGAACTAACAATTCGTAACGCTGGCCCCGCCAGTTTTACGACCAATGAGGGCGCCTTGGCGTGCACCAAATTCACCACCCGTGGAAAATTAAAACTCAGCCTGTTTTATGACCAATCAAATGAATGGGTCGGCACAAGTTTTAAGGTCGCAGGCCGCGCAGCGAATATCGCGATGTCATCCCGCGGGCAATCCTTTACCCAAATATGGAATGGCTGATCAACAGTGCAATACAAAGCCGAGCGTAGCGAGGCCTGGCCCGCCTGTTTCCTTTTGATTTTGTAAAAAATCATACGGAAACAGGCGGGAGCGCTCCTTGGTCAAAAATGTACCAAGACAAACCAGAATTCTTCCGCCCTTCGGTTGGAGATAGCCTCGCTACGCTCGGCTTTATTCCGCACTTCATTTCAGCCATGTAATACGGATGCTAAAGCACCCGGTCTAGCGCGCTAATCAGCTGTTGAACTTCTTGTGCTGAAGTATAATGCACAAAACTAAGCCGCAACACGCCTTTGGCTGGGTCAATCCCCAGCGCTTCTTGCAGGCGTACCGCGTAAAAATCGCCGCCACCCGCCATGATGTTATACTGCACCAGATCCTCTGCCAATTCTGCACCCGTTTTTGTGGCTTGAATTGCTACTGTGGGCACCCTGCCTTTGGTGTTATTTGGCCCAATCAAGCGTATATCATTGCGGCCGCGTAAATAATCCAGCAGCGGTTCTAACACTATGGCTTCTTGCGCTGACTGCAATTCAACCACCGCCCGTCCACGCGCGGCAGCATCGGGATTTGCATCAAAATGATGGTCATGCACCAGATCCGCGTAATCTACCAACCCTGCACAGGCGGCAATTTGCGCATGATCCGGCCCTGCCGGTGTGAATTTCTTTGTCCGATCCTTGCCATTAAAATAATGCGCCTGATTGGGCAATACATCTGCTAACGCCCCACGAATATACATGATGCCTTGATGCGGGCCATAGGTTTTATAAGCCGAAAACAAATATATATCCGCCCCCAAACCGCCAATATCGGGTAAACCATGCGGCGCATAACTAACGCCATCCACGCAGGAATACGCGCCAGCGAAACGCACCATAGCGCATATTTTTGCCACTGGGTTAATCTCTCCAACGATGTTGGAAACATGTGGAAAGCAAACCAGTTTCACCTTTTCATCCAACAGATTTACCAGCGCCGCAGGGTCCAAGTGGCCCGTATCTGTATCGACCTGCCATTCGCGCACTTCAATTCCAGCGTCAGCCAATCGGCGCCACGGGCCGGTATTGGCTTCGTGATCTTGGTTGGTCACGATGATTGCATCGCCTGCTTTTAAATGCTGTCGAAACGCCTGTGCCAAAACATAGGTGTTTTGCGTGGTTGAAGGACCAAAGCTCAGCTCATCTTCGCCGATATTCATGATTGCAGCCAGCCGCGTGCGAGCCTCGTCCATTTCTGCCCCGGCCAATCTCGACGCAGCGTAAGGCGCATAAGGCTGCACTTTGCGCTGGTGATAATACCGAAACAACCGGTCAATCACCGGTTTGCAGGTATACGATCCACCCGCGTTTTCAAAAAACGCCTGCCCTTGCAAGGAGGGTTCGCTGAACGCCGGAAACTGGCTGCGGATAAAATCTATGTCAAAGGGCATTGCCGATATTCCTTTTCAATGCAAATAATCCAGCCCAGTCTGGCGCGCGAACCAAAACGATACAAGGCTTTAGAGGATTTATCCGTTTACATCCACCACCACGCGCCCCTTGATCTGGCCTTTCAAAATCGCACGCCCCAGTTCGGGTAGCGCTCCCAGCGTGGCAGGCTGGGTCATGGCTTCCAGCTTTTCCATCGGCAAATCACGCGCAATACGCCCCCATGCCCGAACCCGATTGTCATATGGCTGCATCACGCTATCAATGCCCAGCAAATTTATACCGCGCAGCAAAAACGGAATAACCGTTGCAGGCAGGCCCATGCCCCCCGCCAGCCCCACAGCCGCAACGCTGCCGCCATATTTCATCTGGCCCAGCACCCGCGCCAGCATATCGCCGCCAACCGCATCAATGCAGCCAGCCCAGGTTTCAGCCTCAAGCGGGCGTTTTATGGTCTCGTTCAGCTCACTCCGCGCCACAATCTGGCTGGCGCCAAGCCCGTGCAAATAATCCGCTGCTTCGGGCCGGCCCGTTACAGCCGCCACCTCGTATCCCAGATTGGCCAGAATCGCGGTGGCAACAGAGCCAACACCCCCCGCAGCTCCCGTTACCAAAATTGGCCCATTTCCCGGTTTTAGCCCGTGATCTTCCAGCGCCATAATCGCCAGCATCGCGGTAAACCCGGCTGTGCCCACCGCCATGGCTTGGCGTGTATCCAGACCATCCGCCAAAGGCACCAGCCAATCAGCCTTGACCCGGGCCTTTTGCGCATAACCGCCCCAATGGGCCTCGCCAACCCGCCAACCGGTTAGCACAACTTTGTCACCCGCTTTATATCGCGCATCATCGCTGGTCTCGACCGTTCCGGCAAAATCAATACCGGGAATATGCGGATAATTCCGCACCAACCCGCCACCCGGACCAATGCAAAGCCCGTCTTTATAATTCACGGTCGAGAAATCCACCGCCACCAAAACCTCGCCTGCTGGCAGATCATCAACAGAAATTTTCTGCACGGATGCGCTGGTTTTCCCAACGTCATTTTTCTCAACCATCAATGCATTAAACATCGTTTTCTCCTGCTGGTATAAAAGGGATATCCGTATCGTCAGGCTTTGCACCTGCTGCGGTTAACATCGCATGCACCTGCCCACGATGATGGGTTTGATGGTTGAATACTTGGATTATCAACATGGCACGAGGTTTTGAGAAATCACGTTTCATTCCGCTGGAATACCATGTTAAATCCCCCAAGAAATCATCCACAGCCAATCGCCCCGCCCAATCAATTATCTTCGCATCTGCCGCCTTACGGGCCACGCAAAACGCATCCCAATCTGGCATAAATTCTGTGCTGTCGGGAATGTTGTTTGAGGGCGGTTTCCACCCGTCAAAACGGCTCATCCAGATGGTGTCACCCCAAAATAAATGTGAAAGTGTTCCGTGGATTGACCCAAAAAACGCCCCGCGATCTTTGCGTCGGGCCGCATCATCAAGGCTGGACGCCGCGCCAAAAATACTTTCATTTTGCCAACGGTTATACCGCGCCATCATCTGCGTATATTCAGGTGTAATCATCGGCCGGGCCCGTGCCAGTCAATCTGACAAATCTCGCTCGAACGCCCGTCAAAATCCCAAACTCGGCCAAAGGCACGCACTTTGCCTTTATTGGCGCGCGCCACGGTAATATCTGGTCCCATCCAGTATTCGGTGTTTTTCACCACCACATCACCGCCGTCTTTGCCCGTGATCGGCTCGATCTCGCCCTGAATGACACGGCCCACCATAAGACGCCGAATATTGCCTTCGGTTTCATAAATAACCGGCGCCCGCTCAGCCCCCAGAAATTCCGAAACCAGCATTTTGAACAACCCCGTGCTGCCCTTGGCCGCGCCCGAAAAAATCGCGACCAGCGCATCGAATGCTGCATCGCTGCTGCGTTCATCAATATAAGCGGCGCATTTCCAGTCGCCGCGCGCCATTTTACCCGGAATATCCAACAACAAGCCCACATTCAAACCCGACAGATCAACATCGCCGTAATGGCCGCTATCAATGCGCACGCCCGACCACGCCTGACAATTACCCTCGGTCGGGGGATGATCGCCAAGGCTGATCACACAGGGGCAAAATACCGTGCAGGAGCAATTCAATATCAATTCGCCCTTGATTTTCCATTCCACCAGTTCGCCCATGTTTTCCTCCTATATCAGCGCGTAAACCGCGCCTGAAAATATTAATATTCCACCCAGTGGCCGCGTGACATAGCGGCCGATCTCGGGCAATTTTTCCAACACCATAAGCAAAGTTGCCAGCCCCATCCAGAGTAAATTCATCACGCCGCCAACAAACCCCAAAAGCATCAACAGCCAGCAGCAGCCAACACAAATAAGCCCCAGCCGAAACCCCATTTTTAGCGGACCATCCGACCAGTATTGCATAAAAAACGTCAATGGCTGGCGGCATTTTGACAGGCAGGCGTTTTTTAAAGACGTGAATTGATACACCCCCGCACCGGTCAGCAAACCTGCATTAAGCAGGCCCAAAACAGACCGGTCTCCAACAATCCAGCCCTGTTCGGACAACCAGACCTGCAACGCCGCCGCCAAAACCGAGAACCCAAGCCAAACCGCCATATACCCGGCAACCAAAGCTGCAAATCCGAAACGGTTGGCGGTGGTGCTGTGGCTTAAATCATCAAACACCCGCAGGCTTGGCACAAATGTCGGGGCCATCATGGCCGCTGACATCACCAGCCACATCATAACAACACGCCCATACCCCGAATGATGCAAATGCCCCGAATATTGTGCCATCACAAACAACGCAATCCACGCCGCGACAATCAAACTATAAAACAGCAGCCAGCCGGTTCGGTGCGATGATATTAAGATGATTTTAACCTGACAACATTAGGCATCCGCCGCGCTACTTTCAAACGTAGGGTGCGTGGTTTCCACGCACCGATGGTTTATAAACGGAGCGTGGAAACCACGCGCCCTGTGAAAACTAACGTGCCGGCATTTGGGTTTCGGCCAGTCGAGACCAATAGGAACACCCAATCGGGATCAGATCATCATTAAAATCGTAATCAGGATGGTGCAAATTGGCGG
>CAZCDC010000036.1:0-11251 GCA_964497195.1 uncultured Rhodobacterales bacterium | reverse complement strand
CCAATCGGGATCAGATCATCATTAAAATCGTAATCAGGATGGTGCAAATTGGCGGTATCGCCATTACCAACAAATACAAATGACCCGGGTCGGGATTCCAACATATATGAGAAATCCTCACCGCCCATCACTGGTGGGGTTTCGGTGTTTACCTTGTCGTCACCGGCAACGCCTCGCGCCACTGTCGCGGCAATGGCGGTTTGATCGGCGTGGTTTTTTGTTACCGGATAACCCATCTCGTAATCAACCTTTGCCGTGGCCCCATAAGCCGCTGCTGTGTTTTCAGCAATCAGTTTCACCTTTTTTGCGGCCATCTGGCGGTTTTCATCGGTTAATGTCCGGCAGGTGCCGCGAATTTCCACCCGCTGCGGGATAACATTATAGGCCTTGGATTCAGTTTCAAAACTGGTCACCGAGATGACCACGCTTTCTAGCGGATCGGTGTTTCGTGCCACAATAGATTGCAGCGCCACAACAATATGGCTGGCCACAAGGGTTGTATCAATACAGGCCGCAGGGTTGGCCGCATGGCCGCCCAGCCCCTCGACATGAATGGTATATTGATCGGTTGCGGCCATCAATGGCCCAACGCGGGTGGCAAATTCTCCCAAAGGTAATCCCGGCATATTGTGCATGCCGTATACTTCTTGCACGCCGTATTTATCCATCATGCCATCATCAACCATTTCCTTGCCGCCGCCGCCGCCTTCTTCGGCGGGTTGGAATATCACCACAACCGTGCCGTCAAAATTGCGGGTTTCGGCCAGATATTTCGCGGCCCCCAGTAGCATTGCGGTATGCCCGTCATGCCCGCAAGCGTGCATTTTTCCGTCAACTTTGGACGAATGCGCCACGCCGCTGGTTTCAAATATCGGCAAAGCATCCATATCGGCCCGCATCGCAATCACTTTGCCAGACGTATTCTGCTTACCCTTGATAACCCCGACAACACCCGTGCGCCCAACACCGGTTTCGATGCTATCTAGGCCAAATTCCTTTAGCTTATCCGCCACCACGCCAGCCGTGCGATGCACATCAAACAGCAATTCAGGGTTTTCGTGCAAATCGCGCCGCCAAGCGGTTATTTCTGCATGCATTTCGGCAAATCGATTGATATTTGGCATGTTATTCTCCGAGCTTTTTGATGACATTACGGATGAATTCCTCACCCGCATTAAATTGTTCGATTGTGATGAATTCATTAGGCTGATGGGCCTGTTCAATTGACCCCGGACCACAGACAACTACGGAATATCCCTCGCGCTGGAATTGCCCTGCTTCGGTGCCATAGCTCACCACATGGCTCTCATTATCGCCGGTGATTTGGCGGGCTAACAGTTCCGCTGCGCTGTTTTTCTCTGGTCTTAGGGCTGGGTTTTCGTCGCGCGGAATAACCTCGATATATGTTTCGGGGATGATCGCTTGCATTTCCGCCTCAACCTCACGCACAAATTCCACATACCGATTATACCAGTCTGTAGGGCTTTGCGAAGCGGGGCAGCGGATATCACAGGAAAAACTGCAATCTTTGGCTGTTATATTGCTGGCTGAACCGCCGTTAATCACGCCTACATGCAATGTTGTAAAGGGTGGTTCAAACAGCGCATCAATATCATTTGGCGTAGCAGCTTTGTTTTCTTCGAACCGCAAGCGCAGCCACTCAATGAGCCGCGCGGCAACCATTACGGCTGAGACACCTTGGTGCATTAAGGATGAGTGAATTTCGAATCCATGAACTTTGGTAATAAATCCTGCCGCACCTTTATGGCCGGTCACGACTTTCATATTTGAGGGCTCACCCACGATCACAGCCGACGCCATCGGAAAATTCTTGACCATTTCTGAAATCATAAACGGCGCACCGACGCAGCCGACTTCTTCGTCATAAGACAGTGCAATTTGAATGGGCCGCTTTAAATTCGCTGCCAGCATCTCTGGCACTAACGACAGACAAATCGCGTCAAACCCCTTCATATCACAGGTGCCGCGGCCAAAATATTTACCGTCTTTCTCAGTTACCACAAACGGGTCGCTATCCCATTCTTGCCCCACCACCGGCACCACATCTGTGTGGCCCGATAACACAACACCGCCCTCAACATTTGGGCCGATCAACGCATAAAGATTGGCTTTTAACCCGGTCGGATCATAAACACGGTATGATTTCACGCCGTGCCCCATCAAGTATTCTTCAACAAAATCAATCAATTCCAGATTGCTTTCACTGGAAACCGTTGGAAAACTTATCAGTTTTTCCATCATTTCAAGAGCGGAATAAGTGTCTGCCATGGGATACCTGTTTTGAAGAATGCCACACCTTGGGCGCAGAACCTCCCAAACGTCAAGTCACGAATTACCCATTGTCGGCGGGCGAATCTTAGTGTTTAGTAGCTTTGACAAACGAAAAAGTTTGACTGAATGATAAAAATACTACCGCACTGCCTGCGCGGTCCCTTGGGAGGGAATGAATGCTAGACGCTCGTGCCACGATTTTAGACGTGGCCAATCTGAAAACCGTGTTTAACACACGCGACGGGATGGTTCATGCTGTGAACCATGTCAGTTTTTCGCTGGCCCCCGGTGAATTGCTGGGCATTGTGGGCGAGAGCGGTTCGGGCAAATCGGTAACCATGATGTCACTGCTGAAATTGCTGCCCATGCCCCCCGCAGAAATCGCTGACGGAGACATTATTTTTGACGGCCGCGATATTCGCGCCATGTCGGATAGTGAATTGCGCAAAGTGCGCGGTGGCGAAATCGGCTTTATTTTTCAAGACCCTATGACATCATTGAACCCGGTTTTTACGGTTGGTTTTCAGATCATGGAGCCGCTGCGCACCCATATGGGTATGAAGAAAAAACAAGCGCGCGCCCGTGCCGCTGAATTGCTGGAGCTGGTTGGCATTCCGGATGCAATGGCGCGGCTAAAAGATTTTCCACACCAGTTTTCCGGCGGTATGCGCCAACGGGTGATGATTGCCATCGCACTGGCTTGTGATCCCAAGGTTTTGATCGCGGATGAACCAACGACTGCGCTGGATGTTACCATTCAGGCCCAAATACTGGAACTAATCAAGGAATTGCGCCAAAAACTGGGCATGGCAATTATTTGGATCACCCATGATCTGGGTGTCATTGCCGAAATTGCTGATCGTGTGGCGGTGATGTATGCGGGGCAAATTGTTGAACATGCCGAGGTCTCGGAATTGTTCAAAAACCCGCAGCATCCCTATACGCGCGCCTTGCTGGAAACCCTGCCCGATATGTCGGGCACCCGCGCCGAACGTTTGATGTCAATTGAAGGCCAGCCGCCAGCGCTTAGCAGCGCACCGTCGCATTGCGAATTTGCGCCGCGTTGCGCCCATGCGTTTGACCGCTGCCTAAAGGAAAACCCGCAGCGCCGCGATATCAGCCCCGACCATGATGTGGCCTGTTGGTATGACGTGAATACCGGAGGGCCAGCCAATGTTTGACGAAGCCAAAAAACCGCTGGTCAAGGTTGAAAACCTCAAAATGCACTTCCCGATTTTTCGTGGATTGTTAAAACGTCAGGTCGGAGCTGTAAAAGCCGTCGATGGCATTAGTTTTGAAATCATGGCCGGCGAAACCCTTGGTCTTGTTGGTGAATCCGGTTGTGGGAAATCCACTGCGGGGCGCTGCGTATTGCGGCTTTATGAGGTTACCGAGGGGGCAATTGAAATCGACGGTGAGAATATCGCCAGCCTATCCGGGTCAGAATTGCGCAAAAAACGCCCTGAAATGCAGATGATTTTTCAGGATCCTCAGGCAAGTTTAAACCCGCGCATGACCGTTGGGTCAATTATTTCCGAACCGCTTTCGGAACATCGCAAAATGACCAAGGCTGAACGCCGTGCCCGTGTTGACGAATTGCTGGATGCTGTGGGCCTGGCGCGCCGTTATGCCGACCGTTACCCCCACGAATTTTCCGGCGGCCAGCGCCAGCGTATCGGCATCGCCCGCGCCCTTGCGCTGAACCCGAAATTCATTGTGTGTGACGAACCGATTGCGGCGCTGGATGTTTCCATTCAGGCGCAGGTGGTTAATCTGCTGGAAGATTTGCAGGACAAACTTGGTCTGACATATCTGTTTATCAGCCATGACTTGTCGATGGTGCGCCATCTGGCTGACCGTGTTGCGGTGATGTATCTGGGCAAACTGGTGGAACTTGGACCCAGCGAAGAGCTTTATACCAACCCCCAACACCCCTATACGCAGGCGCTTTTGTCAGCGGTTCCGCATCCGGACCCATCGAAGGCTGGCAACATTGACCGCGTTATTTTGCAAGGCGACGTGCCTAGCCCCGCTAACCCGCCAAAGGGGTGCAATTTTTGCACCCGTTGTCCGGTGGCGGTTGATATTTGTCGTAATGACGAACCCGAATGGCGGCAAATTGGCGAAGGTCACTTCGCCGCTTGTCACTTAATAGAATAAAGATGCGGGCCAACCGCGCGATTAATAAAATATTTGCAACAGAGGAGAAACTCGCAAATGAAACTTAAACATCTTATGGCTGGCGCAATGGGCGCCGCGCTTCTGTCCACTACGGCAGCTTTTGCCGCTGGACACGCAGCACAAGGCCGCGACGGCCACGCCAATATCATTTATTGGCAAGCAGCCTCGATCCTGAACCCGTATCTGTCGGGTGGCACAAAAGACATCGACGCATCGTCGATGGTCATTGAACCACTGGCTGGCTATGACGAAAACGGCAACATGGTGCCAAAACTGGTTGACGAAATTCCAACTGTTGGCAATGGCGGCGTTTCCGAAGACCTGACAACCATCACATGGAAACTTTCCGAGGGCCTGCTTTGGTCTGACGGCTCAGCTGTTACTTCCGCAGACGTTGTGTTTACCGCAAACTATTGCATGGACGAAACCGGCGGCTGCCAGCAGCTTGCTCAATTTGGCGGCGTCGAAAGCGTTGTCGCAACTGATGACCGCACAGTGGTCATTACATTTGACGGCCCTAAACCATTCCCTTATGGCCCCTTTGTTGGTGCTACAGCGCCGATTTTGCAAGCAGCACAATTTGCTGATTGTATGGGTGCTGCGGCCCCGACCTGCACTGACCAGAACTTTGGCCCAATTGGCACAGGACCCTTCACGGTTACTGAATTCCGCGCCAATGACACCATTACACTGGCAGCCAACACCAACTATCGTGATGCAACCAAGCCTGCATTTGCAACTCTGACCTTCAAAGGTGGCGGTTCTGCAGATGCAGCGGCGCGTTCGGTTCTGGAAACAGGCGAGTTTGATTATGCGTGGAACCTTCAGCTAGCACCAGAAGTTCTGGCCGACATGGAAGCAAAAGGCCAAGGCGTTGTGCTTTCGGGCTTTGGTCCACTGGTTGAACGCCTGATGATCAATCTGACCGATCCTTCGGCATCTTTGGGTGACGAACGTTCAACAGTTGCGCATCCGCATCCGTTCATGTCTGACATTGCTGTGCGCCAAGCACTATCAATGGCGATTGATCGTCCATTGCTGGTTGAAATCGGTTACGGCAAAGCTGGTAGTGTAACATGTAACGTGTTGCCTTCACCTGCGATTTACAACTCGCCAAACAATGCTGGTTGTGAAATTCAGGATATCGCTGGTGCCAACGCAATGCTTGATGCTGCTGGTTGGGCCATGGGTTCAGACGGTGTGCGTGCCAAAGACGGCGTTCGCTTGTCGATCCTTTATCAAACTTCTACCAATGCTGTGCGTCAGGACTTCCAAGCCTTGATCAAACAGTGGTGGTCTGAAATTGGCGTTGAAACAGAGCTGAAAAATATCGACGCAGCTGTGTTCTTTGGCGGGGATCAATCCTCACCTGATACTTTCCAAAAGCTGTTTGCTGATGTGGAAATGTATGCGAACACATTTAACGGCACCGACCCTGAGGCCTATATGGGCAACTGGGCATGTTCCGAAATTCCTTCGCCAGACAATGCTTGGCTTGGTGGTAATATGCCGCGCTTCTGTGACCCTGCATATGACGCTTTGCTTGCTGAAATGAGCGGCACAGCCGATATTAACGAGCGTGCGCGTCTTGCGATTGCGATGAACGATATGTTGATGCAAACCTACACCATTATTCCACTGGTTCACCGTGGTAATGTTGTTGCGCGCTCCAATACTTTGGCAGGCGTATTGCTGAACGTATGGGACAGCGATCTTTGGAATGTGGCCGACTGGTCCCGCTCTGAATAATCTATAATCAATTACTGCTCCGGTTCAGGCCGGAGCAGTATCCCACTGTTTTGCAAAGGCGTAACCCATGCTAAACTACACCCTCCGACGGCTGATGTTTACCATCCCGACGCTTTTGCTAATCAGTTTTATCATCTTTTTGATTCTTGATATGGCCCCGAATGACCCGACCGGCAACCTGCCGCTAACCATTCCGCCCGAAGTGCGCGCGATGATCCGCACCAGCCTTGGCCTCGATAGCCCGATGTATATTCGGTATCTGTTATGGTGCAACCAGTTCTTTATCAATGAACCGCTCAACATGCTGTATGAATGGTTCGGCTGGTGTTTTAACACTTGCGAAACCCGCCTGCGCGTTACCAGCTGGGCCACCCGTTCCCCCGTTGTTGACCTGATTGTGGAACGTATGCCCCAAACCCTGTGGGTGGTTGGCATGTCGTATGTGGTGGGTATTTTAATCGCGGTGCCAATTGGCGTGATTTCTGCCTATAAACAATATAGCTGGTTTGACCAAGCCGGCACATTTATCTCCATGGTCGGTTTTTCGGTTCCGACATTTTTTACCGGCGTTTTGCTGATTGTGATCTTTTCGGTGACCATTCCGAATGACAGCTGGTTTTGGCTGCCCTCTATTTATGATACCACCCACAAGGTTACTGATTTCGCCAGCTTCGGGTTTCAGGTTAGGCAAATGTTAATGCCGGTGATGGTGCTGGCGCTGTTTAACGCAGCCCAGATCAGCCGGTTTATGCGGGCCTCGATGCTGGATAATCTTTCACAAGATTATGTGCGCACCGCCCGCGCCAAAGGCCTTAAGGAAAAAACCGTGCTGCTGGTGCATGTGCTGCGCAATTCGATGATACCCGTT
Organism: uncultured Rhodobacterales bacterium; assembly: GCA_964497195.1. GTDB lineage: Bacteria > Pseudomonadota > Alphaproteobacteria > Rhodobacterales > Rhodobacteraceae > UBA3077. The sequence continues at coordinate 4,161 of CAZCDC010000036.1, read as the reverse complement.
GTGACGGTGATTGCGCTGGGCATTCCGCAGGTATTTGGCGGCGCCATCATTACCGAGCAGATTTTCAAGGTAAACGGTCTTGGCCAATTGTTGATCATCGGCATTCAGGGCGCTGATATTCCCTTGGTGCAAACCTTAACCTTCTTGTTCGCGGTTCTGATCGTAATATTTAACCTGGTGGCCGATGTTCTTTACGGCTTGCTGGACCCGAGGATTCGCTATGAGTAACCCCATCGAGATCGAACAAGACCAAGCCCAAAACCGTAGCCTGTGGGGTGATGTGTGGTCTCAATTCCGCACCCATCGCGGCGCATTGATTGGCATGGTGGTGTTTGCCATCATCTTGTTTGGCGTATCCATCGGCCCGTTTATCTGGACAAAAGACCCGTTTTTTCTGGACATCCGCGCCAAAAATACCGCCGCCATGACCAGTTGCTTTTTTACCGGATCGCAGATGTGGCAATGTTTCAGCGATCCTACGTCAATGAAATATTTTGACCCCAATGCCGAAGTTCTGGACAGGCTTAAGGTAAGCTGGTCTTTTCCGCTTGGCACCGACCAAATCGGCCGTGATATTTTGGCGCAACTGATGCAAGGTGGCCGTGTTTCGGTTGCTGTTGGCATGACGGCCATGCTGCTATCGCTGGTTGTTGGCACCTTTATCGGCGTTATCGCCGGATATTTTCGCCGCCTAGATGGCTTGCTAATGCGCTTTACCGACCTGTTTCTGGCGCTGCCCATTCTGCCATTGCTGCTGGTTATCATCATGCTGTTCCGCGACACATTGCGTAATGCGTTTGGCCCTGAAACCGGCATATTCCTGTTGATCGTATTTATCATCGGCATGACCAGCTGGATGCAAACCGCGCGGATTGTGCGCGGCGATGTGCTGGCCCTGAAAGAACGTGAATTTATTCTGGCCGCCAACAGCATCGGCACACCTTCGCGCCGCATCATCGGCCGCCATATCATGCCCAATATCCTGTCACCGATCATGGTTTCGGCCACGCTTGGTGTGGCCACGGCCATCATTACCGAAAGCTCTTTGTCTTTCCTTGGTCTTGGTTTTCCGTCAGATTTTCCGACATGGGGGCGGCTGTTATTTGACGGCACATCCTATATCGGCCAATCGCCCGCGCGGGTTATCTGGCCCGGTCTGGCGATCTCGCTAACTGTGCTAAGCGTGAATTTCATCGGTGACGGGTTGCGCGATGCGCTAGACCCTCGGATCAGGGGCCGTTAATATTTTGTAGGGTGCGTGGTTCCCACGCACCGTTCGCGATGGGTTAATTTGTCACCCGTGCCGCTGCCAATATTGGCCCTTGTCCGGCCTCCTGAACGATCACCACATAATTAAGATCACTCAAGTTCTCGGCCCGAAGTGAAATGCTGGAACGGCCATCCCAGTTGGCAATTGTTTCCCAGCTTTTGACTATGTTGGTATAATGCAAAGTGCGGCCGCGCAGCTCTCCGCGTTCGATCGTTATTTCGGCGCCATCGGAATAACCAACCAGATAGATTGCACAAGGCGCAACATTCTGCCCCTGTGGTTCAATGGTAATGGTGGCGCTGCCATTGCTAAACGTAATACTCACATTAACGGTTACGTTGTGTTCTTCGTATTGCATAATCTGCCGTTGCACCGCATCACCGCGCGACCCAACCATATATTCAACACCTTGCACCACAATTTGCGGTGTATAAACGGAACGCTCGTTCCAATTTCGTGCATAGCGTCGTTGGCGCGCCGAAAATGCCGGGTTTGCAAAGCTGTCTTTCCAGCCTAGATAATCCCAGTAATCAACGTGCAGCGCCAATGCAATAACGTTGTCATATTCAGCAACATGCGCCAAAACACGGTCCGCCGGCGGGCAGCTTGAACAGCCTTGTGATGTGAATAGCTCCACCACAACCGGATTATCAGCGCGCAATGCCACCGGCAAAATGGACAAAGCAGTGGCGGCAGCAAGGGCAAATTTACGCATGAAGAATCCTCAAAAACAATTTCAGACACCTTAGAAGCTGTCCAGCTAACATGCACCTAAAGCTTTCGAGAGGAATATGTCATCATCCTTACCAACGGCGGGTTTTGTTGATGTATTCCTCAGCCTCGTCGCCAAAACTTTCGCGTAATTGCTTTTCCTCACCCTTTATAAACCGATAGGTGATCAAAACAGGAAATATCATCACAGGCAAAATGGCAACCAGATCACCCAGCCAATAGGCAAAGCCCAATAAAACAAAGGTCATACCCGTATAAATGGGGTTACGATTGATACGAAAAGGCCCCTCAACGATCAACGTCGTTGGCACATGGCGCGGCTCAATCGTGGTTTTTTTGCGCAAAAACCACAGCACAGACCAGCCCGCCAACCCAAAGCCAAGCCCGGCCGTTAGCACAGAAACCAACATCGGGATTTGCACATTAAAAACAGGGAGATAAGTGGCCAGTAACCAGCAGGAAATGGCAGTGAGTAGCGCCCAAACGGGCGGAATATCAAGGTATTTCATCATAGCTGCATCCTAGCACATCAGGTGCAATGTGCTAGGTTTCAATTTTGCTTAATTTTTTGCCAAATTCCGCAGCACATAATGCAACACGCCACCGTTTTCGACATATTCGATCTCTACTTCGGTATCAATCCGGCATTTCAACGTGATCTCTTTGATCGACCCATCCGCATAAGTGATCGAGCAAGGCACTTCTGAGAGCGGCTTCAAATCACCTTCAAGCCCCGAGATCGAAATGGTTTCATCGCCCGTGATGTTGAGCGATTTACGGTCATCATCGCCGGTAAACTCAAACGGGATAACCCCCATGCCCACAAGATTGGAGCGGTGAATACGTTCAAAAGTTTTGGCGATTACCGCCGAAACCCCCAGCAATGACGTGCCTTTGGCCGCCCAATCACGCGATGATCCGGCGCCGTATTGATCGCCCGCAATAATCACCAAAGGCGTTCCAGCAGCTTTATACGCCATAGCCGCTTCATAAATCGAGGTCTGCGCGCCGTCTGGTCCCAAGGTATAACCGCCCTCAACCCCGTCGAGCATTTCGTTTTTAATGCGGATATTGGCAAATGTGCCGCGCATCATTACTTGGTGGTTGCCGCGCCGCGACCCGTATGAATTAAATTCGCGTGGGCCAACCTGACGGTCCACCAGATATTGCCCCGCCGGGCTATCAACCGCAAAAGACCCAGCCGGAGAAATGTGATCGGTTGTAACCATATCCCCCAAAACCGCCAATAATTTGGCGTCTTTTACATCGGTAATCACCCCCGGTTCCGCAGACATATTCTGAAAATATGGCGGATTTTGAATATAGGTGCTTGCTGCGGGCCAATCATATGTCAGGCTATCGGTGGTTTCCACGGCCTGCCATTTTTCGTCGCCCGCAAATACATCTGCGTATTTGGATTGAAACGCCTCGCGCGTGACGGTTTTGTCAACCAGTTCGGATATCTCTTGCGAGGTTGGCCAGATGTCTTTCAGATAGACATCATTGCCATCGCGGTCTTGGCCCAGCGGGTCTTTGCTGATGTCAATATTCATGTCTCCGGCCAGCGCATAAGCCACCACCAATGGCGGAGAGGCCAGATAATTGGCCCGCACATCAGGCGAAATCCGCCCCTCAAAATTGCGATTACCCGACAGAACCGAGGTCGCCACAAGATCGCCCGACGCGATTGCGTCCGACAGTTCCTTCTGGATCGGACCGGAATTGCCGATACAGGTGGTGCAGCCATAGCCAACCAGATTAAAGCCAATAGCATCAAGGTCTTTTTGCAAATCTGCCGCCTCAAGATAAGCCGAAACCACCTGAGATCCGGGCGCAAGCGAGGTTTTCACCCACGGCTTGCGATTCATGCCCAGCGCCGCTGCCTTGCGCGCCACAAGACCGGCGCCGATCATCACATACGGGTTGGAGGTATTGGTGCAACTTGTGATCGAGGCAATCACAACCTTGCCTGACGACATGGTATAATCCTCACCAACCACCGGCACCTGTTTGTCCAGCGGGCGTTTGAATGTGTTTTCCATTTCCCACTCAAATGCTTTGACAGAGCCATCAAGCGCCACATAATCTTGCGGGCGTTTAGGGCCGGAAATCGCCGGAACAATGGTCGCCATATCAAGGCCAAGGGTGCTGGAATAAAT
>CAZCDC010000035.1:18406-20460 GCA_964497195.1 uncultured Rhodobacterales bacterium | reverse complement strand
GTAGGGTGTGTGGTTTCCACGCACCGTCTTAACGCCAACACCGCAGCGGTGCGTGGAAACCACACACCCTACACCAACATCCATTATCCGCCCCTTTATCCCCGCCCAAAAAAATTGCATAACCCCCCAAACCGAATCCAGCACAGGCCAAAATCATGCATGACATCCGCACCATCCGCGATAATCCCGCCGCTTTTGACGCGGGCCTAAAACGCCGTGGCCTGCCCGCCCAAGCAGCCGAAATTCTGGCAATCGACGAAAACCGCCGTGCCAAAATCCATGCCGCCGAGGAAGCCCTCGCCGCGCGCAATGTTGCCTCCAAACAAATCGGGGCCGCCAAAGCATCCGGCGATAATGCCGAATTTGAACGCCTCCGCGCGCTGGTCGCAGACAAAAAAACCGAAATCAGCAAGCTGGAAACCGAGGCAAAAGCCGTAACCGAACAGCTCAACACCCTGTTGCTCACCCTGCCCAACCTGCCCGCAGATGATACCCCCGATGGCAATAACGAGGCGGATAATGTCGAGGTCCGTCGCATCGGCACCCCGCGCAGCTTTAGCTTTACCCCAAAGGAGCATTTTGAAATTGCCGGCGCGGCCCGTGGTCTTGATTTTGCCACCGCAGGCAAAATGTCTGGCGCGCGGTTTGTGGTGCTGCGCGGCGCGATCAACCGTCTGCATCGCGCCCTTGGGCAATTTATGATTAACACCCATGTTGATGAAAACGGCTTTGATGAAATCTGGACGCCTGTGTTGGTGCGCGACGAGGCGATGTATGGCTCTGGCCAACTCCCTAAATTTGCCGAGGACAGCTATAAAACCGAAAACGGCTGGTGGCTGATTCCCACTGCCGAGGTAACGCTGGTCAATTCCGAGGCGGGTAATATCATTGACGAAGCAAAATTGCCCATCCGCCTAACCGCCCATTCGCAATGTTTTCGCTCCGAAGCCGGCTCAGCGGGGCGTGATACCAGCGGAATGCTGCGCCAGCATCAATTTGAAAAGGTTGAAATGGTGGCATTCACCAAACCCGAGGATAGCACAGCGGAACTGGAACGCATGACCAAATGCGCCGAAGGCATTCTGGACAGCCTCGAAATCCCTTATCGCACTGTGGTGCTTTGCACCGGTGATGTGGGTTTTGGTATGCAAAAAACCTATGACATAGAGGCATGGCTGCCCGGTCAAAACACCTATCGCGAGATCTCCAGTTGTTCGGTTGCCGGTGATTTTCAGGCGCGCCGCATGAATACGCGGTTTCGGCGTGATGGCGGAAAACCGGAATTTGTGCATACGCTTAATGGCTCCGGTCTGGCTGTTGGTCGCACGCTGATTGCGGTGCTGGAAAACCACCAGCAAGAAGACGGCTCGATAAATATTCCAGCGATATTGCAGCCCTATATGGGGGGTAAATCAGTAATAACCCCAGACGGAAACCTATCATAGGCTGGGGTTTTAATCTATTAATGCGCAAGAAACGGGTCGATTGGCTGGCCAACATTCCTATGCTGAGGCTTCATATCACAGGAGCATCTTATGCATTTTCACCCGATCCCCACCAGCCATGCCCGCAGCCTGCAAAAGGGCGGCGTGGACGCCAATGGCCACCCCGCAGAACACAGCATTTCTGATGGTGAAGGCAATCCGTGTCGTCACTGCCTGAAAGACATCCCGTCTGGCGCAAGAATGCTGATCTGCGCCTATCGTCCGTTTCCCGCAGCCCAGCCCTATGCCGAGATCGGCCCGATTTTTCTTTGCGCCGAGGAATGCACCGCCCATAACGCAACCAATATTCCCAGTATTCTGGAAACCAGTATGACCTATCTTATCAAGGGTTACACAGCCGATAATCGCATCGCTTATGGCACCGGAACAATCGTGTCGATGGCCGAATTACCTGCGGTTAGCCGCAAAATACTTGAGTTGGAGACCGTCAAATATATGCATGTGCGTTCGGCATCAAACAATTGCTTTCAATGCAAAATAACATAGGATAATCCCGTAGGGTGCGTGGTTTCCACGCACCGCTCCAAGGATTAACCATGCAAAACCCGT
>CAZCDC010000035.1:11549-18306 GCA_964497195.1 uncultured Rhodobacterales bacterium | reverse complement strand
CGTAGGGTGCGTGGTTTCCACGCACCGCTCCAAGGATTAACCATGCAAAACCCGTCATTCACCTTCACCCGCGCCATCACCCGCAGCCCTGCCAAAAGCGCCATCAACGGCTTACGCGCCACCGATACCGGCAAGCCCGATTTTGCCCAAATGCAGCGCGACCACACCCATTATATAAAAACGTTAAAGCTGGCAGGCCTAGAGATCACCGAACTCCCTGCCCTCAATGCTTTTCCCGATGCGCAATTTGTTGAGGACACCGCGCTTTGCCTGCCCAAGGGTGCCATCCTGATGCGTCCCGGCGCGCCGTCACGTATGGGCGAGGTGCCAGAAATAACCCCGCATCTGGCCGCATATTATACCCTGCGCGAAATCAAAACCGGGTTTATTGAAGGTGGCGATATTCTAACCACTCATTCCGAAATTCTGGTTGGATTATCGGATCGCACAGATATTGCGGGCGTGGCAGAGCTGCAAAATCTGGTAAAAGACTGGGATTATTCGGTGCGCATTGTTCAAACCCCGCCGGGGGTTCTGCATTTCAAAACCGATTGCTCCCTATTGGATGGCGAAACCATTCTGGCAACCAAATGCCTTGATGCCTCGGGCTGTTTTTCGGATTACAAAGTTATTCACACGGCAAAAGGCGAAGAAGCCGCCGCAAATGCAATTCGTGTAAATGACATCGTTCTTATGGCTGCCGGCTTCCCCCGCACCGCTGAAAAATTGTGCAATGCAGGGTATAATATCGTTGAAATCAACAACGCCGAATGCGCCAAAATTGATGGCGGCATGTCTTGTCTTTCGCTGCGTTTCTAGCCCGCGTTTGGAAAGAAAAGCTGTTGATTATCACGCATATATAACCCGATATTCATCTGCCCAGCCCCCAGCATCCACTCAATAAACGCCTGTGCCGCCTCCGATTTTACGTGTGGATGCACAGCAGGGTTAACCATTATAATGCCATATTGATTAAACAAAGCCGCATCGCCCTCAAACAGTATTTTGACGTTTTGCTTGTTACCAAACGCGATCCATGTTGCGCGATCAGTCATCGTATAACCCTGCATTTCGATGGCTGCACGGATAGTTGCCCCCATGCCAGACCCCGTTTCGCGGTAATTCATGCCATTTTCAACAACAACCCCGGAATCGATCCAAAGCGACAATTCTTTTTTATGGGTGCCGCTATCGTCTCCACGTGAAACAAAAATCGCGTCGCTTTCAGCTAAAATCGCCATCGCTGTGTTAACGTCTTTGGCCCCGCTCAAACCCGCCGGATCATGATCCGGCCCAATAATTACAAAATCATTATACATCAAATTAAATCGCTCAACGCCCCAGCCATTTGTTATGAATTCTTCTTCTGCGGCCTTGGCATGCACCAGCAAAACATCAGCATCACCATTAACCGCATTTCGAATGGCTTGGCCGGTGCCAACCGCCACCACATGCACATCAATGCCGGTTTCAGCGGTAAAAATGGGCAAAATATATTCGTATAATCCCGAATTTTGGGTGGAGGTCGTGGATTGAACCAGTATACTCTCGGCCTGTGCAGCCGTTGAAAGCGCCAGCGCAACAATCAGAGTTGTGATTTTCATATCCGGCTCCGCAGATTTTCGATATGCGTTATAATGCATATCGCTTGGAGCAAGTAAATGGGCAGACCCGCGAAAAAACCGATTAACCCCGAAATATTGGCCAAACCTGCCATTCGTGCCAAAATTTATGTGCGCGAAGATATCATCGGCATGGGGAAAATCGACGTGTTGCGAGCGGTTGGCAAAACCGGTTCCATCAGCAAAGCTGCGGCAGAAATCGGGCTTGGCTATCGGCGCGCTTGGGCGTTGCTGGAAAAACTGCAAAATTGTTTTGATGCGCCACTTTTCATCACAGAACGCGGCGGTGCGGCGGCTGGGGGCACCACACTTACGCCGTTTGGCACAGAATTGGTGGTGCAATTTGATGCTACGCATGCCGCGATTGAAACCGCCTCCGCGCCGTTGCTGACATGGCTGGCCGAACATCAAAAAAGCAGCTCATAATTCATCGGCAAAAATGACTCACTTTGTTAAGAAAATTTGCACGCCCTAGACGCCCCCCGTAACGCCCCCTAAAACACCGTTAAACAACAAAGGTTACGTTATGCGCATTCTGGTTACCAATGATGATGGCATCACCGGCCCCGGTCTAAAAATCGCCGAGGATATCGCCGCCGAACTTGCCGGCCCTAATGGTGAGGTTTGGGTGGTTGCACCTGCCTTTGAGCAATCGGGCGTGTCCCATTGCATTTCATATATGAAACCGATGCGCATGGCCAAACTGGGCGAAAAACGCTTCACGGTTGAGGGTTCCCCCGCCGATTGCGTGCTGGTTGGCCTGCACGAAGTATTAAAAGGCTTGAAACCTGATCTGGTATTATCCGGCGTTAATCGGGGCCATAATGTTGCCGAAGATACGGTTTATTCCGGCACAGTTGGCGCCGCGATGGAGGCCGCCATGCAGGGCTATAAATCCATCGCCATGTCGCAATATTACAAAAACCCCCATGGTGATCCGTTTGATGCATTTGGCGCGGCCAAAGCATATGGCGTTAAGGTCGCAAAGGATTTGCTGGAAAAAGCCCCGTGGCACGACAAGCCTTATGGCGTGTTTTATAACGTGAATTTCCCTGCCATGGCCGGTGCGGATGTCAAAGGCGTAAAAGCCACCAATCAAGGCACCCGCACCAATGTGGCGTTTGGGGTTGAGCCCCAAACCGCGCCAAATGGCCAACAGATTTTATGGTTGATACATAATGCCAACAATATCAGCTCCGCCACAGGCTCCGACGCGCGCGAGGCCGCTGATGGCTATGTGACCGTCACGCCTTTGCGTGCAGATTTGACTGCCTATAGCGTTCTGGAAAACCTAAGCAATGCGGTTGACAGCTAGATGATTTCCGAGCGCCAAATGCAGTTTGTTTTCACTCTGCGCAGCAACGGTATTAGCGATTCCCGCGTTCTTGCCGCCATGGAAAAAACCCCGCGTGATTTGTTTGTTGAGGGCATTTTCAAAGACCGCGCCTATGAAAATACACCGCTTCCTATCGCGTGCGGACAGACGATAAGCCAGCCAACAGTAGTGGCACAGATGACCCAGGCATTGGACATCACGCCGCGCTGCAAGGTGTTGGAAATCGGCACTGGCTCTGGCTATCAGGCTGCGATTCTCAGCCATTTGGCGCGGCGGGTTTATACTGTTGAGCGCCACCGTCCGCTGGCACGTATGGCAAATCGGGTGCTGCGCGACCTTGATCTGGGTAATGTTACGGTAATTGCCGATGATGGCAGCCGAGGCTTGCCCGAACAGGCCCCCTTTGACCGCATCTTGCTGACCGCCGCCGCCGAGGATCCGCCAAGCAGTCTTTTGGCACAGTTAAAAATCGGTGGTATTATGGTTTTGCCGGTTGGGCAATCCGACACAATGCAACATATAATAAAAATAGTTAAAACCGAGAGCGGATTAGAGTATAGTGAATTGAACAGCGTTCGTTTTGTCCCCCTGTTGGAGGGCGTAGCGGAAGATGTAGACGCATAAATCAGACCCGAAAACGGGCGATTTTTACTGAGGTTATAAGGGCAAAATATTATGATTATCAAAGCTTTACGCATTTCCACGATTCTGGCAAGCACAGCGCTGTTGTCAGCCTGTGGCGAGCTTCGCGAAAACGGTGTTGACCTATCGCGAATTTCAAACGTTTTTCAGCGAAACACCGATGCGGTGCCATCATTTGATCGCTCAAATGCGGATAATCGCGGCGTAATCACCTATGAGGATTATCAGGTTATTGTGGCGCGCGAAGGCGACAGTCTGACCGCGATGGCCAATCGTGTTGGCCTGACCGCCACCGAACTGGCCGATATAAACGGCCTGCCAATCCGCTATACGCCGCGCACCGGCGAGGTTTTGGCCCTGCCCTCAAATGTCGGCGGCAATGTTGTTGCGTCGCCTTCGGGCTGGTCAGAGGAAATCGCGATTTCCGCGATTGAAAACATCAGCAATGACCCCACACCAGAGGTCGGAAGCCCAACCGCACCCCTGCGCCACCGTGTTGAATCCGGCGAAACGGCCTATGAAATTGCCCGAAATTATAATGTTTCTGTAACTGCACTGGCCTCTTGGAACGGGCTTGGCTCTGACCTTGGAGTGCGCGCTGGCCAGCAACTGATTATTCCGGTGCCTGACACCACCCATGTGTCCACCCCGGCCCCTATAGCCGAACCCGTGGTGGTAGAAGCACCCGCCGTTACCCCGGTGCCAGCACCAGCGCCAGTTGCGCCAGCGGTTAACGCAAATGCACCGTTTATTGTACCAGTTATCGGCACGATTTTGCGGGGCTATCAGGCCACAGGGCGCAATAAAAATGAAGGTATAGATTACCAAACCGAACCCTTGGCTGTCATTAAAGCCGCTGGTGACGGAACGGTTGCATTGGTGTCAGAATCGCTCGGCGGATTGGGGACAATTATTTTGATACGCCATTCCAACGACTTGTTGACGGTTTATGGCCGCGTTGGCACAGTAACCGTTGCCAAAGGCGATACCGTCACCCAAGGCCAAACCATCGGCCGCGTTGCCCCCGGCGATCCGCCAACCTTACATTTTGAAGTCCGCGTCGGCACCGAAAGCGTGAACCCAGCGCAATATTTGCCGTAATAAGTAGGGTGCGTGGTTTCCACGCACCGTCACGCCACAAATGAAAACGCAAACCCCGCAGCGATTGCGCCAACCACCCCAAGCCGCAAAATTGCCCCAGCGTGCAGACAGGGAAATTGGCGCCGTGTTATGACCTGCGCCAATTAACACCGTCGGAAAAAGTAAAACAATATAGAAATCAGATGAAACTGCGCATACAAACCTCCAAAATTAAAAATCCAGCAGAACCGGGCTTTTGCATTTTGTTAATATCAGGGCTGATCCGTCAGGGTTTTACCCTGTCGCCCAGCCAGATCCGTCACGTATTGCCAAGCAACCCGCCCAGAGCGCGCGCCACGGGTTTGTTGCCATTCAATGGCCTCAACCCGCTGCTGTTCAACAGAAATATCCAACCCGAGCGCATCACAATACCCTGAAATCATGGCTAAATATTCATCTTGTGTGCAGGGGTGGAAGCCCAGCCACAGCCCAAAACGATCAGACAAGGAAACCTTTTCCTCAACCGCCTCTGACGGATTAATCCCGCTTTGCTGTTCATTATCAATCATATCGCGCGGCATTAAATGTCGGCGGTTGGACGTAGCGTAAAACAGTACATTGTCTGGCCGCCCTTCAATTCCGCCGTCCAAAATTGCTTTAAGCGATTTATAATGGCTGTCATCATGATCAAACGAAAGATCGTCGCAAAACAGCAAAAACCGCTGCGTTGCGCCGCGCAAATGGTTCATCAACCGGCCAATACTCGGTAAATCTTCGCGTTGAATTTCAATCAGTTTGAGGCCGGAAATTTCGGCATGCACTGCCTTAACCAGCGATGATTTTCCAGTGCCACGCGCGCCCCAAAGCAGCACGTTATTGGCGGGTAGCCCTGCGGAAAATTGCGCCGTATTGGCCAGCAAAGTATCCCGACTGCGATCGATCCCGACCAACAGCCCAATCGCCACCCGATTGACCCGCGCAACAGGCCGCAACGCATCGGGGTCAGTTTCCCAAACAAACGCGTCTGCTGTATCAAAGTTCGGGTTTTTCAGGGGCGGAGGGCTAAGCCGTTCAAGCGCGGCGGCAATGCGTTTTAAACGCTTGCCGCTCACTTTTTATCCTTGTCAAAGGCATCGGCCTCAAAATCCTCATCCTCGTAATCATCCTCAAAAAATGCACCTTCTTCGCGCAGTTTTGCCTCGCGTTTTTTCTCAACCATGGCGACCAGAATAATCGAAATTTCATAAAGGCTATAGACAACCACAAACAAAATAATCTGGGTGATCACGTCCGGCGGGGTAACAACGGCTGCCAGCATCAAAATGCCAACGACTGCGTATTTCCGCGTGCTCCGCAGCGCCAGCGCTGAAACCAGCCCGGCTTTGCCCATCAAAGTCAGCGCCACGGGCAATTGGAACGTAATGCCAAAAGCCAGTACAAATTTCATCGTTAGGCCCAGATATTGGTCAATCGTTCCCAGAAATGAAACCACCGCACCCGCGTTGTCTTCGGTTGCGATGCTTTCGCCTTCGGGGCCAAATTGTTGATACCCAAGGAAAAAATCAAACGCCAGCGGCAGGACGATGTAAAATGCGAACGAGGCCCCGATGGCAAACAATATTGGCGAGGCCAGCAGAAACGGCAAAAACGCATTTTTTTCCTGCTTGTACAGGCCCGGCGCCACAAATTGCCAAAGCTGATAGCCGATCATCGGGAAAGCCAGAATAAACCCGCCAAACATAGAAATCCGAATCGCGGTGGTAAAACCTTTTTCCAAGCCTGTGAAAATTAGAGCACATTCGCCGCCCTGCTCTATTAATGCCTTACAAATCGGCCCGGCCAGAAAATTGAAAATATCAGTAGCAAACATAAAGCAAAACAACATCGCAATCAAAAATGCAATAACCGAGCGGATCAGCCGGTTGCGCAACTCTGTCAAATGCTCGATCAGCGGGGCGGTGCTGCTTTCTACGTCGCTTTCGCTGGTATCACTCATGGAATTACTCTTTCACCGCAGCAGTTTTTTTCGCTGCCGGTTTCTTTGCTGCTGGTTTCTTTGCTGCTGGTTTTTTGGCAG
>CAZCDC010000035.1:8525-11449 GCA_964497195.1 uncultured Rhodobacterales bacterium | reverse complement strand
TTTTTGCAGCAGGTTTCTTAGTAACTGTCTTGGTGGCAGGTTTTTTCGCGGCCGTTTTTTCGGCAGGTTTTTTCGCAGGTTTTGGCGGCGTGATTGGCCCCTCGGCTGGCTCCCCAAGATCAGCGTTAAACGCCTTGGGGTCAAATGTGGTGGCTGATTTTACGCTATCGGAGATATTGCTAAAATCCTTTACGGTTTCTTTCATGCCGCTTTCATCAACCGCTTGGTCCATTGACCGCTGGAATTCGCGCGCCATACCTTTGGCTTTGCCCACCAGATTGCCGATGGTGCGGAACATCCCCGGCAAATCCTTTGGCCCCACAACGATCAGCGCCACAATGCCAATGACAAGCAGCTCCATCATGCCCAGATCAAACATATCCGCGCATCCCCTTTGCGTTTATACCCAAACTAGGCTTCGTCTTTGTCTTTGGTTGGCGTCACGTCAACAGCCTCATCGGCGGCATTCGCTTCCAGTTCGGCTTTGCCCTCAGACACGCCTTTTTTGAAACTTGAGATGCCTTTGCCAACTTCGCCCATCAGGCTAGACACTTTGCCACGCCCAAACAAAACCAGCACAACAACAGCGACCAAGATCAAGCCCATAGGGCCGATATTGCCGATAAACATTGCAGTTGAAATCATATTCTCTCTCCCGGATTTTCGAATTCATCGATGTATATGTATGGGTTCCATGCCCAAGGTTCAAACCCTAACACACCTAAACAGGCATTTTTTTGCCGCCATACGGATTATTGACATAGCTTTGCTTGGAACACGGAAACACAAAGCACCGATCGCGGCGCAATGACAGCCAGAGCGGCGTTTCCGGTTTGGGCAGGAAAACCCCCGGAATACTGGCGCTCAAGACAGACCCGTCATGTTCCATCTTAACTTCGATCAAGCTCTCATTACCCATAAACCGCGCGCGTTTTACCAAACCACGTGCCGGAACGCCCTCCTGCGACGTTGGATTTGGGCCTTTGCCGTTACGGTCAAAATCTATCCGTAAATGCTGCGGGCGGATAATTATTTCAACATCCGCGCTATCGACCAGCCCCGGCGTAAAGAATTGCCCAAACGGAGTATCGGTCTGCATTTCTTTAACAACGCCGTGTATTATATTGATATCGCTAAAAAATCCAGCAGCCTGACAATCAATCGGAGCATTGTAAATATTATAGGGTGCGCCGATTTGCACAATTTTCCCGTCACGCATCAGGGCAATTTGATCCGCCATCCGCATGGCTTCCTCTGGTTCATGTGTTACCAAAAGCACCGAGGCATTCAGCTCCTTGAGGATCGCCAATGTGTCATCCCGAATGCCATCGCGCAGCCGATTATCAAGGCCGCTGAACGGTTCATCCATCAACATAACACGCGGATTGGGCGCCAATGCCCGCGCCAATGCCACCCGTTGTTGCTCCCCGCCTGACAGCATATGCGGGTATTTATCGGCAAACTTCAGCAAGCCTACTTTGTCCAGCAATTGCCGCGCAACATCCATTTTGTCCGCAGATTTCAGGCCAAACGCGACGTTTTGCTGCACGGATAAATGCGGGAATAACGCAAAATCCTGGAACATCAGGCCAATGGAGCGCTTTTCCGGCGGCAAATGCAATTTGGAATCAGAGATCACCTGCCCGTCCACCAGAACCTCGCCAGCATCCTGTTGGTCAACCCCCGCAGCAATGCGCAAACAGGTTGATTTGCCACAGCCCGAAGGGCCAAGCAAGCACGTAACTTCTCCCGCAAATAGCTTCAACGAAATGCCATCCACAACAGTTTGCCCATCAAACTGGCGGGTAATATTGCGAAGCTCAAGGCGTGGAATTCTGTCTGACACTGCTAATCCTGACTAAGTTAGTCCCCAATTAGCAACCCTTAACGCCTCTAGCAACAGTTCTTTGCAGTTTCAGAGGTCACATCAAATGGCAAATCCTCGCCGCATCCGGAGAATATACCGCGATGCTGGCTAAAATCACCTCTAAATTCAAAATACGGCGCAAAACGGCTGTCACGCAGCATCACAAAAGAATTGCCACAAACCGCAACTTCCACGCCGGCCTCAAAAACATGGCCCTTATCCAGTATAAATTGCGTAGGGTCATTTGGTTCGGTGCCCTTATAAATAACGCTCACCCCGAAATCCTCGCAGGACGGCTCAAGCTCCAGTTTAAACAACCGAAAGGTCGCGGAATGAAATGTGATCCCGTCCAGCTTGGCCTCAATCTCAGGATTTTCAATGGTCAAAATCCGGTCTTCCACCAGCCGAGGATCCGCAAATCCTGCCGCTTTGGCAAGATTGATAAAATCGTTCCAATAAAGCGCACCGCTCAGACATTCACCATATAAAACAGGGTCTTCCAGTAATTCGCTAGGCACACGGCGATCCGCATAAACATCCGAAAAATACAACTCTCCCCCCGGCTTTAACAATCGAAACGCCTCCGCCAGAACGGCAGGTTTATCAGGCGACAGGTTTATAACGCAGTTTGATACAATAATATCAAAGCTCGCATCCGCCAGCCCCAGCTCGCCAAGCCGTTCAATATAGCCCTTGCGAAAAGTTGTATTCGGCACGTCGAAACCAAAGGCTTTGGCATGGAAATCCACATGACGAAATGCCACCGCCAGCTGCTCATCTGTCATATCAATACCAGTAACCGAGCCATTCGCGCCAACCAGCCCCGCAAGCGCATAAACATCACGCCCCGACCCAGACCCGAGATCCAGAATATCCATACCAGCCAGCACAGCAGGGGCAACCAGCCCGCAACCATAATATTTCTCGCTCACTTCGGGGTGGATTTTGGCCAGAACAGCGCGCAAATAATCCGGCACATCATCGGGTGTGCAGCAAGCATTGGTCTGCAAATCATCCGAGCCTTGCAGCACCTTGCCATAATATTCCTGCACATCTT
>CAZCDC010000035.1:0-8425 GCA_964497195.1 uncultured Rhodobacterales bacterium | reverse complement strand
GCTGAATATCCATAACCTACCTCAATTCAAATTCGCAAAGCCCGTGTTTTTGGCCGTTGATTTGCAACCACATGCGATGCGGCCCCGGATAATGGGTAAATGTGGTGGCATCTTTCAAAAATCGGTGGTTTTTGGAAAACCTGACGGTTTCACCAGCTTTTATAACCCGTTTTTTCAGCTTGAAAACCTTGGGTTTTGCGCTGCCGTTCTTTTTGATAAAATCAATTACATAATCTATCATCAGGTTTTCATCTTGCGTGGCGGTGATGGAAAATTCAAAACGCCCGACCGCGCCGATTTTCAGCAGCTCCGGTCCTTGAATTTCAGAAACCGTAATTTCAGGCGCCGCCCGATAGCCCAGTAATTCCAGCGCGCCGATATCGCCCTTTTTAACCAATGTGCGCAATGCGTGGCGGGTCATCCATGCCAATTCAGCTTGATTTTGCTTGCCAAGCTTGGCCCAGCGTTTCAGCGTAGAAATTACCAGTTCCGGGTCTTTTTTAGTTATGTCATTCAAATGGTTAGCAACAGATCGCGTTACAAACCTGGCTTTGTCATGGTGTAAAATATCCAGCAGGACCAACGGTTCATGCACCGAAATGCCGATCTTTTTCCCCCATGGCAGCGTCGGGCGTGTCCCCTCCGAAACCAGTCGCCGCACATGATAATTCGGGTCCTTAGCCCATTTTTTCAACGCAGCCATGGTAGCTTTCGGGTGGGCATTCAAAAAATAGCGGATGTCAAATTCGACCGAAAACCGCTTGGTCATTTCGCGCAATAAGCCCAGCGAAAGCTGCAAATGATCCAGCCCGTTATTGCTGACAAAAACCCCTAAGGGCGACATAATAAAATCGCCAAAATCATCATCACTTTTCGATGGATCCAGCGGGGGTGGCAATGCTGCCAGTATTTGCGCGGCAGCGGTTTTGAAATCATTGGAAAGGTGCTGTTCCAGGACCTCGGCAATCAATATGATTCGCGCCTTCAGCTCCAGCGCTGGCATTTTCGCCATTATTGCTGTTTCAAAACCGGCGCTATCAAAGCCATGATCCGCAGCCTTGAACAGCCCAGCCAAATACCGGATTTTATCACGGTTAAACAATTGATCCTTAAGGCTAAATCCTTTAGTTGCCCGATTATCGTTCACATCAGCCATTTTGCATCCTCTTGGTTACATGGTCGAATTTACCGCGCCGCCGTCCAGCAGAATATTTTGCCCGACAATAAATCCTGCCTTTTCCGAGCATAAAAACGCACACATCGCGCCAAACTCCTCAGAGCTGCCGTAGCGCCGCGCCGGTATGGTGCCCGCCAGTTCCTGCATTGCAGCCTCAACTGTTATTCCCTTCGCCTCAGCATCCGCGCGCGCCATTCCCAACCCACGATCTGTGGCGTGCATCCCCGGCAAAAGATTGTTAATATTCACCCCGTGCGGAGCAACCTGCCGCGATGTCCCTGCAACATATCCGGTAAGCCCGGCACGGGCCGTGTTTGACAAGCCCAGCACAGCAATTGGGGCCTTTACGGACATGCTGGTAATATTCACCACCCGCCCCCAGCCACGGTCCATCATACCGGGCAACACCGCTTTCATTAGCATAATTGGTGTCAGCATATTGGCGTTCAGCGCTGCGTCGAAATCAGTCCGTTCCCAATCGCTCCACATTCCGGGGGGCGGTCCGCCTGCGTTATTCACCAGAATATCAGGGTTCGGACACGCCGCCAGCACCATCGCTTGCCCCTCAATTGTGGTAATATCACAAGCCACCGGCGTCACCGAAACACCGTATTTCTTTGAAATTTCCGCCGCTGTTTGCCCCAACGGTCCCTCAGATCGAGCATTGATAACCAGATTAACACCAGCCTCTGCCAACGCCTCGGCGCAACCTCGCCCCAGCCCCTTTGAAGCAGCACACACAATTGCGCTTTTCCCGCTAATTCCCAAATCCATAACGTTCTCCCTTTGTGCTCAACCCTAGCGCAAAAGAAAAAAAACACAATGACCTTACGCTAAAAAAGCCATCTCGCATCGACTTACATGCAAATCAAAAGGCTGAAGCGATACATGGTTCAAACCCACATCGCCGGGGAGTTTTGACCAACCCTCAAGCAGCCGCAGTTTGATAAAGTAATTAAAAACATGGTCAGATTCCAAATTCATTCCATACCCGTCAAAAAACGCATCCACATGCGCTTGCACCAAACCCAAAGGGCCAATTTTGTCCGGGTTTTCATACTGTGCCAAGCTTGTGTGAACTAAAAACCGTGCAATATCGACCCCTGCCGGCATCCGTCGCACGTCGCAAAAATCCAGCCCAGTACAGTCAACACCGTTAAAAATAAGGTTTTCGCCATGAAAATCACCGTGGCCCAAAACAAGTGGATTGGCTCTCTCATTAAACTCATCGGAAGTTTTTTGAAATGCTTGATAGCATTTGTGGAAAATATCAGCTTTGTAAATTCCGTTAAGCTTTGCTTCAGGGCGGCGCAATCGCAGCGTAAGATTGCGCGATGCTTCGGTTGGCGACAGGGGGATGCGTTCTGATGCACGCAGCCCGTGAATCTTCGCTAACCATCGCCCCGCCTGGTGAAATATCTTGTTTTCATCAGCAGCCAAAACATGGTTACGAACGGCATGTTGCGCACCCACGCCCGCAACACATTCCATCGCAAAGAATGATAAATCTTCTGCAACAAAAACCACTTTTGGCACGTGCAAACCCTGTGAATCCTGGAAAATATCATATAGCCGTCTTTGTGCAAGAATTTCCCGTTGAAATTTGGTTTGCTGATCCCTTTGAAAATCAATTTTCATCACCAGTTCTGTGTTTTCTGATTTGATTAATACAGCATAATAATGCCGCGCCTCCAAGCCGCGCCCGTTCAGGATTTTCAATTCAAACTCTTCAGCCTGGAAAATGTGTTTTTGTAATTCCCCAAGGCATTTCTGCGCGAGGTTTTCAACCTGATCCATCAATGAAACCGCCGGTTTCCGGTCGGTTTTATCGCGAGAGTTAGAATTGGCCAATTTAGCAAGCTGGGGCATAATCACCTCAAAAGAAATTTTTGCCAGCATATAAAACCCAGCTTACCAATTCGTAACCAAAACCAAGGTTTTTTCTTAAGCCAATCAATGCCGGACAAAATCCCCAATATCTCAGCGCGGCGCGCGTACAGGGCTGCAAAAGGGCATAGCACTAAACGCGCCGCTTTCCTGCGGTCCATTCTTGCACCCCGTGCGCAACTAATTTATACGCCCCCCATGTCTGATAAATCCCCCCTCCCGCCTGAAATCGCACGCCGCCGAACCTTTGCGATTATCTCGCATCCAGATGCCGGCAAAACCACCCTGACCGAGAAGTTCTTGCTCTATGGTGGCGCGATCCAGATGGCTGGCCAAGTGCGTGCCAAAGGCGAGGCGCGGCGGTCACGTTCTGATTTTATGCAGATGGAAAAAGACCGGGGAATTTCGGTTTCTGCATCGGCAATGTCCTTTGAATTCAAGGACTTCTGGTTTAATCTTGTGGATACCCCCGGCCACGCGGATTTTTCCGAAGACACGTTTCGCACCCTGACCGCCGTAGACGCCGCTGTCATGGTGATCGACGGCGCAAAAGGCATTGAGTCCCAAACCCAGAAATTGTTCGAGGTCTGTCGCCTGCGCGACCTGCCCATCCTGACATTCTGTAATAAAATGGATAGGGAAAGCCGAGACACCCTTGAAATCATTGACGAAATTCAGGAAAACTTGGCGATTGATGTTTCACCAGCCAGTTGGCCCATCGGCGTTGGCCGTGATTTCATTGGCTGTTATGACCTGATAAATGACCGTCTGGAATTGATGGATCGGGCCGACCGGAATGTGGTTGCCGAAAGCATTTCAATTAAGGGTCTTGATGACCCTTTGATCGAACAATATGTCCCAGAGGATCTGCTTGAAAAGCTCCGCGAAGACGTTGAACTGGTTAGAGAACTTTTGCCGAAATTTGACCGGAAAGCATTCATGGAGGGCACCATGACTCCCATTTGGTTCGGCTCAGCCATCAATTCGTTTGGCGTGCAGGAACTCATGGAGGGCATCGCAAATTTCGGCCCCGAACCCCAGATTCGCCCGGCAACGCCACGCAGCATTTCTCCAACAGAAACAAAGGTTTGCGGCTTTGTCTTTAAGGTTCAAGCCAACATGGACCCCCGCCACCGAGACCGCGTCGCCTTTGTGCGGCTCTGCTCGGGGCATTTCAAACGCGGCATGAAACTAAAACATGTGCGTTCCGGCAAACAAATGGCGATCTCTAACCCTGTGTTATTCCTCGCAAATGACCGGGAAATCGCCGAAGACGCATGGGCCGGAGACATCATCGGCATCCCAAATCACGGCCAGCTTCGCATCGGCGATAGCCTGACCGAGGGCGAGGATATCCGGTTTACCGGCATTCCAAGTTTTGCCCCCGAATTGCTGCAAACTGTGCGCGCACTTGACCCGCTAAAAGCCAAACATCTGGAAAAAGCCCTGACCCAATTTGCCGAGGAAGGGGCCAGCAAAGTATTCAAACCCGTCATTGGTTCGGGCTGGATTGTCGGCGTGGTTGGGGCGCTGCAATTTGATGTTCTGACCAGCCGGATAGAGCTGGAATACGGGCTGCCCGTGCGGTTTGAAGCGACGCAATATCAATCAGCGCGCTGGCTATCCGGCCCCAAGGAAAGGGTCGAGGCGTTTATCAATGCCAACAAGGCGCAGATGGCCAATGATCATGACGGTGATCCGGTTTATTTGACGCGATTACAATGGGATATAGACCGTGTTGAACGTGATTTCCCTGAATTAACGCTGGCAGCAATCAAAGAAATGCAGGTTTGACAGCCACCCCCGATCAATAGAGACTGGCCGCATGAAAATATTACTTTCAATCATTGGCATTCTGGCAGCCGGCTTTGCTGTATATTGGCTTTATGGCAATGTGGTTAATAGCAATGCACATTCTGTTGCACGCGGCACAGCGCTATATGCGGAAAATTGCGCAAGTTGCCACGGGGAAAATCTTGAGGGGCAGCCCGATTGGCAAGACCCTGACGCATTCGGGATATTCCCCGCGCCTCCACATAATGCTGAGGGCCATACATGGCACCACGATGATCGATTATTATTTGACTACACAAAATTTGGCGGCGCGGCGGCCATGGCCATGCGAGGCCTCGAAGGTTTTGAAAGCGGTATGCCCGCCTATGAAGGCCTTTTATCCGACAGCCAAATCAATGACATTTGGGCCTTTATCAAATCCACCTGGCCCGAGCAGGCCCGCGCCGCACAAGCCGAGCGCACCGCATTGGACATCGAGGCAAACCCCTAATCCACAAACGCTTTTTCAATCACAAAATCACCGGGTTTTGAATTTGATCCCTCAACCATGCCCGCCGCCTCACAAATTTCTTTGTGTTCCTTCAACATCTCCATTGATCCACAAATCATCACACGATCCGTTTTGGGGTTCAGCATCGCGCCGGTAGCCGCTTCAAATCGCCCGTCCTTCAGCCAATCGGTCATGCGGCCCATTTTGCCGCAATCTTCGCGCGTTGTGGTGGAAATCAAGCGCAGTTTACCGCCGACCAGTTCTTGCAACAGCGCATCTGTTTCAATTTCAGCCATCAGATGCTGGCCATATTCCAGCTCAGCCACATCACGGCAGGTTTGTGTCAGGATGATTTCATCAAACTTTTCATAGGTTTCGGGGTCTCGGATGGTGCTGGCAAAAGGCGCAATCCCTGTGCCTGTTGAAAACAAAATCAACCGTTTTCCGGCTGTCAGCGCATCATGCACCAAGGTTCCCACGGGTTTGGGCCTTATTAATATATGTTCACCCACCTCAAGGTGCTGCAAACGGCTGGTCAAGGGACCGTCTGATACTTTAATCGAGTAAAACTCCAGTTCTTCATGCCAATTCGGCGAGGCGATAGAGTAAGCGCGTGTCAGGGCTTTATCGCCATTTGGCAGCCCGATCATGGCAAATTCTCCGGAACGAAAGCGGAAAGAATCGGGGCGCTCACAGGTGAATGAAAACGTCTTGTTGGTCCAATGCTTTACCGAAGTAACCTTTAGATATTCCAAACCGCGATAGATTTTAAGCTCTGCCACTGTCATTTTCGCCTCACTTCTATTTTCAGGCCAGCTATAAGCGGCAAAACGTCCCATTAAAAGCGGAATAACGTTCTTTTTCACGCTGGTGATTGACCTATGTCAGGTTAATGGCTATCTAGGCCGCAAGATGAATGGTGACAATACGGTCACCGACGCCGCGTTATCATTGCGGCAGATTTTTACCGCAATAAACGGATAAACATGACAAAATTTAGTGATCTGAACCTCGACCCGAAGGTTCTAAAAGCCATAGCCGATACCGGCTATGAAACCCCGACCCCCATTCAGGCCGAGGCTATCCCCCACGCGCTTGAGGGCAGAGATGTTTTGGGCATTGCCCAGACAGGCACCGGTAAAACCGCGTCTTTCACCCTGCCCCTCATCACCATTCTGGCCAAAGGCCGCGCCCGTGCCCGTATGCCGCGCAGCCTGATCCTGTGCCCGACCCGCGAACTGGCGGCGCAAGTGGCCGAAAATTTCGAGAATTACGCCAAGTACCATAAATTAAGCATGGCGCTGCTGATCGGCGGGGTTTCGTTCAAGGACCAAGACCGTCTGATTGATCGCGGTGTTGACGTTCTAATCGCCACGCCGGGCCGTTTGCTAGACCATTTCGAGCGCGGCAAACTGATGCTGACCAATGTGCAGATCATGGTGGTGGACGAGGCTGACCGGATGCTTGATATGGGTTTTATTCCCGATATCGAGCGCATCTTCAAGCTGACCCCTTTCACCCGCCAAACCCTGTTTTTCTCGGCCACGATGGCGCCAGAAATCACCCGCATTACCGAAGAATTCCTGCACAATCCTGTGCGGGTTGAGGTGGCGCGGCAAGCAACAACATCCGAGACAATTACGCAGGCTGTTTGTGAATTCACGCCCAGCCGCAAGGATCGTACCGCCAAGGAAAAGCGCGATCTTTTACGCGCCATTATGGTGGCTGAGGGCGACGCGCTCACCAACGCGATTATTTTCTGCAATCGCAAGGTAGACGTTGATATCGTTGCCAAATCCCTGAAAAAACACGGGCTGGATGCCAATCCGATTCATGGTGATCTTGACCAACTCACGCGGATGAAAATCCTTAGTTCCTTCCGCGATGGAGAATTGAAATTTCTGGTGGCCTCTGATGTTGCGGCGCGTGGGCTTGATATTCCGAATGTGAGCCATGTTTTCAATTTTGACGTGCCGATTCACGCCGAAGATTATGTGCACCGTATTGGCCGCACCGGCCGCGCCGGGCGCAAAGGCATAGCCATCACATTGGCGGCACCGTTTAACAAAAAGCACCTTGACGCAATTGAGGAATTGGTAAAACAGGAAATTCCACGCATGGACAACCCGCTAGCCAAAGCCGCAGCTGAAAAACCCGCTGCAAAACCACGCGAACCCAAGGCGGAAAAACCAGCCGAAGCAGTTCAAAAAACTGAACAAGCAAAAGAGCAGCCAAAACAACGCACACAACGTCAACCGCGCCAAGATAATCGCCAAGATAATCGTCGTGGTGGCCGCGCACCATTGGGCATGGGCGACCATATGCCAGCCTTTATGACCCGCCCCGTAAAACTGTCAGCAGATCGTGACGGTGCAGTCGCTGTTGAGGAAGTTGTTGAAATTGTTGAGGTTCCGGACATTCCAGAAGTAAAAGAAAAACCAAAACGCAAACCGCGCGCCAAAGCGAAAGCACCGGTTGACGAAATCACAGCCGAAGTCAGTGCAGTCGAAGTCAGTGCGGATGAAACTGTTGCAGAGCCTGTAGCAGAAAAACCAAAACGTAAGCCTCGGACACGGGCCAAAGCCCCTGTTCCGGTTGAGGAAGCATCCAAAACGGCTGAGGCGGCACCGGAAAAACCAAAACGCAAACCGCGCGCCAAGGCAAAGGCACTGGTTGAAGACATTTCCGAAGTAACGGAAAAACCAAAGCCAAAGCGTAAATCCCGCGCCAAGGCAAAACCAGCATCTGACGATTCCGGGCCACCAAAGGAAAAGCCAAAACGCAAGTCTCGCGCCAAAGCAAAACCCGCAGAAAAGGTTGAGCAAGCCCCCGCAACGGAGCCAGAGAAACCCAAAAAACGGGCGCGTATCACAGCCAAAGCCCCAAGCACAGACGACTAACCAAACGCCCCTTTCACAGGGGCGTTTTTCTTTGTCCATCACCACGCATACATAATTTAGCGGTATTCCCCCTATTCATACTCGGAGACCTCAGCGTAACCCGCTTTTGCGTCACATCAAGGATACAAACCCGTTTGGTGGATGTAATTGGGCGGCCTAAATCGGGCATTTATGGGT
>CAZCDC010000034.1:14931-21801 GCA_964497195.1 uncultured Rhodobacterales bacterium | reverse complement strand
GCCAACATCTGTCGCGGATGTCCAATAATTTTGCCCAGAAAATGGCAGGGCTGGAGACGGAAATTCATGCATTGGCGGGGCGTAAATTTAATGTGGCTTCGCCAAAGCAATTGGGTGAAATCCTGTTTGATGAAATGTCATTGCAGGGCGGCAAAAAGGGCAAAACCGGGGCTTATGCAACCGGCGCCGATATTCTGGAAGATTTGGCCGCTGAGGGCCATGATTTGCCCGCCCGCGTGCTGGATTGGCGCGGCATGGCCAAGCTGAAAAGCACTTATACCGATGCGCTACAGGAACATATTAACCCTGATACGGGGCGGGTTCATACCAGCTATATCATTTCTGGGGCCACAACAGGGCGGCTGGCCTCGACCGATCCGAATCTGCAAAATATCCCTGTGCGCACCGAGGAGGGCCGCCGTATTCGCGAGGCTTTTGTTGCGGCTGAGGGGCATGTTTTGATTAGTCTCGATTATAGCCAGATCGAGCTGCGCATACTGGCCCATATTGCCGAAATTGACAGCCTGCGACAGGCGTTTCTGGATGGGCATGATATTCATGCCATGACCGCCAGCGAAATGTTTGGCGTGCCGATGGAAAACATGGATCCGTCTATTCGCCGTCAGGCCAAGGCGATAAATTTTGGTGTGATCTACGGGATTTCGGGGTTTGGGTTGGCGCGCAATCTGCGTATTCCTCGCGCCGAGGCCCAAGGGTTTATTGATCGCTATTTTGAGCGTTTTCCCGGTATTCGCGAATATATGGACAAAATTGTTGAGGGCGCCAAAGCCAACGGATATGTCGAGACCTTATTCGGGCGACGTATTCATACGCCCAATATTGCCGCCAAAGGTCCCCATGCCGGCTTTGCCAAACGGGCCGCCATCAACGCGCCCATTCAGGGGAGTGCTGCGGATATTATTCGCCGTGCCATGATCCGAATGCCGGAGGCAATTGCTGGCTTACCAGCCAAAATGTTGTTGCAAGTGCATGATGAATTGATTTTTGAAGTGCAGGCAGATGCGGTTGATGAAACCATTTCTGTGGTGCGCAAAATCATGGAAAATGCCGCAGAGCCCGCAGTAAAAATCAACGTGCCGTTGGTTGTGGATGCAGGGCAGGGGATGAACTGGGCCGAGGCCCATTAGCAGGAGTATTGCGTGACAGGTCCGGCTATTTTGATGTGAAAGACCTTTGTGCAATAGGCTAGGAATAGACAGGTTGTCACCCAGACCATAACGCCGTGTCGGGATGAAACTGTGACCAGGCAAACCAGAATGCCTGATGGCTTCCAAGATCGGAACCATTTGCATCAACGGCCTTTATGCCACCAGCAGCAAGCTCAAGGCGAATATTTTCATAGCTGATCTCGGCACCATCTTTTAACGCCAACAAAGCCGCGCTGCGCTGAAATGCTATTGGTTTGCCCGATGCGGTGATTACGCCGATGATGTCTTCATGAACAGATAAACGTGGATCGACATCGCCGACCGGAAATATCGGGCCATCGGCATCACGGGTATTGCGAAAATCCATATCGCGGCCAAGTGCCAAAGATTCTACCAGAACCGTTGTTTCGGGGTGGGCTTCTTTCCAGGCACCCCAGCGGGTTGTTATCACGGTGGCTTGTTCCAGTTTCAGGTTTATTTCCGCCAAAGGTCCTGTCACGGCGTCGCCCCGAAATGTGTCAAAAACCGAATAGGTGTTGACGTCATACATAACCTTGTTTGACCGGATCAACAGCCCCGATGTGCGCAGTATTGGCCGCTCAACTCCTGCTGGTAATTGATCGGTGAAATATGCCTGCATCGAGCCGCATAAAGTGCAATATGGTATGCCCAGATGCCGGCCGCCAAGCGTGTCGTTTACCATCTCGCGTATTTCCATAATACGCCGTGGATAGGCGCGGTAGGCACCGTTAACTTCTACGCCAAAAATAATATCATCGTCTTTTAGCCATGTTGCATCTGCTGCGCTGCTTGTTTCGGGGTTGTCTGCTGCGGGTATGCAATTGCACAGGTCATCGGTTGTATCATAGGGGCGATTGTCGATCAGCACGCCTCCCCATGAAACATGCCGCCAATCAATATCACCTTTGATAAATATCCTGTCCCAGCCTGGAACAAAGCTGGTGAAAATGATGCGCTTGGTCTGTAAATAATCCGGCGGTGCCGGAATATCCCATGCAATAAGATGGTCGGTTATTTCGCCCCAATGATCTCGGGTTTGGAAATCTCTGTCAAGCAAACCCGACGCAGAATTGCTAAGCATCGCGCTCAGCTCGCGGCTACGGATGAACCGCATTAAATCGCTGATAATCCAGGCAAGCCGTGGGTCTTTTGATGCCGTGATGACATCCAGAGCCGCCCTCTGTTCGTTTCCCCAAGCCGAATTGATCATACTATCAACAAACACAACCTGCACCGCGGCCTGTAACGCATCAGACAAAGGGCCGTTGGGCACAGCCGGAGGCTCACCGAATTGAGCAAGCACATAGCTTGGCAAAGACACCGGTTCCTGAGCCTGTAAACCCGCAATTTTAAACAGAGAAAGCATCATCACAGACGCCAGCAAAAAGATGCGTGAATATGACCTGATGACCAATGCCATTGGAATACCTCTCGATTGCTTGTTTCATTGGCGGATGTATAAGCCACCAAAACCGCGCCATGCATGGCGTTTATACGGCCTTTTCCGGCTGTGTGGCCAATCACGATTGCATCAATATTCTGTGTGGTTGGCGGCGGCCATTTTTGAGCAAGCTCAATTCACCCCACTGGTAAATCAAGAAACAAAACCTAAACCAGACCGAGTGTTTCACGGCGCAAGTAACGTCGGGTTGCCAATATTGCGGCCACTAACAGGCCGATGGCCATACCTGTCCAGATGCCATTGGCGCCCAATCCGGTATAGTGTGATAACAGATAGGCGGCGGGCACACCAATGATCCAATAGGCAAAAATGGCGATCTGCATGGGAATACGGGTATCCGATAGCCCCCGCAGCAGGCCAGCAGAAAGCACTTGTAGCGAGTCGACAAATTGAAACGCGGCGGCAATGGCCATAAAGGGAATGGCATAGGCTAACAGTTCAACCGCGTCGGCATTGGCTTTGCCAATGAAAGCATTGACCAGTGTTTCGGGCAGAAATATCAGCAACATCACGGTGGCGGTGGCGGTTATGCCACCCAATATCAGCACGGCTTTGCCTGCCATGGCGATCTCGGCTTTGTTTTCGTGGCCTTTGGCCAAACCAATACGAATAGTGCCAACCTGGCTTAAGCCAAGCGGAATCATAAATGTTACCGAGATAATTTGCAGCACAATGCCGTGGGCCGCCAGTGCCACCACGCCGAACCAGCCAACCATGATGGCGGAAAAAGCAAACAGGCTGATTTCAGCCAGCAGCGACATGGCAATTGGCCAGCCAAGCTGGATAACCTTTATAAATGCTGGCCAGTCAGGGCGCCACCAGCGCACAAATATTTCATGTGCGCGCAGGGATTTTTTGGTGGCGGCAAAAACCAGCAAAACCACAGCAGACAATGTGGCAGAGCCAACAGTCGCCACAGCCGCGCCGCGCAGGCCCATGGCAGGCATACCCCAATTGCCAAAAATAAACGCGTAATTCAGCACCCCGTTCAAAATCGCGGCAACAAGAGTTATTAGTAAAACCATATTTGCCAATTCAACTACCGAAAGATAGGAGCGCAGCACCATCATGATCATGGTCGGGATGAGCGCCCACATTGCAATATTCAGATAAGATTGCGCCAATGCGGGCAGGGGGGTTGGCTGACCCAAAGCTGTATAGATCGGTTCTGCAAAAAACATGATCGGCAGGACAGCAATTGCGTAAAGTATGACCGCCCAAAACCCCATGCGCACGGCGCGGCGCATGGATGTCACATCGTCTCGACCCAGCGCGGTGGCGGCCATCGGCATGACACCCGAAGCCAGACCAATGCCAGCGATGGTCAGGAAAAAGAACAACTGGTTCGCCAAAACAGCCGCCGCCAACGGCTCGGCGCCCAAACGGCCCACCATCAATGTATCGGTCACCCCCATTAACATTGAGGTTATAAACGTGCCCACCAGCGGCAGGCCCAGCTTAAAGCTGGCAGACAGGTGACTGCGCAGAGATTGCTCCGCTGTTTGACTTATGGTGCTCATAGGGTTCTCGAAATAATTTTCAAACAAAGCCTATCTGAATAGCCAAATAAGGAAAGCGCTAAATTGTGCCAAGTTTGGCTGCTACAATTTCCAGCAACACAGCGTCGCTGCTGCGGGCCACCAGATTGCTGCCATAGGTTCCATTGTGATAATAGGGATAGGAACCGATGGAAACATCGGGATACTGAGCAGCAATTTTGGCCAGCGGCCCCGCGATTTTGCCCTCGGGTTGCACTAATCGCACGGTTACAGAAAGCAGCGGTTTTCCCCCTGTGATATTTGGCAAAACACTGTCCAGCATTGCCTGAAAAACGGCAGGCACCCCTGCCATGACATGGACATTTTCGATCTGAAAACCGGGGGCTTTGCTGACCGGATTGTCAATCAGGGTTGCGCCATCCGGAATACGGGCCATGCGCAGGCGCATCTCGTTCAGATCATCGGGGTTGGCGTAATTGGTGGCCAAAATGGCGCGCGCGTCTTCGCGAATATCTATGCCAATGCCAAATGCCTCTGCGATACAATCTGCTGTGATATCGTCATGGGTGGGGCCAATGCCGCCGGATGTAAACACATGGGAAAAAGCGCCACGCAGCGCATTCACAGCGTTGACAATTTGGGCGGGGTCATCCGCCACCACGCGGATTTCGCGCAGATCAATGCCAATTTCGGTTAGCTGCGTTGCCAGATGATTGCTATTTGTATCCTGCGTGCGCCCCGACAGAATTTCATCACCGATCACCAGCATTGCCGCAGTTGGATTTGCCATCTTGAACGTCCTTTGAATGCGGGGTAGGGCAGATATATGGAATTTACAAAACCCCTTATTCGCGCCACATTAATCAAACGGTATAAACGCTTTTTGGCGGATGTCACCCTGCCTGACGGCCAAGAAGTCACCGCCCATTGCGCCAACCCCGGCGCGATGACAGGGCTGAATGTGCCGGGTATGACTGTTTGGCTGGAACCAAATGACGACCCTAAACGCAAGCTGCGATATAGTTGGAAACTGGTAGAAATTGATGATGGATTGGTGGGCATTGATACCGCCATGCCCAACAAAATTGTGGCTGAGGCATTGGCGGGCGGGCGAATTCCGGAATTGGTAGCCTATGAAACTGTAAAACCCGAGGTGAAATACGGCGAAAACAGTCGTATTGATTTCTTGTTAACCAGCAATGGTCTGCCCGATTGTTATCTTGAAGTTAAGTGCGCCAATCTTTCACGAACTCATGGCCTTGTGGAGTTTCCCGATACTGTCACCAAACGGGGTGCAAAACATCTGGCTGAATTGTCAAATATGGTGGCACAAGGCCACCGCGCAGTGATGCTGTATCTGGTGTTTCGCGATGATTGCACATCGTTCAAACTGGCGGATGATATTGATCCTGCTTATGCGCTGGCATATTCTGACGCCGCTAAAACAGGTGTAGAAGCGTTGTGTTATTCTACCAATATAACAACCAGCGCGGTGTCCCTTGCCCAACCTCTGCCCATCCTCTAAACCCCTGCTAAGAAATTCAGGAGCCGCAAATTGGTCAACGCTACATCAGGTCACCTTAACCGCGACGGTATTCGCATTCACCCGCAATCGGATTTTGCGGGCATGCATGCCTCTGGCCGGCTGGCGGCCGAAAGCCTTGATATGATTGCCGAATTTGTGGTGCCCGGCGTGACCACACTGGAGCTGAATGACCGTATTCAGGCCTATATTGAGGATGCGGGCGCGATTTCTGCCACGATTGGCTATCGCGGCTATGAACATGCTAGCTGTATTTCCATTAATCATGTGGTTTGTCATGGTATTCCGGGGGCAAAAACTCTGAAAAATGGTGATATTCTGAATATTGATGTTACTTGCATTCTGGATGGCTGGTTTGGCGATACCTCTCGCATGTATGTAGCGGGGAATGCATCGCGCAAGGCAGAGCGCTTGATGGATGTAACCCACGAGGCGCTGATGAAGGGCATTGCACAGGTCAAGCCGGGTAATACATTTGGCGATGTCGGCGCCGCGATTCAGCGGTTTGCCGAGGGGCACCGCATGGGCGTTGTGCGTGATTTCTGCGGCCATGGGCTGGGGCAAGTGTTTCATTCTGCCCCCAATGTTTTGCATTATGGCCGTTGGGGCACTGGCGCGGTTTTTGAACCGGGCATGTTTTTCACCATTGAACCGATGATTAATCTGGGCCGTCCAGATACCAAGGTTTTGGCTGATGACTGGACCGCTGTGACCAAAGATAAATCGCTTTCGGCGCAGTTTGAGCATTCTATCGGGGTGACGGATGAGGGCTGTGAGATTTTTACGCTTTCTCCCGCAGAAAAATTCTATCCTACATGGTAAATTAAAGATTTATTAACCAACAGGCCGTCATGGTGTTGAAATGACGAGTGCTAATCAGTTTGGTGAACGACCTTTTCCCGGCTTTGAGCCGGATTTTGCGGTGATACCCGCCAAGCTTCCCTCCAAGGAACCGCACTTTCATAACCACCGTGCGCGATTGCGTGCGCGTTTCATGTCGGCTGGCGCAACAGCGCTGGCCGATTATGAGATGTTGGAATTGGTGCTTTTTCGCGCCATCCCGCGTCGTGATGTTAAGCCCTTGGCCAAAAGAATGTTGGCAGAATTTGGCGATTTTAACGGCGTTATCTCTGCGTCAAAAATGCGGCTGACAACCATCCAAGGGGTTGGCGATGC
>CAZCDC010000034.1:4359-14831 GCA_964497195.1 uncultured Rhodobacterales bacterium | reverse complement strand
TGGTGCATAATCACCCCTCGGGTGACCCGTCGCCCTCTAACGAAGATATTGAAATGACCAATAAAATAGTTGCCGCCACAGATGCGCTTGGCATTATTGTGCATGACCATATTATTATTGGCAAAGAAAGCGATTACAGCTTTCGCGCGTCTGGGTTGCTGGGTTAATTACTGGCAATAAGGCGAATATCATCCACCGCACCCGGTACGCTCAGGCTTGTCAGCCTACTGCCAGCACAGCCCGGAACCGTAAAGCGGATAGAGCGTGAGCCGGCGCTGTTTTCAGAGCGGGTGCGTAATGTGCGGGCGGAAATACTGTTGCCGCAAACCTCCGCTACGTTATTAAGCTCCAGCTTCATGGCAACAGAACCACGTTCAACCGTGCGACCCAGCGGCATGGTGTAAACTTCTGCCATTGCGCCGCCTTCAATTGTGCTGTCGCCAAGTTCCACCAAATAGCCACCACCGCGTAAGCGTGCAGAGCGGAAATCGCGTGCCGAACCAGCCCAGATATGGCCATCAGACCCGGATGGGGCACCATATTCAAAGGCATGCAAATCAAGGTCAGCAGCACCACGCCAAGTTACGGCGGTGCGCGTTACTTCGCCAATTTGGGTCACCAGGGCAACCGTGGATTCTGAAGTACCGTCTGCAAAAGTTGCGGTGATTTCTGCTGTGCGTTGCAGTGCCGGAATAATGACATTTGCCGAGCCATCGGGCGCCGTCATAATAGTAAATTCAAGACCCGCGTGGGAAATTGTGACCGCCATATTTGGTTTGCACTCTGCGCTCAGGAATAGCAGAATATTTGCGCCAGTGCGCACCGAGGGATCAAGGAATATTTCACAATTGGTGGATTGCTGGGTTGGCGCGATGCTTTCGGGTTGGTCAACATTGCCGGTATCAAGGCTTGCCAGCTCTGTTGTTGGCGCAGTTACAACCGGATTTGACGATAAAATGCCGGGAACGTTTTTATTAACCTGCGGCAGGTTTCCTGAAATATCAAAAGATGGTGCTAGCCCAGAAAGCAGGTTTTGCTGCGAAAAATCGGTCTGCCCAACTGTCAGGTTTGCTAAAACCAATTCAGGATCTTCATTTATGTCCGCAGGCGCGGAAGTTTCCAGATCGGCAGTTTTTACCTGTAAAGAGGCGATGTCAGCGGTTAAATGCCCCGCAGCAGCGGAATCCGCGCCCAGCGTTGCAGGTAAATCAGTAGGGCGCCACGTAACTGTCAGCGTAAAAGGCGCCGCCAATAATACATTCGCATCACGCTGGCTGGAGTGTAATAATGTGTCTGCATTTGCTTGGATTGTTGCCAAAACCAGCGCTTCTGGTTCCTGCCCAAGTACAATTGGCGCAGCTTCGCTTTGACTTGTATTTGCCAGCGAAATAGGTGCCGGCGCTTGTAAGGAAGGGCTATCATTGTCAGAATTTGGCAGTTGGTTGTTCGCTGGATCAAAATTGGAACCAGCCAAATCTGTACCGGATAATTGCAGCGCAATCAGGGCGGTGGTTCCGCTCCGCTCAATCTCCAGTGCGGATTGGTCCTGATCAATTCGGGCAAAAGCAACAGGTTGGTCATTCACAGGTGAGGAAAATGTGTCATTGTTTTGGCTTGCGGAAAATTGAGTGCCATTTTGGTCACCGGCTGTGAATGACCCAAAAGATGTGTCATTTCCACCCGGCAATTCAGCCAATGCAACAGGTTCGCGCCCAAGTGGTGCGTTCACAGGGTTTGATTGCGGCGTAATATTTGTAAGCTGCGGTGTCGTTGCCAGAACAGCTTGCTGGTTATTCTGTGAGGCAGACCCAATAAGAACATTGCTGGTGTCGTCACCAAGGCCTGCGCCAAAATTCGCCACGCCAAATTCAACCGGTGCAACGGTTTCGGTGCTGGATTGGGTATTTATGCTTGTGTCAATGTTCTCAGCGGTATTTTCAAGAATGATATTTTGCTGGCGAATGGACGCGGTAGCAACACTTGGTGTGACAAATTCGTCAATTGTCGGCGCAACCAATGTGGGCGGCTGCATGGAAATGATTATATTATTCAGCGCCGGCGCTTGTTCCTCTTGGGATTCCGGCGCAACAGTGGCCACAACAACTGGTGCGTCTTGCATGTCAGATGATTGACCTTCTGCGAATTCTTCGGAATCATTACCGTCAATTTGAAAGCCCTCTAGGCGGTCTTCAACGAGTTCGGTATTTTGAGGCTCAACTGCTGCAACCTGCGTGCTTGCCAAAGAAATGACATTCAATGTTACGGAATTGCTGGCGCATCCCTCAGGGGAATCAACGCAATAGGCAAATGTTATTTGGCCTGAACAGCTGTTATCGCTGCTGAATTGCAGTTGGTTAGCACCCGATAGGGCAACGCTGCCACAATTAGGCTGGCTGGTGACAATGATCGGCCCCTTAAGGTCGTCATTGGCCAAAACATCCAACAACTGGCTGGAACCGGAACGCACCGAATAAAAGTCATCGCTGGTCTGAGTTGTGCTTTCGCCAGAGAGCATCGCCATGAATCGATCACCATACTGCACCATGCTCCCCGCGAATACCGCGAGAATCAGGCCAGTAAGAATCGTCATCATTCGATCGTTTTTAAACACGATCCCGCGCCTCCATAGCTGAATTTGTGTAAAAGTAGCACTAATTAACTAAAAAATACAGGCACTTATGGCGTTTAGTTAACGCTGCGTGAATAAAGCAACACTCAACAACCAGTGGGAATCAGTACAGCACATCTTACAATATATTGTATTTAAGGCGAAAATTCGGCCAATTAAAATACCTAAAACTTAACTTTCATTCAAAAAAAATTTACCGTTAAGCTTTGCCGTGGCAATGTTTGTATTTTTTGCCGGATCCACAGGGGCAGCTGGCGTTTCGACCAGCACGGCCCCATGTTGATTCGTCCGAGGGGTCAACGCCCAGTGCCGGGCTGGTTCGGTTCGGGTTTGGCGCGGGTTGCTCGGCTGCGGGGGGGGCAATCGGCTGACCGGATTCCGCTGCGGCTTTGGCGCGGATCTGGTCGATCATTGCTTGTTGTTCTTCGGGCGTCATAAACCGGATATGCGAAAGCTGCGTGGTGACATCAACCCGCAACCGGTTCAGAAAATTCTCAAACAGGGTGAACGCTTCGGTTTTGTATTCATTAAGCGGGTCACGCTGGGCATAGCCACGAAACGCCACAACCTGTCGTAAATGCTCCAGCGTTAACAAATGTTCGCGCCATGCTTTGTCGATGGTTTGCAGCAATATCTGTTTTTCAATGCGGCGCATGGTGTCAGGGCCAGCCTTGGCGGCTTTGCCCGCCATCAGCTTGTCAGATTCGTCATACAGGCGCTCAGCGATGATTTCGTCATCGACGCCTTCCTCGGCGCCCCAATCAATGATTGGCAGATCCAGACCAAAATGTTTGATGATATCAGCATAAAGCTCTTCCATCGTCCATTGATCCGCATAAGCCTTGGGCGGAATGTGTTCGGCGATCAGATCATCAATCACATCGTGGCGCATATCGCGGGTTTCTTCCGACAGATCTGCGCTTTCCATAATTTCACGGCGTTGTTCAAACACCCGTTTGCGTTGCTCATTCACCACGTCATCGTATTTCAATACGTTTTTGCGGATGTCAAAATTGCGGGCTTCGACCTTGCCTTGCGCGCGTTCAAGCGCTTTGTTGACCCATGGGTGAATGATGGCTTCGCCGTCTTTCATGCCCAGCTTGCCCAGCATTTTATCCAGATTGCCGGAATTGAAAATCCGCATCAGATCATCTTCCAATGACAAGAAAAACGAGGTCCGGCCCGGATCACCTTGACGCCCAGACCGCCCGCGCAACTGGTTATCAATGCGACGGCTTTCGTGGCGCTCTGTAGCCAGCACATAAAGGCCACCGGCTTTCAGCGACAATTCCTTGGCGACTTGGTTCTCAGCCACAATGCGCGTACGAATGGCAACTTGGTCAGCGTCTTCGCCAGCTTCGGCCACTTCTTTGGATACCATCATATCCACATTGCCGCCCATTTGAATATCGGTGCCGCGACCCGCCATGTTGGTGGCAATAGTGACCGCGCCCGAACGGCCCGCATCGGCAATAATCGCGGCTTCCTGTTCGTGGAACCGCGCGTTCAGCACATTATGCTCAATCCCTGCTTCTTTCAGCATTTCTGACAGCATTTCGGATTTTTCAATCGAGGTTGTGCCCACCAGCATCGGTTGACCCGCCGCGTTGGATTTCTTGATTTCCTCAATGATCGCCGTGTATTTCTCGGCAGCCGAGCGATATACACGGTCGTCTTCGTCAATGCGGATAATCGGTTTGTTGGTCGGAATTTCCACCACGCCCAGCTTGTAAATCTCTTCAAATTCGTCAGCTTCGGTTAATGCTGTGCCCGTCATGCCCGCCAGTTTTTTATACAAACGGAAATAATTCTGAAAAGTCACCGAGGCCATGGTGATATTCTCAGGCTGGATATTCGCGCCCTCTTTGGCTTCAATCGCTTGGTGCAGACCATTTGACAAACGCCGCCCCTGCATCATGCGACCCGTAAATTCATCAATCAACATCACTTCGCCGTCTTTGACGATGTAATCTTTTTCGTTCTTGAACATTTTATGGGCCAGCAAGCCCTGATTAACATGGTGGATCAAGGACGCTGATTCAGGGTCATACAAAGACGCCTCGCCGTCCAATAATCCCATCGCGTGCAGGCGTTGCTCGACAAAATCATTGCCCTCGTCGGTCAGGGTGGCCGAGCGGGCTTTCTCGTCAATCTCGTAATGCTCTTCGGTCAGCTCGGGAATAAATGCATCAATTTTCAGATACAGATCGGATTTATCCTCGGTTGGGCCGGAAATAATTAGCGGCGTGCGCGCCTCGTCGATCAGAATTGAATCGACCTCATCCACGATGGCATAAAAATGCTCACGCTGGGACATTTGCGCCAGCTCTGATTGCATGTTGTCGCGCAGGTAATCAAAGCCCAGTTCGTTATTAGTGGCGTAAGTAACATCCGAATTATAGGCTTCTTTTTTTAGCAGCGGATCCATATTGGGGTAAACTGCGCCCACAGTCATGCCAAGGAAATTATAAACATTCCCCATCCATTCGGCATCGCGCCGCGCCAGATAATCATTCACTGTGACAACATGCACGCCTTTGCCCATCAGCGCGTTTAGATATACCGGCAGGGTGGCCATCAGGGTTTTGCCCTCGCCAGTTTTCATTTCGGCAATATTGCCTTGGTGCAGGAATATCCCGCCCATGATTTGCACATCGAACGGGCGCATCCCCAAGGACCGTTTGGCGGCTTCTCGCGCATTGGCGAATGCTTCGGGCAGCAAATCATCAAGGCTTTCGCCCTTGGCAAGACGTTCTTTGAATTCTTCGGTTTTGGCTTTGATACCCTCATCGGATAGCGCCTGAAATTCGGGCTCCAGCGCGGTAACTTTGGCTACCAGAGGCAGTATTGCCTTTACCAGACGATCATTCGGAGTGCCAAAAACCTTTTTCGCAATTGCGCCAATGCCGAGCATAAATTCCGTTCCTTAATATCAATCCAGCGCATTCGCTGGCAATGTTTTACCTACGCACTAATTTGTTAAGCGCAAGTGCTTGTATGGTTGCGCCGAAACGCGTAGATCATTTGGGCGCAAATGCGCACGTAAAACTCGGAGTTTGATGTAAGCGGCGGGGCCGTTACTGTCAACGCTACCCCACGGTCTTTGGGCCATAAACAGGAGAATACCATGCGAAATCTTTTGGCGGCGACAGCCATTTCAACAATAATGGCCTTTGGCAGCGCTGCTTTTGCCCAAGATGACACCGCTTTGACCGGCAGTTCGGTGATTGCGACCATTAACGGCACTGAAATCACGCTTGGCCACGTTATTATGTTGCGGCGCCAACTGCCCGAAGAATACCGCAACCTGCCAAATGATGTTTTGTGGGAAGGCATTATGAGCCAACTGGTTGAGCAAACCTTGCTGGCGGGGCAGGTTTCTGAGGACGATATTCCATCCGAAGTGCAACTTGCCATTGAAAATGAAAAGCGCGCCCAGCTGGCTGCGGCCCATATAGACAAAATTATTAATCGCGATATCACCGATGAAGCGCTGGAGGCGCTTTATGCTGAAGCTACCGCAGAAATGGTGCCGACCCCCGAATTTAACGGCTCGCATATTCTGGTCGAAACCGAAGAAGAGGCACTGGCGTTGATTGAAACGCTGGAGGGTGGCGCGGATTTTGCTGAGTTGGCGATGGAAAAATCAACTGGCCCCAGCGGCCCGAATGGCGGTGATCTGGGCTGGTTTGGCCTTGGCATGATGGTGCCCGAATTTGAATTGGCGGTAACCGGTTTGGAAATTGGTGGTGTTTCCGCACCTGTGCAAACCCAGTTTGGCTGGCACGTGGTGAAATTGGATGATGCGCGCGAAACGCCTGTGCCAAGCCTTGATGACATGCGCCCGCAACTGATGGAACAACTGCGCCAGAAATCGGTTCAAGCCGAAATCGAAGCCCTGACAGAAGCCGCAGAAATCACCCGTGTTGAGGATATTGACCCAGCCCTGATGCTTGATTTGTCTTTGCTGGCTGACTAAAAATGAAAGATGTGAAATCGCGTATTGCCGCATTAAAAGCTGAAATCGCAGCGCTGGAAGCAGAACTTCCAGCAGCGGTTTCGCCGCTTGCGCCCGCGCGGTTTCCTGATCTTCCGGTAATTGACGGCGTGCGTTTTGCCGTGGCCGAGGCCGCCGTGAAATACACTGATCGCACAGATGTTATGCTGGCTGAAATTTGTAATGGTGCGGTGATGGCAGGGGTTTTTACCCGCTCCACCACCCGCGCCGCGCCGGTTTTGCGATGCGAAGAATCACTGGCCACCCATATCGCCAATCCTGATGATAAATCCGGTTTTGCCATTCTGGTAAATTCCGGCAATGCCAACGCATTTACGGGTGGTCGAGGCTTTGAGAGCGTGGACGCAAACCGCGAAGCTGTTGCCGCTGAGCTTGGATGCGCTGCCCAACGGGTGTTTACCTCGTCAACCGGTGTTATTGGCGAGCCATTACCGCACGCGCGGATTATCAGTAAAATTGCCGAGCTGAACGCGGCGCTTTCCAATAAGGGCGCACAGGCTGCGGCCAAAGCAATTATGACCACTGATACCTTTGCCAAAGGAGCTACTGCGACAGTTGATCTTGATGGTGTTTCCATAAAGATCGCAGGGTTTGCCAAAGGTTCGGGGATGATTGCGCCGGATATGGCGACAATGCTGGTCTATATTTTTACCGATGTGAAAATCTCGCAGGCCTTGCTGCAACGCACGCTTTGGCTGGTGAATGCCAAAACATTCAACTGCATCACCGTGGACAGCGATACCTCGACCTCCGACACCGTGCTTTTGACCGCCACAAGCAAGGCTGACATGCTAGAAATCTCCGATCAGACCGACCCGCGCCTGCCGGTATTCTCAACCGCTTTGGCTGATGTTATGTCAAACCTGTGCCAACAAGTGGCGCGTGATGGCGAGGGCGCAACCAAGCTGATCAAAGTCACCATAACCGGTGCAAATTCTGATGGCGCGGCCCACCGCGTGGCGATGTCGGTGGCCAACTCTCCACTGGTTAAAACGGCTGTGGCGGGCGAAGATCCAAACTGGGGCCGCATTGTTATGGCCATCGGAAAATCGGGTGAGCGCGCTGATCGAGACCGCATATCCATTCATTTTGGCGATATTCTGGTGGCCAAAAACGGCTGGGTGTCGCCCCGTTATACTGAAGAAGCGGGTGCGGATTATATGCTGAACGATGAAATCAATATTACCGTTGATCTTGGGCTTGATAATGGGACCGCCACGGTCTGGACCTGTGATCTGACCCATCAATATATCAGTATCAACGCGGATTACCGCTCATGAAAACTCTGCTGGTTTCAGCTGTGGCATTGATAGACCCTGACGGCCGGGTTCTTTTGGCTCAACGTCCCGAGGGCAAATCAATGGCAGGGCTTTGGGAATTTCCGGGCGGTAAGGTTGAGCCGGGGGAAACACCGGAAGCAGCACTGATCCGCGAATTACAAGAAGAATTGGGAATAGACACATGGGAAAGCTGCCTTGCACCACTGACTTTTGCCAGCCACAGCTATCGTGATTTTCATTTGCTCATGCCGCTTTTTGCGTGCCGTAAATGGCAAGGCACCCCGACGCCAATAGAAGGTCAAACCCTGAAATGGGTGCGGGCCAACAAGTTGCGTGATTATCCAATGCCGCCAGCCGATATTCCGCTGATTCCGATTTTACGAGATTGGTTGTAACTGTCCGCTCGCCTGTGGCCAGCGCAGCGACACCCGAAGGCGAAGCCGAGGGCCAAGCCCAAAGGGAGGGGTCTATTTGCGCAGCAAATATGGCGCCGGACTGCGGGAGTATTTCTTTGAGTTAAGGTAAGACTGACATTTTCCGATTGACCCTATCGGGCCAACAGTAAAAAGTCAGACTTGGCCTCGCTACGCTCGGCGGGGATGGGGTTAAAGTTCGGTTAATAGGGGTGGGTTGCATCCGATTCGACCGCAATTAATAGCGGCTGCTTTGGTTGCTATATACAGGATTTTTTTCAGTAATACAGGGCTAGCCCTTTGCAGGGCAGTTTTTTCCAGCAACCCGTGGCTGTCAATTTGTGCCAATAAAGTTGCCATAAATGTATCGCCTGCGCCGACGGTGTCTTTTAGGTCTGGGACCGGGAATGCGGGTACCGATATTTGACCATTAGCAGAGATCGCAACCGCGCCATTCTTGCCCAATGTCAGCACCAAAAGCGCTGCGTTTGAGCGTGCAAACATCGCTTGGGCCGCATCCAATACTGGCGTATCGGGGGTAATCCAACCGATGTCTTCGTCGCTGAGTTTAATGAGGTCCGCCTGCTTAAACATTGCTTCCAACCGTGTAAGATAGGCATTGCGATCATGGATGAATGCAGCACGGATATTGGGATCGATCGCGGTAAAAATACCGCGTTTATGGCAGGCAACCCAGGCATCTTCCCAAGCAACGGAATCATCGCCATTCGCAAGTGCCAAAGAGCCGATGTAAAATCCGCGCGCTCTAGCGGGAATGGTTTCGTTTAGAGATTGCGGCGTCACATCACGTTCAGCGGTGTTTTCACGGTAAAACTGATATGCGGGCTGGCCATTGACCAGCGAAACAACCGCCAAGGATGTCGGTTTGTCGGATCGTTTTGCCAACAAAACCAGATTTTCCTGCGGCAGGTCTGCCACCAATAAATCACCCAAACTGTCTGATGAAATTGGCGTTAGATATCCGGTTTCAACAGCTTGTAACGCCAATGCTTTGGCAACATTATAAGGCGATCCACCCGGAACCGCGCGATAACGCGATAATCCATCATCGTCAATTTCTTGAATGAAATCAATCAGATTTTCGCCTCCAACTACAAACATTCAAATTTCTCCGATTTTTGTCCGGGCAGATTTCAACACTGCTTTGAACTGGGTTTCCTTGGATTATCAGGTTTTAACACTGGAAATCAAAAATAATTTCAGCACGTAAATCATCGTTGAGAAAGCGGTTTACTTTCCTTGATATAGGCTTCACCCCATTTGGTAATGCTGGCCATCACAGGCGCAATGCTGTGACCAATATCAGTCAAGGAATACTCAATCTTGGGCGGAACAGTTGCATAGGCTTTCCGGTGAATGATCCCCTCGCCTTTATTGCGCCCTATGCAACAGGCGAAAAAATCGCGGCACAGCTATGGGCATATGCCGAAAAGCCAGAATCGCATTCGCATTTTAATCATCAAAAAGATGGGCCGTATTTTAAACCGGATACGGCCCAAAGCCAATTCACCCCAATGAGGCTGCGGCAGTTTTGATTTTCACCGCCGCTTCGCCACCGAGGCGGCGCAGGGTCTCATTTCCCTCCAGATCGCCAAAGGTCATCATTGCCAGCGGATCAATGAACCGCACAAGACATTCATTATCGCCGGATTGCTCAACAGTAACATTGCATGGCAAGATCAGCCCGATATCAGCGCGCGCCGTCAGTGCCTGATGGGCCAAAACCGGGTTACACGCGCCCAAAATTGTATAGGGGCGGAAATCCACATCGATTTTTGTTTTCAAAACGTCATGCACGTCGATACGGGTTAGAATGCCAAACCCTTGGGTTTTTAGGGCTTCGGTTACGCGTTCAATCACGCTGGCCAGATCGCCTGATTGGGTCACTTCGATCGCAAAATTATCTGCCATTGGTCTTCTCCTGATTTTGTTTGGTTAAATTTAACGATGTAACAAAAACCTTCAAGCGGTAAGGCAATTCGGATGGGCGTGTGTGCGGCCCAGATCATTACTGATCATTTGGACTGTAACCAGATTTTACTGAAATCACAAATGCCCTCATACAGTTCTAGTCAAGTGGTATCACTGCTTTGGAAATCCGCAAAGTGCGG
>CAZCDC010000034.1:0-4259 GCA_964497195.1 uncultured Rhodobacterales bacterium | reverse complement strand
AAACAAGGGGCCAAAACCAACCTGTTTTGGTTTTCGTCTGAGCTGATTAAACCGGTTTAATCCGGCGCAATCATATATCCTGCGCCGCGTACGGTTTGCAGGTAACGCGGTTGTTTTGGGTCAGCCTCAATTTTGCGGCGTAATCGGGTGATTTGTACATCTATTGCGCGTTCATTGGCGCTGCTATCACCTTGGCCCAGCTCCTGCACCAGTCGCTTGCGCGATACCGCGGTGTTGGGGCTGGCGGCGAAAACCCGCATGAGCGCGTTTTCCGTAGAAGTGAGGCGCATGACG
Source organism: uncultured Rhodobacterales bacterium (assembly GCA_964497195.1). Taxonomy (GTDB): domain Bacteria; phylum Pseudomonadota; class Alphaproteobacteria; order Rhodobacterales; family Rhodobacteraceae; genus UBA3077. The sequence goes on along the minus strand of CAZCDC010000034.1, from coordinate 3,965 downwards.
CTGTCGCCATGCCACAGCTCACTGCGGGTGATGTCATATCTGAATTTACCCATTTGCAATGTGCGCGGCGGGGCTGGTTTGTTAATGTCTTTGGGGATACGGCGCAAAATGGCATTGACGCGCAGCAGTAATTCTTGGGGCTCAAAGGGTTTCGGGAGGTAATCATCAGCGCCTGCTTCTAGTCCGGTGATGCGGTCCTCGGCCTCTCCGCGTGCGGTTAGCAGCATGATGGGCGTGGTTAAGGACAGCCGCAAATCACGGGTTAGGGCAAAGCCGTCTTCGCCGGGCATCATTACGTCAATGATTAACATGTCAAATTCAAGCCCCGCCAGCAGCCGCCTTGCATGGGCTGCATCGCGGGCTTTTGTAACCAGATAGCCGTTTTTAGCCATAAAGCGCGCCAACAAGGTGCGGATGCGCTCGTCATCATCGACGATCAGAACATGGGCGCCATCAGCATCGATGCTCATGTTTTATCGCCTTGTAACATGCTGCGCATTCGTGCGGCAATTTCGGGTTCGATCATTGTTTCCAGCACGGTGCGAAAGCCTTGCACCGCCTCTGGCCCTGCTGCCGAATACGCGCGGCGCATGCGTTTGCGTTGCACATCCGACAGCTCTTTTTCTAGCACGGTGCCGGTATCGGTCAGGTATAAATTGCGCTGGCGCCGATCGGTTTTGCCAATGCGGCTGTCGATCAAACCGTCATTCACCAGTTGGCGTAATACCCGATTAAGGGATTGTTTGGTGACACCCAGAATATCCAGCAATTCATTTACCGTCAGCCCCGGTTTACGATTCACAAAATGGACAACGCGGTGATGGGCGCGGCCGTAATTATAATTTTCCAGAATTTCATCAGGGTGGGTGGTGAAATCACGATAGGCAAAAAACAGCATTTCAATGCCGCTGCGAATCTGATCATCGGTTAGAAATAACAATTGTTCTGAACGCGGTGGGCGGGACAAGGGCACATTATGCATTTGTTCTTTATCCTTTTAAGACCTGATCACAGTTTATGTCAGCCTTGTTGACTTTCCAAGGGGGCAATGTTAGCAAAATACCAGATAGGCGTAACTAACTGTCGTTTTTGATGGCTTTTGCGCAACTTTTGGAAAAAGATTAGGGAAATGCAATGGAAAGTGGATATGATGATCGCGACGGATACATTTGGCTGGACGGCGAAATGGTGCCTTGGCGCGCGGCAAATGTGCATATTCTGAGCCATGCTTTGCATTATGCGTCTTCGGTTTTTGAGGGTGAGCGGTGTTACAATGGCAAGATTTTCAAATCTGAATTGCATTCCGAGCGTTTGTTAAAATCCGGCGACTATATCGACATGCCTATCCCTTGGAGCGTGGCGCAGATTGAAGAAGCCAAATATGCGGCGCTGAAGGCCAATAACCTGACCGACGCTTATGTGCGCGTTGTTGCATGGCGCGGTGCGGGCACTGATATGGGTGTTGCATCCGCGGCCAATCCGGTGCGCATGGCCGTGGCTGTGTGGGAATGGGGCAATTATTACGGTGACGCTAAATTTAAAGGCGCCAAACTGGATATTTCAAAATGGCGGCGGCCTGATCCGTTGACAATACCTTGTTTTGCCAAGGCTTCCGGCCTGTATATGATTTGCACGATGTCCAAACATGCGGCTGAGGCCAAGGGGTGTTCTGATGCCCTGATGTATGATTATCGCGGTTATGTGGCCGAGGCGACGGGCGCGAATATCTTTTTTGTAAAAGACGGCGTGGTGCATACGCCTCTGCCGGATGCATTCTTGAACGGGATTACCCGCCAAACCGTAATTGGCATGTTGCGCGACAAAGGTATTGAGGTGGTGGAACGTTATATTATGGCAGATGAATTGGTTGGGTTTGAGCAATGCTGGCTGACCGGCACAGCGGCCGAGGTAACGCCGGTGGGGCAAATTGGCGATTATATGTTTGAGGTTGGTGATTTGGCGCGGGAAATTTCCGAGGATTACGAGAAACTGGTGCGGGCTTGAGGAGGTTTTGCCAAAGGGGGCATTGAACCCCCTTTGGCAAACGCCCAGTCGGGCGGGTCAGGGGATTTTGCTGGCTTTGAGAATATCGCCGCGCTGATGGCGCAGCATTTTTACCATTACTGCGAAATTTTGACCTAAACGAGAGGATGCAAGAGGCTGGGTTTGATGGTTTGGCTGCTTGTGAATAGAGGTGGATATTTGCGCTGAGGCTTGCGATATTGTTGCAAACAACAAAATCGAGAAAACCCATGCCAGCGCAAAAAATTATCATTGATACCGACCCGGGGCAGGATGATGCCGTGGCCATTTTACTGGCCTTGGCTGCGCCTGAAATTGACGTGTTGGGCCTAACTGCGGTGGCGGGGAATGTGCCGTTGCCGCTGACGCAAAAAAATACCCGGATTATCTGCGAACTGGCGGGGCGGACCGATATCAAGGTTTTTGCGGGGGCTGAACAGCCCATGGTGCGCGATCTTGTTACGGCAGAACATGTGCATGGCAGCACGGGCTTGAATGGGCCGGAATGGCAAGCGCCTAAAATGCAATTACAAGATGGCCATGCGGTTGATTTTATTATCGAAACTTTGCGGTTGCACGATATTGGCGAGGTAACGCTTTGTGTTTTGGGACCATTGACAAATATCGGGATGGCATTGGAAAAAGCGCCAGACATCGCGCCGCGAATTCAGCAAATTATCCTGATGGGTGGCGGCTGTTTTGAGGGCGGAAATATAACGCCCGCCGCGGAATTCAACATTTTTGTTGATCCGCACGCGGCGGCAATTGTTTTTGATGCGGGCATTCCGCTGGTGGTGATGCCGCTTGATGTGACCCACAAAGCCCTGACCACGGCAAAACGTATTGAGGCATTTTACGGTATTGGCAATGCTTCGGGCACGGCGACTGCCGAAATGATGGATTTCTTTGAACGGTTTGACGCGGAAAAATATGGTACAGATGGCGGGCCGTTGCATGATCCGAATGTGATTGCATACCTGCTGGAACCGGATATCTACAAGGGCCGCCATGTGAATGTGGAAATAGAAACCAAATCCGAATTAACCATGGGAATGACGGTGGTTGACTGGTGGGGCGTTACAGACCGCAAACCAAACGCGCTTTGGATTCGTGAACTGGATGATGACCGGTTTTTTGCACTTTTGCTGGAGCGATTTAAAACCCTCCCTTGATCTTTTGGGTGTAAGCGCATATTTGCGCCTATTCTTGAGATGGCAGCAGAATCATGATAGATTTGCCATTCCCCGCGTCAGGGTGTTGACGCATCTATGATTTGGAGGTTTTCGTGAGCTCGGAAACTGTTGAAAAAAGCCAAAATGCCGACATGGGCAGTGATGAATTGCTGGCGTTGATTCTGGCATCGTTAACTGAGGACGTTGCGGAGGATATTATTGATATTCCTTTGGCTGGAAAATCCGAAATGGCGGATTATATGGTTGTTGCATCGGGGCGGTCTTCGCGCCATGTGGGCGCATTGGCCGAAAAACTGGCGGAAAAAATCAAGATAGCCACCGGGCGCTTAACCCGTTCTGAGGGCAAAGCCCTGGGCGATTGGGTTTTGCTGGATTGCGGCGATGTTGTTGTGCATCTTTTCCGTCCCGAGGTTCGTGAATATTATGACCTTGAAAAGCTTTGGCTTTCCTTGCCGGAAAAAGCAAAAGAATGAAAATCAGCCTCGTTACTGTCGGGCGTTTGCGCGCCGGGCCGGAACGAGAGCTGATCGATGATTATCTGACACGGTTTGATCGCACGGGGCGGGGCCTTGGCCTTGGCCCTGCCAGCGTGATCGAGGTTGAGGATAAGAAAAATTCCGGCATGAAAGGCGAGGCGGTGCTTATGCGCAACGCCATTCCCAAAGGCTCCGTTTTGGTGGCTTTGGATGAACGTGGCCGATTGATGACCTCGCCTGAATTTTCGCAAAAATTGGCAGGATGGCGTGATCA